>NZ_JAGHFX010000058.1 GCF_017888565.1 Clostridium sp.
ATTAATAAGTATATATCATAATAATGAATACAAGGGAGGAATATCTATTTATGGAGTATACTAAAACAACAATATCAAGAAAGAAACTTTATGAGAAAAATTACACTAGAGATTCAATAGAAATAATTAAAGATACTGATGATGAAGTTTTACATAGTATTAATTATAAATTATTAATAGATATTCTTACCTTGAAGTATTCAGAAAATAAGAGTACTTAAAGAGGTGATTGGTTTATGGCGAGAGCCGTGTTTTACGGAAGATTTTCTAGTAATAACCAGAGGGAGGAGTCAATAGATGCACAGTTGCGGGCTGTAGAAGATTTTGCAAGAAAAAATGACCACGAGTTAGTTGGTAATTATGCTGATAAAGCAAAGTCTGGTACTAATAGTAGCAAAAGAAGTGAATTTCTTAGAATGATAAGGGATGCTGAAAAAGGATTATTTGAAGTAGTTATAGTCCATAAATTGGATAGATTCTCTAGAGATAAATATGACAGTGCATTATATAAAAGAAAATTAAAGCAATGTGGAGTTAGATTGATAAGTGTAACAGAACAGTTAGATGATAGTCCTGAAAGTGTAATACTTGAGTCTGTAATAGAAGGAATGGCAGAATATTATTCTAAGAATTTAGCAAGAGAAACTATGAAAGGTCTTAAAGAAAATGCTTATCAATGTAAACATACAGGAGGGATGCCTCCATTGGGATATGATGTTAATTCAGAAAAGAAATATATTATAAATGAAAGAGAGGCTGAAAGCGTAAGATTAATTTTTGATATGTATACTACAGGTTATTCTCAAAGTGAAATGGTAAATGAACTTAATGAAAGAGGTTTTAAAACTAAACTAGGAACAATTTTTAGAGCTAATAGTATCCATAGTATTCTAACGAATGAAAAGTATACTGGAGTATATGTATATAATAAGAGTGCAAAGAAAGACGCTTTTGGAAAAAGAAATAGTCATGCATATAAAGATGAAAGTGAAATAATAAGAATAGAAGGAGGTATGCCACAAATAATCTCAAAGGATACTTTTGAAAAAGCACAAGAAGTATTAAAAGCAAAAAGGAGAGCTCCTGGTACTAATAAAGCAAAAGAGAATTATTTACTTGCAGGCTTAATTAGATGTGGATGTTGTGGAAGGCATTATCAAGGAAATAGGAGACAAGGTAAGAATAAACCAATGTATGTTTCTTATAGATGTTCCTATAGAAGATTAACAAGTTCTAAAGTATGTGATAATAAGGAGATAAGAAAGGAATACATAGAAGAGTATGTGTTATCAGAACTTGAAAGAAGGATATTTAATGATAAAGCAATACCACACTTAGTAGAAGGAATTAATAAGAACCTTCAAAAGAAAAACAAAGTTGAAGAAGAAAAGATGGAAGTAATAAACAAAGAGATAAAAGAGATAGACTCTCAAATAAATAATATTGTTACTGCAATAGCAAGTGGATTTATGCAAGAAGAATTCAAAGTAAAGATGGATGAGCTAAAAAATAGAAAATCAGAACTAGAATTCAAGCTATCAGAGTTAAAATCAGATGAAATAACTCAAGTAGTAACAGAAAGAGATGTTAGAAATTTACTAAATAACTTTAGTGGTTATGTAATGAGTAGAAATATCCCAGAATGTAAAAAGTTTATCCAAAGCTTCGTAAAAAGCGTAATTATTTATAAGGAACACATTGAAGTCATATTCAATGTGTCTTTTTCTTTGTTTAAAAATAATCAAGGTATAGAGGTTGTAAGTAAAATTAGAAGATATGCTTTATATGAAAGATATAGTGGAAGTTTTTATATAAAAGTTAGTTAGGTTAACAATGTAATAAATATTAAAATTTACAATATATAGAGTTAATATTACAATGAAAGTAGTGTAAAATTATTATTAATTTAGAGGTTGGAGAGTTAAATGGTATATTATATTTGTAACGAATGTGTTAAGCATAGGTCACTAAAAAGATTAATAGATGAAAGAGGCATAGAAAACAAATGCTCTTTTTGTGAAAAAACTAATATGACAATAAATATTTCAGAAGATGCTGACTTTAAATTGTTAATTAAAGCTTTAATTAGATATTATTATTCAGAAAGTGATTATAATTCTAACGTTGGAGGAGATAGTGTTGAAGAAATATTAAAAGAAGAAAATGAGATATTAAACATTATAATTCCTAAAGCAGTAGAATGTGATTATGATGATAAATATAGCAAGATAGTTCCTAATTGTGATGATTATGGCAAGGGAGTATCCCTTTACTATAGGGAAGCATGTGGTGATAGAGGGTGGTATTTTACACCACTAAAGGATGAGAGAGAAGATATAGAATATATGATGGAATATTATAATCCATATATAATATCTAGGATGATTACTAATAGAATAAAAGCATATGCGAAGAAGTTAGTTATAAGAACTAATGGTGAAAGGTTATTTTATAGAGCAAGGGTAGGCGTAGATAAGAATATGTATGAAGAGGCAGAGTATCCAGAATTAATGAAGAAAAAAGTTTTGCCATACAGAGAAAAACAAATAGGAGCTCCAAATCCGAATATTGCTATGGAGGGAAGATTAAATAGAAAAGGAACAGCATTTTTATATTTAGCATTAGATGAAAAAACAGCTATATCAGAGATTAAACCTAATAGAGGGCATTTGGTTTCTATTGCTAATTTTAAAGTTAAAGCTGGATTAAATATTGCAGATTTTAGGGATATTGATATATATAACTTCTACCATAGTGATGAAGAGATTAAGGATTTTATATTTATAAAGACGCTTGCGGAAAAAATGTCATTACCTAATCCAGAACAAGTATATTCATTTACACAAGCTGTTACAGATTCGTTGATTGATATAGGTTTCGATGGTATTATTTTTAATAGTTCATTAACTAGAGGATATAATTTAGTTGTGTTTTCACCTGATAATGCCCAATATGTTAAGGAAACTGCTAAAGCTATTAATATTAAAAAAGTAGAATATACTTACGAAGAAGTTGATTCGAGTATAATTACAGATAAATTTTATACATGGGGAAATAATGAAGATAATAGTGGAGGAGCTTTAGGAGAGGAACTTATTGAAAAAGCAGATAAATATAGTGGATTTTAAAGGTCACGTATCGCCTCCACCATGAAACCCTCGACAGTACATATATGTGTTGTCGAGGGTTATTTATTTTAGAATAAAGATAATGAACCTTACCATAAATAAGGTTTTTTTATATTACAACCTATGTACTAGTCAGGAGCATAGGTTATTTTTATGTGTAAAATACTGTATCTTTATCTTTTTAAGTTAAAATATTGATTAATGTGGAAAATTTGGAAGTGTGTTATAATTTAATTAAAAGATATAATGTAGGGGGATTTGAATGGGGGAAAAAATAACAGAAAAAGAAATTACGCAGCAGAGATTTACATGTTTTAACGTAAATTATATCAATAATAGCTATTCATTTTTACATGTAGATATAAGAGATGATAATGATTTTTATGAAAACGAGGATATTTGGCTTTCAACACATAGAAAGAAGAACCAATATACTTGGAGAAAGTATGATTATAAGCAGAAAAGTAATCTCTTTAACCTTGATTCACTGTATAGAAAGATGCCGAAGAAAGCATTTGTCAAAGGAAGCAAGAATTAGAATATTGATATCAAATATTAGGGGCATATGTATGAAATTACTATCTAAAAATAAGAAAAAATTATTGAATTAGTTAATACCTAGATTTCAGATAGTGCATAAGATTGTAAAAATGGAAAAAGAATCAAGTTATTAGTTAAGGTATGAAATTGATAAGAAGACTATCAGTGAAATAAATGTGGTATTGGAATTAGTGAAAAGAGGATGAAAGTTATGTACATAATAGAGGAAAAATTAAATGAGATGCAACGGATTTTGAGAAAAACAAATAAGAAGCCTATGTTTTTTATAGGATCTGGTTTATCAAGAAGGTATTTGGAATTACCAAACTGGGAAGGTCTACTAAATAAACTATCAAATGAGGTAAACTGTAATTTTGATGTTATAAAGAAAGCATGTAATGAGGAAAATGAAAAAATTGCTCAAGAACTTGAATATTATTTTTTTAGGCAAGCAGATTCTGAATCAGTAGAAAAAGGAAATCATAGAATGTTTCTCAGAAATTATATTTCTGAATTTATTAAACAATATTCTGATAAATATAAAGAAAAGTATGATTTTGGAAATGTAGAGGAGTTTAGAGAAAATATAATAAAAAGGTTATATGATATTGTAGAAAAATTTGATAAATATGACTCATTCATAATTAGTGAACAAGCAAAACTATATGATGAAATTGCATGTGATATTAGTGGTGCCTCAGATATTCGAAAAAAAATGATTGAAATATTGGAATTAAGTAAAACGCATCCTAAAGCGATCATAACGACTAATTATGATACTTTACTAGAAGATTTTATTTTTAAGGGTAGATGTGATGTTCAGATAGGGCAAGAATGGTTTTTATGTGGAGGAGAAAATACGGAAGAGAATAGGAGTAATCTGTATAAGATTCATGGTTGTATTACTAAACCTGATACTATTGTTATTACTAAAGAAGATTATGATGGATTCTTCAATAAAAGTAAATATTTATATTCAAAAATATTAACAATGTTTTGGGAATATCCAGTTATTTTTATCGGATATAGTATTTCTGATAGAAATATAAAAGATATTTTGACAGTGATGATTGATATTATGACAGAAGAACAAAAAGAGGAATTTGCAAAGCATATATGGATAGTGGATTATGTTGTAAGTATTAATGATGAGCGAGTAGAGCAGAAGAAAATTGAATTATTAAATGGAAAAAGTATTAGCATAACATGCTTCTATTTAAATTATTATGATAGATTTTATAAAGCTATAAATGATGTAGTGCTAAGTCAGAATTTTGGAAAATTGAAATTTAATATTTCTGATAATATTATTGAATTATTGATAAAACCATTGTATCAATTACAAGACAAGACGCAAGTTGTTGTGAGAGAATTGCTTCAAAATGCATTGGACGCGTGTAAGAATAAAGGGGTTAATTCAGCTATAAGTATAAAACTAATCAAGGATAGTGAAAGAAATGAGTATTTACAAATTGAAGATAATGGAACAGGAATGGATATTAAAGTTGTAAGGGAATGCTTTCTAACTGTTGGTAAAACTAGTAAAGATAAAAATGAAAAGGGTTTAGTGGGTAAATATGGTGTTGGAATATTGTCGTTATTTTTGTTAGGAGAAAATGCAGAAGTTTATACTAAAGTGGAAAATGGAATACTGCTATCTTTTAGACTTTATATTAAGAATGAAAAAAAGCAGGTCACTTGGATAGATGAAATACCAGATGATATAATGAAAGTGGACAAACCTTCATTTACAATCGTTAGATTACATCTAAAAGATAATATAATAGATGAGAAAAAGACAATTGAAGATTATATCCAGGAATTGGGGTTAGAGAATTATCTTACAAAATCTCAAAATTCAATAATAATTGAAGTTGATGGTGAAAAGCAAGAAATAGTGAAACTAGATAAGGATGATTGGTTTATTGAGCCAGAGGCTGGAATTAAAGTATATAAAGGGGATTGGCTAGAAATTGATTACGATGAATTAAGTGATAGTGATAAAAAATTAAAGCAAATTTTAGACAAACAAAATACAGTGTTTTATAATGATATGATTTCCAATGTGATATTTGATGTGAAAAATTTTAAACAATTAAGCGGAATTGATATTCCTTTTGTTGCATTAGATATATTGAATTCAGAACCATATGAAAATGAGATTGTAACTAGTTTATCTAGAGAAAGCATGAATATTTCAGGAATTACTATGCGGAGTATTGGAAAAGCTATTTATGAACTTGAAATAGATGAGATAATAAAAATTTTAAAAAATTATAAAAAGCGAATAAATGAGAATGAAATTGAAATCATTGATATTATTAAGCATTTGAATGACAAGTGCGGTATTATTAAAAAAAATTGTGATATTTTAATTAGCAATAAAAAAATTAGTTTCTCAAAGCAATACATATGTAACCATATTGAAGTATGGGGTGATGAAGAGAATTTTAAGAAAGTCTATGAGAATACATCTTTCCCAATAAAATATTGTCAGTATAGAATGCATAAAACATCGATAGCAGATTTAATTATTAATGGTAAAGTAAAGGGAATTTCGACAAAGTATTTGGACGATTATATTTGTAATGCACAGAGTTCATATTATGGATTAAAAAAACAAGCATTGACAAAGATTTTTGACTTAATAGGAATACCTTATGGTGAGACTACTATTAGCAGTGCGGCTCTATGGGATTTTATAAAAATACATAAAGATGAGATTAAAAGAAAATATGATCTACAAGCTAAGAATGAGATTCTCTGGTTGGAACCCAATACAGTGTGGGAAAGTATATTGTCAACAAGAAATAGTTATTTGATAATTTTTTCCGCATTTCAGGTGGACAAATATTTAGATGATTTATTTTCTGAAAATTTACAAAGGAAAATAGAAGAAAACAATCTTAGTGAAATTATCCAAATACTTTAATATAAAGCTCTGTTAAAAGTTCTATTATATAAAGCTGTAGATATTCAGTATAGTATAAACTTGCTCATGCTAGATTTGCTCTATTGAAGTAAATTTTAGCAATCAGTAGCTACCGACAACCAGAAACACCAGTGCTATTAAAAATCAACAGTATCTTAAAACATAGCCTAATATAAAATTGATTTATCATATAAATGTTCCAGGGAACTACTAATGGCATTTTACGTACTTTATATCCTCTCGAGCCATATGCTAAAAGTAAACATATCAAGTTCAAATATTTATTTAGTACGCTTTTTAATTATTTTTGCCGACATATCGGATATATGTAAATGGTTATAAATGCTAAGATAAGAATGTACAGAGTGACCAATATTTTTATGTATAATACTAGGTAAAATTTAACACAGTATTAATGGTGATGAAGAGAAAGTGGGCCTCTTTGAGCCTCACAAGACCCCCGGGCCAAAAGAAAGTGGGTCGCAAAGCTTCCCACAAGCACCCTAGGGGCAATATTAGTCAATGTTGTTGAAGCAATCGATACACAAGGGGATGGGTGTTCATTCTTATGTATTCTTTGTAGCATTACACTACCTTCACCATCAATAATTCCAGCAATATAGGCTTTTTCTGTTTCAGTCATAAAATCACCTTTTCTTTAGCTAATATCTTCATAAAGATATTTTGTGACTTTTAGCAAAAAATATTATATTAATTACAAATTAAATCAAGAACTTCAGTTGAAAGTGAAATAGGCTAAAGATTAAAGATTATTAATAAAGAAATAAATCAATTATAACTTAAATAAAAATGTAGTTACCTTATCTAAGAATGCAGTAACTACAAAATTAGTAGGATAATAATCTTATTATAAAAGATAAATGTAGTTACTTTATTTTAGAATACGGTAACTACATTTTTATTTTTATATTAAAGGTATATGTATTTTAATACTAATCCGTCTAATAATATTAATAAATAAAATATTAATGTTTAAGGAATCAATAAGGAAGTAATTATGAGTAAAATAACTAGAAGAGGTTATGTACCTACAGATGAAAAAGAATTTAGAAATGAAAATTTAAATAAGTTATATGAAGCAGCGGAGGATTTATTGTATCTTTTAAATAGAGGATACAAAATTAAAGGAGCTTCAACTTTTATAGGCAATCATTATCTGTTATCTGAAAGGCAAAGAATTGCATTGGTTAGAGGGATATCTAAATATGATGATTTTATAAAAAGAAAGGCTAAGGAAATTACTAATCTTTCAAATATTGAAGAAGTACATATAGATGGATTTAATACAATAATAACTTTAGAGGTTGCTTTATCTAATTCTTTAATTATTAAGTCTATGGATGAAACTATAAGGGATTTAGCAGGACTTAGGGGTACTTATTCAGTTATAGATAAAACTGAAGTTGCAATTAAGTTAATAGGTTAATTTTTATTAGAATATAAAATTAAAAAAGCTATATTTTATTTAGATAAGCCAGTTTCTAATTCAGGTAGATTAAAGATGAAGATTTTGGAGATGCTTGAAGGTTTAGAATTTCAAATTGAAGTATGGAATATTGATAATGTGGATAGCGTTTTAAAATCAAAAGAAAATGTGGTATCTAGTGATGCGATAATTCTTGATAATTGTATTAGTTGGATTAATTTAAATATGTATATTATAAAAGATAAGATAGCAAATGACAACTGCATAGATTTTAATAAGTTATAGTAGGTTTGCCGACTACAACTATAATACAAGGAGGTGTCCAATATGGATAATAGTAGGTTAGCATATCGTAAATAGAATTGTAAATATCACATAGTTTTACATAAAAGTATAGAAGATAAATAATTTATGTGGATATATTAGGGTCATTTTTTCATGGATTTTTAGCAAAGGGAATAAATTAAATAGTATAGTATAAAATAAAAAGTATTAAATAAAAAAGGGTATGAATTGGAAGCGGAAAGAGCAGAAGCTTCTTTTATAGGGAATATTTCAGGTGGCTTTAATACTCTTTTAGGTAGAGGAGGGTTAACTTATCAGGAGGACAAAAGCAAAGAATTTCTATTGCACGTGTAATTAATAAGGATTCTAAAATTATTATTTTAGATGAGGCAACTAGTAGTGTTGATACTAAGATAGAAAAGGATATTCAAAATGCTTTAGTTCGATTAATGAAAAATAGAACCAGCTTCTTAATTGCTCATAGACTTTCTACTATTAGAGATACGGATAATATTATGGTTATTGATGATGTCAAAATACTTGAAAGTGGAGATCATAAAACTTTAATGGAGAATAAGGGGCATTACTTCCAAATGATAATAAGTCATATTGGAAAGTTAAATGTTGGAAATGAATAAATTATATAGTGAGAATTAGAAGTAAAAAGTTAGAAACTTTATATAAAATAGAGTTTCTAACTTTTTATTATTTATTGATAGGAGTGCTTATTTGCTATATAAGAATCCTTGCACTATAATAGCTAAAAATATAGAAGAAAGTTTTTATTTAATAGGAAAAGATAAAAATGCTATTGTAAAAAATATATCATAGCTAGTTGTAAGATAGAAGCCCATTCTCCATTAGATACGTGGATAATAATAAATGTATCTAAATAGATATGTAATAAAGTCACAGAAGGATATATATTAATCTGTATAATTAAATAGTAAAACTGTCATAAATAAATTTAAGGGGGATATGCATGAGCAGTTTAATTAAAATTTGGAAAAAGTGGTCGTATGTAATTCTAATAACTTTTTTGATTTTGGGTATGTTTGATTTTAGAATTGGATTGATTGCATCAATTTGTATGGTTGCACCTATAATAGTTGCTATATTTAGAGGTAGATTTTGGTGTGGAAATTTATGTCCTAGGGGAAGCTTTTATGATAATGTAATATTTAAGTTTAGTAATAAAAAGAAAGTTCCTAAATTTATTAAATCAGTATATTTCAGGCTAGTTGCTATAGCACTAATGCTTACTGTATTTACTACTGGTATGATAAAAAACTGGGGGAATTTATATGGAATGGGATTTGTAATATACAGACTTATAGTAATAACAACTATTATAGGTTTAATATTAGCTCCATTTTACAATGAAAGAGCATGGTGTAATTTTTGCCCAATGGGAAGTATAGCTGCATTTATATCAAAATTTAGAAATAAGCAGAATAAAAATATTTTATTAAGCATTAATGATGCTTGTGTATCATGTAAGTTATGTACAAAAACATGTCCTATGGGAATAAACGTTCATGAATATAAGAATGAAAGTATAACTTATTATGATTGCATACAATGTGGTAGGTGTGTAAATAAATGTCCTAAAAAATCTATAGGATATAAAAAATAAAAATATATAAATTCTTTAAGTTGAGTGTACTTTTTATAAGTAATTCCTAACATTAAGAGATTTAGAGTTATACAAAAGGTTAGAGGTTTCTGCAGAGAAAATGATATTCAAGTTGAAGCTTGGTCACCTTTAATGGCTGGAAATGGATTGTTAGAAAATGAGACATTAAAAGAAATAACTAATAAGTACAATAAAACAGCAGCACAAGCAAGTACTATGTTGGGATTTACAAAGTCAAATAGTAACTATCCATAAATCTACAAATGAAAGAAGATTAATTGAAAATATAGATATATTTGATTTTAATTTAAGTGACGATGATATGGACAAGATAGATAGCTTAAATAAAGATTTAAGAGTAGGACCAGACCCAGATAATTTTGACTCCTAATTTATAATTAATAGAGTGTAGCTAAATTATTTATAGTTACTTGAAATTATTAATTAGTAATGGAACAAAGGATAGATTAAGTAATAGATTTTGAAATAAATACACAAAACAAGAACCGCACAGATTTTTCTGTACGGTTTTTTCATTTTATAGAAAGAAATTTGTAATACATTAAAATAAGTATCACAATAAATGTTCATGAATAATATATATTATGAAAACCAGTAAGGGATAGGTAATTAAAATGAAAGTAAAGATATTAAAAGGTACAAGTCCGAAAAAATTAGAATATGAAATTAATGAGTTTATCAAAGATAAATGTATTATAAATATAAGTCATGAGATAGTTACTTCGAATACGTATGATAGGTGTGTAGTTATTTTAATAGTTATAATTTTATATGATGAATACAAACATTGTGGATATACAGACCTTGATTCAATACTAGATTTGAGAAATAACAAGACGGATTAAAATAAAAATAATGGGGGTACAAAAGATGAAAGTTGTTATACTTGCTGGAGGAAAAGGAATTAGAATGAGTCAGTTAACAATGAATATTCCTAAACCTTTATGTGAGGTTGGGGGTATGCCCATAGTATGGCACATAATGAAAATATATAGTCATTATAAATTTAATGATTTTATGTTTTTGTTAGGCTATAAAGGGGAAAAAATAAAAGAATATTTTATGGATTATTCATGGAAGACTAGAAGCTTTCTTCTAGATATGAAAAGTGGGGATATTAATATAGATTCTGAACCAGAGCCATGGAGGATAAATTTCATTGATACAGGTATTGAAACTATGACAGGTGGAAGATTAAAAAAGGCACAAAAGTATATTGGAAATGAAACATTTATGTTAACTTATGGAGATGGACTAGCGGATATAAATATAGATGAATTATTAAAATTTCATAAAGAGCAGGGAAAAATAGCAACAGTTACAGGCATATGCAAGAAAAGTCAATATGGAATTTTAACTGTAGAAGATGGATTAGCTAAGTCTTTTGAGGAAAAAAAGAATAGTGATGAAATAATAAATGGTGGATTTTTTGTTTTTGAACCAGAAATATTTGACTATTTGGAAAATGATACAACATGTGTTTTAGAACAAAATCCATTAAAAAATTTAGTTAAAGATAATGAACTTGCAGTATATATTCATAATGGCTTTTGGACTGCTATGGACACTTTAAATGATATAAATAATGTAAATAAAATTTGGAACGAAGGAAAAGGAGTGTGGAAGATATGGTAAATAAGTTTTGGAATAATAAAAATGTTTTTATAACTGGTGGTACTGGATTTTTAGGAAGTTACTTAGTTAAAAAATTAGTAAACTATGGTGCTAATGTAACTATCTTAGTAAGAGATTATATACCACAATCAAATATATACCGTGGAGAGGAATATAAAAAGGTTAATGTTGTACAGGGTGACTTAGAAGATTATTTATTAATAGAAAGGGCACTTGGAGAATATGAAATAGATACAGTATTTCATTTAGCTGCACAAGCAATTGTTGGAGTTGCAAATAGAAATCCACTTGGAACTTTTAAATCTAATATAGAGGGAACTTGGAATATACTTGAGGCTGCAAGAAAAAGTCCATTAATTAAACAAGTAATAGTGGCATCTAGTGATAAGGCTTATGGTGATCAAGAAAAACTTCCATATGATGAAAATATGCCACTTCAAGGAAAGCACCCTTATGATGTTTCAAAAAGTTGTGCAGATTTAATTGCTCAAACTTATTATGAAACTTACAAGGTACCAGTATGTATTACAAGATGTGGAAATCTTTATGGTGGTGGAGATTTAAACTTCAATAGAATTATTCCACAAAGCATACAATTTATATTAAATAATGAAGCTCCAGTAATAAGAAGTGATGGAAGCTTTATTCGAGATTATTTTTATATAGAGGATGCAGTAGACGCATATATTAATTTAGCTGAAAAAGTTGTAGAGCTTAATTTAGGTGGACAAGCTTTTAATTTTAGTAATGAAATACAATTAACAGTTTTAGAACTAGTTAATAAAATATTGAGGATTATGGGAAGTGATATAAAGCCTATAATATTAAATCAAGGAAGTAATGAAATAATACATCAATATTTATCAGCAAAGAAAGCAAGAACTATATTAGGATGGAGTCCAAATTATACGATTGATGAGGGTCTAAGTAAAACTATAGAATGGTATAAGGATTTCCTTAAAAAGGAGATATAAATAATGCAAGAAAGTGTTTTTTGTATGGTTGTATCAAGGACTAGATTAATTCAGGCAATTGCATGTTTATTATCTTTGTATAAAACTATGGACAATTTTAAAGTATATATCCTTTGTGTAGATGAAAAATGCTATGAATTTCTTAGGGAAATAAATTTTGGTAAAGTAGTGTTAGTAACAATTACTGAATTAAATAGAGAAGATTTGTTAGCAATCAAAGCTTCAAGAAAATTAAATCAATATTGTTGGACATTAAAGCCTGGTTTTATAAAGTATATCCTTACTTTAGACGACTCAATTCAAAGAGTAACTTATATAGATTCAGATTTATTCTTTTATCAAAATCCTAATGTAATATTTGAAAATCAACCATATGCGTCTGTATTACTATCTAGTGGAGAAGTATTTATGCCTATGTATTCGAAAGAGCTTAATCAGACTATACAATCTCTCACTGGAAATTTTAACTCTGGGTTTATTAGCTTTAAAAAAGATGTTACAGGATTAGAGTGTGTTAATTGGTGGGATAAAATGTGTATAGATAGTTGTACTTCAAGTCCTGAAGATAATAAATTTGGAGATCAAAAATATCTTGATGATATGCCATTCCTATTTAATAATGTTTATGAGATAACAACTCCAGGAATAAATATTGGGCATTGGAATTGTATGAAATATAAATTTACAGTCTTAAATGAGAATATATTGGTAAATAACAATAAATTAATATTTTATCACTTTAGCGGTTTTAGAATAATTAGTAAAGATGATATTAGGCAGGTTCATGAACAAGACAGAGTAGATACACCATTTATTTACCAAATATACAGAAGAGCACTAGGAAAAATTATTGATGATGTTGAAAAGATAGATCCAGAATTTAAGGAATATATTACTGTAGCTGATATTGATGATAATTAGAAAACATTAAAAGGAGAAGATAAAGAAATGAAAGCAAGTGTTATAATACCAGCATATAATTCTAAAGAGCGATTATACTACAATCTTATATCCTTAAATAATCAAGATTGTGACTTAAATATTTTTGAAGTTATTGTAGTGGATAATGGATCTAATGATAATACCATAGAAATGTTAGAAAATTTTAAAGCTAAATTTGCATTTAAATTTGTTAGACTTGAAAAAAATAGAGGAATAGCTCGTGGAAGAAATGAAGGAATAAGAAGAGCAGTTGGCGATATTCTAATATTTCATGATAGTGATATGATAGCAAGTAGAGATTTTATAACTAGACATTTAAAAAATCATGAAGAAAAAGATATAGTTGTATGTGGAATCCCATGGAAAAGAATTTTTACTTTTTATTATAAAGAATTAAAAGTAAGCATTGAGAATCATTTAGGTGAAGCTGTGATTAAACTAGATGAGAAGTCTAATATGATAGATAAATATCCACTAATAGATGTTGAATCAATAACTGATGGAAGTTATATAAATGAATCCTTTGACTTAGATGCAGAATTTATACGAGGGCTAAAATTGATATTGAAAAATCACAATGATGAATTAAAAGACTATAATCTACCATGGAGATTTTTCTTAACTAATAATGCCTCTGCCGAAAGAAATAGAGTTATAGAAGTTGGAATGTTTGATGAAAATATAGTTGGATATGGATTTGAAGACTATGATTTAGGAATAAGGCTATATAAATCTGGGAGCAAATTTATATTTGATAAAAATATATTAAGTGTTCACCAAGAGCATCCTACAAATAATAATTTATTTGAAACTCGTGAAAATATAAATTATATATGTAAAAAATACAATCATAATTATTTTTTAGATGTAATATTAGTATGTATGGCTGGTATAACATCAATTAATGATTTTGATTTTAATGAATTAACTAAAGATATTAATAATATGACAGCTGTAAGCTATTTCAAGCCTCTGTTAGATATATTTTTAGAATTACTTCAGACATGTAGACGTCGCTACGTTATAGAAGGTGTTGTAGGTATAAATAAAATTATGCCAACTATAGATATTGATGTAAATAAATTAATTATGGAAGTTAAAATTTTAAGAGATAAATTTGGAATTAAATACTTTACAGAAGCTATGTTGGCTTTAATAAGAGACGTTTATAATGTTTATTATTAAATTCTAAGAATATACTGAAGAGGAGGATAGCTATGAGTAAATATCACTTATCAATGATTTTATCGGAATCAAATTTATTTAAATTAATACCAATGTATGTTTCTTTAGAGAACTGTTGTAGTGATTTTAAGTTATTTATTCTATGTATGAATGACTCTGTTTACCATATACTAAATAAAATAGGTTTTAAAAATATTATTTTAGTACAACTAAAGGATGTAGAAGAAAATAATTATGATTTAGTGATAGCTAAGTCTAACAGAATATTCCATGAATATTGCTGGACACTAAAGCCTATTTTTTTATATTATGTTATTAATAAATATGACAATGCGAAATATTATGCACATGTAGATTCAGATTTATTCTTCTTTTCTGATATAAATTATATTTTTAATGAGAATCCTAATGCATCAATTTTTTTAACAGAGCATAGAAATTCAGAAGAATTTAATCACTATTATGAATTAAGTGGATTATATAATACTGGATTTGTAGGATTTAAAAATAATGATGAAGCAAAAGCTGCAGTTAGGCTTTGGGGGGATAGGTGCCTAAAGAAATGTACTATTGAATATGATGTAGTTAATAAAACTTTTGGAGACCAAAGATATGTAGAAGATTGGCCTAATATATTTAAAAATGTGCATATAATAAACTCTATTGGAGCAAATGTTGCATTGTGGAATATAAAAAATTATACAGTTTCAAAAAAGAGTAATGTTGTTTATGTAGATGATTCACCTCTATTATTTTATCATTTTTCTGGGGTAGTGTTATTGGGAAAAAGAGAATTTGACTTATGCCCTTATTATCATATAGAGGATGAAAATTTAATAAATTATATATATGACCCGTATGTTAGATGGCTATCACAATCAATAGAAAATGTAATTAAAGAATTCCCATGGTTTAATGCAGGATTTGTTGATAAAGCTAATATTGTGAATTTGAATAACTATAAAATATAATTAATATTATAGAAATATTTACAGATTATAAATTTTTAAACTGTGGAAAATTAATATAGAACTATTTTACATGCATGGATAATAATTTAGAATGATCAACGAAGGACTTCAATAAAAGGTAGATATAGTTTATTTTAAAGTAAAATATTAAAAGGCAAGTTCAAATTTTAAGCTTGTCTTTTTTATTATACATAAGCCATAGTTCGTTGAAATATATAGAAAATTTATGTAATAAAGATATTAAAAATTTGATGGTAACGAAATTCTTTACCAATGAGTTTAAAGAATATTTGTGTGCTATAATAGTTTAAAATAATGAACAAAAGGTTGATTAATTGATTAGTATTGATTAATTTAAATATATGTATTATCAAAGAAAAGATATCGAATAATAAGTGTATATATTTTAGTGAATTAATATATAATATATACATGGAAATAGGTTCGAAAAATGTAGAAAAAAGTTGTATGTAAGCGTTGACTGTTATAAAAAGTTATATTATAATCAACTTAGAAAAGAAACCAGTAGTAACAAAGCAGTTACTACTTGAGTATGTTACTGATAAGCAGGCAGAACTCAGATTACGTAGAAAATGTCCTTTTTCTATGTAGTCTGAGTTTTTTTTCTAGAAAGGAGTATTTTAACATGAAAGTAAGTCAGATACTAAATAACAATGTAGCAGTAGTTAAAAGAGGAAATAATGAGGTGATAGTTTATTCTAGGGGAATATCTTTCAAAAAAAAGGTAGGGCAAACAATCACCGAAAGTGAAATTGAAAAGACATATGTATTAGATTCAAATGATATGTTAGAGCACTTTAGTTATCTTTTATCTAATACAGATGAAGAAGAAATTATAATGGTAAATGATATTATTGAGTACGGTGAAGATCTACTGAAGGAAAAAGCAAGTGATTATTTAAGTCTGACATTGCTAGATCATATTAATTATGCACTTAAACGTGCTGCTAAAGGACAATTTATTCGAAGCCCATTAACTTGGGAAGTGAAGAAGTTTTATCCGAAGCATTTTAAAATAGGAATTTATGCCTTAAATCAGATGAATAAAAAATATAACGTAGAATTTCCAGAGGATGAGGCTGTTTCTATAGCTTTACACTTTGTTAATTTACAAGAGGGAAAAAGTAATTTAAAAGAAACGGTTCAAGTTATGGAGGCGTTGAGAGATATTATTTCAATTATTCAATATCATTACGGAATAAAGATTGATGAATCATCATTGAATTATATGCGTCTTATAACTCATCTTCAATATTTTATTCATAGAATACAAAACGGTAAAACTTATAGTGATAATGATAAAGAGCTAAATTCTCAAATTAGAACTCTTTATCCTAATGCATATGAATGTATAAAGAAGATAGAACTTTATGTAAAAGAGCAATACAAATGTGACTTATCAATTGATGAGGAAACCTATTTGATGCTTCATATTCATAGAGTTACAAACAGAAGTAAAAGAGAGGAATAGTAATGAAGTATAAAGATTTTAATACAAAGATTATTGAACTAGTGGGTGGCAGGGACAATGTTCAAGCTGTTGTTCACTGTATGACAAGACTTAGATTTACATTGAAGGATCGTTCAAAAGCAAAGACGGAAGAAATTAAAAAGATGGATGGAGTAGTTGATGTTGTTTCAAATGATGTTGCTTATCAAATCATCGTAGGAACTCATGTAAGTGAAGTACATAGTGAGTTAATTTCTATGCTTGGAATTAGCGGAGAAGCAACTTCTTCAGAAAACAAGGTTAAAAAGAATCCAGTAAAGGCAGTATTAGATTTATTTTCAGAATCTATGACTCCAATACTAGAGCCAATTATTGTGGCAGGTATGTTAGCTGGGGTTTTATCATTACTTTCTTTAACAGGAATAATATCAGCAGAGAGTCCAACTTACATGCTATTAGATAATATTCGTTCATCGGTATTTTTCTTCTTACCGATTTTTATGGCAATGTCTTGTGCAAAGCGTTTAAATGCAAGTCCATATTTGGCAGTTGCATTAGCTGCAACGCTTTTATCAACAGGGGTTAATGGAGTTGAGGGATTAAGCATTTTTGGAATTTCACTTCCTGCAACTACTTACTCTAATTCATTTATTCCTATAATTTTAGCTGTATGGTTTATGGGATATGTACAAAAATTCGTAAAAAAGGTATTACCTAAGTTTTTACATTATTTCTTAGTACCAGTATTTACTTTAATTATTTGCTTACCAATTACTTTAATGTTCTTTGGTCCAATTGGTGCATGGATTGGTAATGCTATGAGCTGGGTTTGTATTTTCTTAATGAATACTTTAGGTAACTGGAGTGTTATTGCTTTATATGCTGCTATTCAGCCATTCTTAATTATGTTTGGTGCTGGAAACTTTATTATTCCTATAGTAGTTCAATTCCATGCAGAACTTGGTTATGATCCAATTTTCTATGCAGCATGTACAATTTCAGATATAGCTGTTGCTGGAGCAATGCTTGGATATTTCTTAAGAGCGAAGAATGAAAAGCAAAAACAATTATTTGGTACTTTTAGTTTTAGTGCATTAATGGGAGTTACAGAACCAGCTATATATGGAGCATTTGTTAAGTTTAGAAACTTATTCCTTGCAGTAGCCATTGGTGGTGGACTTGGAGGATTGGTTGCAGGTATTACTAATGTAAAAACATATGCAATGGCTTGGGGATTAGCAGGTTTACCTTCATATATTGGAAACAATGACTATAAGAATTTCTATTCAATGATTATAGCAGTTATAATAGGTTTTGTAGCAGCAGCAGTTGCAGCGTATCTTTTAGGTATTCCTAAAGGTAGTGAAGAAGTTGAAGTTTCAGGTGAAAAGTCCAAAGATTCAAATGAAAAAGCTGTATCTTCTGAAAATGCTACTTCTATAATGAATAAGGTTGTAGTTAATGGATGTGCTACTGGAAAATTAGTTAAATTATCTGAAGTTAATGATAAAGCATTTTCAACTGGAGCTCTTGGAAGTGGTGTAGGGATAATAGCTAATAATAATTTAGTAGTTGCACCAGTTGATGGAGAAGTTACTTGTGTATTCCCAACAAAACATGCTTTTGGGCTTAAGACAAAGTCTGGAGTAGAGCTTTTAATTCATATTGGTATAGATACTGTACAATTAGAAGGTAAGCATTTTACTACAAAGGTAAATGAAGGGGATAAGGTGAAAATAGGACAACCATTAGTAGAAGTTGATTTTGATAAAGTAAAAGAAGATGGATTTGATCCAACTATTATAATGGTAGTTACAAATACTCCAGATTATCTTGATGTAATTCCAGTATCTAAAGATACTATAAGTGACAAGGAAGAGTGTATTAATATAGTTCTATAAATTTAGAGTGAGGTTTTTATTATGAAATTGAGAGAAGATTTTTTATGGGGAGGAAGCATAGCTGCGCACCAATGTGAAGGTGCGTGGAATGTTGACGGTAAGGGAATCGGTATAATGGATTTAGTTACTAGCGGTTCTTATGAAGTACCACGTGAAATCTGTAAAGATATAGAAGAAGGCAAGAGATATCCTTCTCATGATGGAATTGATTTTTATCACAGATTTAAGGAAGATATTGCTCTATTTGGAGAAATGGGATTTAAAGCACTTAGAATTTCTATTGATTGGTCAAGAATCTATCCAAATGGTGATGATGAGGAACCAAATAAAAAAGGAATAGAATATTATCAAAGGGTTGTAGAGGAATTAATTAATAATGGTATAGAACCAATTGTTACATTATATCATTTTGAAATGCCAGTAAATCTAGTAAGAAAATATGGATCATGGACAAATAGAAAAGTAATTGATTTTTACTTAAAGTATTGCAAAACTATGTTTGAAGCATTGAAAGGTAAAGTTAAGTATTGGGTTACTTTTAATGAAATGAACCATATTGATCCACAAACTGAGGCATCAGATATTTTTACATATATAATTGCAGGCCTTAAGTTTAGTGAGATGGTAGAAAAGAAACAAACATTAGCGACTATTGGATATAATATGACACTTGCAGGGGTAAAAGCTGTAGAATTAGCTCATGAAATTAATCCTAATAATAAGGTGGGGTGTGTTTTTGGATTAACACCTGTTTATCCTATAAATTGTAATCCAGTTAACGTTATGAACGCCTTTAAAGAAATGGACCGTGATTTCTATCAAATTGATGCAATGTGCAATGGAGGCTTCCCTAAATATAAGTTAAAAGAATATAAAGATTCAGATATACAACTTGAAATTTCTAATGAAGATAAAGAATCATTCTATAATGGTAAGTTAGATTTCATAGGAGTAAACTACTACTCAACTAGTGTTGCCCACTATGAAGGGGATGATGATGGAGAAGAAACTCTTTTTGGAGGAGTGCAAAATCCTTACTTAGAAAAAAGTAAATGGGGATGGTCAATTGACCCAATTGGACTTAGATATTTATTAAATTATGTTTACCGTAAATATGAGTTGCCTATTATTGTTTCAGAAAATGGTCTTGGAGCTATGGATAAGGTAGAAGAAGATGGAAGCATAAATGATGACTATAGAATTGATTACTTAAATCAGCATTTGATTCAGTTAAAAAAAGCAGCTGAAGAAGATGGAGTTGATTGTTTCGGATACTTAATGTGGGGACCAATTGATTTAGTAAGTGCAACTACTGGTGAAATGAAAAAGAGATATGGATTTATTTATGTGGATAAGCAAGATGATGGTACTGGAGACTATTCACGTAAGAAGAAAAAATCATTTGATTGGTATAAGGAAGTTATAAAGTCAAATGGGGAAAGCTTAAAATAAAGTGATATATAAAAGCACTAATCATTTATGGTTAGTGCTTTTTGTACATTATTTTAAAAGAATATTAACATTATAAAATAAGTTTCATATAATGCATATGAAAAACTATCATAGGAAGTGTAAAATATGTCCATAATAAGTAAGTTGCTTTATAGGACAATTATAAGTTGTGGAGGAGTCGTAGAAAGAAAATTTAATAAAGAAACTAAAAATTTTAAGAAAGTAAATAATGACTTGTTGTTTGATATTTTATCTAAAAATTCTAGTAGTGAAATAGGGCATAAATTTGAATTTAAAAATATAATTTCAGTAAGTAATTTTAAGCAAAAAATTCCTTTAACTGACTATTCGTATTATGATAATTATATTGAACGTATGGCTAATGGTGAAAAAAATATATTAATAACACAGAATGTTGAGTATTTTGGGAATACTTCAGGAACCACAGGTAAGCAAAAGTTAATTCCAGTAACAAAGTCTAGCAGAATGAAAGCTGCAAAATATATGGCATTATTGATGACTAGATTATCTTATAATAATTTTAAAGAAAATTGGAATTATGGTAGGGGATTAATGATTGCAGATGTAGTTATGAATACTTATACTGATGGGGGAATACCAATTTGTTCAGCCACGTCAGGTGGTATAAATGGCATGAAAAGATTTTTGCCATATTTATATACATCACCTTATGAAGTTATGAAAATTAAAGATAAGGAAGTATCACTTTATTTACATGTACTTTTTGGATTAAGAGAGAAAAAGTTATTATATATATCTGGAATTTTTATTTCAAACATATTAGATTTATTAAGAGTCATGGAAAAAAATTCAGATAGGTTAGTAAGAGATATTCGTAAAGGAAGAGTAAGCAAAACATTAAATATTGATGAAGAAACTAGAAAAGCATTAAATAAATATTTATCTCCAAATGCTAGTAGGGCAGATGAATTAGAAAAAGAGTTTAAAAATGGATTTAAGGGAATTTGCAAAAGAGTTTGGCCAGAGCTACAATATATAGCAGCGGTTACAGGAGCAAATTTTACAATTTATGATGATATGGTTAATTATTATTCAGGCTCAATTCCAATACATTCACCTTGTTATGCAGCATCAGAAGGTATCATAGGTATGAATCCATATGTTAAAAATATAAGATATGTAATAATACCAGATACGGTTTTTTATGAGTTTATTACAGTAGAAGAATTTAATGAAAATAACCCAATGACATTTTGTGCAGATGAATTAGAAATAGGAAAAAGCTATGAGTTGGTAATTACTACTTATACAGGGCTTTACAGATATAGGTTAGGTGATGTTGTTAGAGTAGTAGGGTTTTATAATGATTCACCCGAAATAGAATTTTTATATAGGAGAAATCAAGTGCTAAACATGGTATCAGAAAAAACAACAGAAGAACATTTAACAGCAGCAATTAATAATACAAAAAATAAGCTTAAACTTAATTTAATAGATTATACAACAGTAGCTGATAATTCAAGAACACCGGGTAGATATCAATTTTACTTTGAAATTAGGGGAAAGGTTACAAAAGAATTAGTTAGGAATATTGAAATCACTTTAGATGATGAACTAAAAAAATGTAATTTAGCATATAAGAGATTTAGAGGTAAAAGTGGGCTAGCTAGACCAAAGGTAATAATACTTGAAGAGGGAACTTTTAATAAGGTGAAGGAATTTTTACTTAGTAAAGGAATTTCAAAAAATCAAATTAAGATACCAAGAGTAGCTACTACAAATAAAAATGTCTTGAATATTATTAATGGTTATAAGATATATTATTAGAATGCTGATAGTATAAAGCTATTTTGTAATTTAATGGATATTTAAAAGAAGGATTTTAGGAGTTGGTTTAGGTTCAAATATTTTTCAATAAATAATTTTTAATAACTATGTTTTATCAATAAGAGGATGTACCAAAATAAATTGATACTGCCTCTTATTTTTCTTGCAATAAAGTTTTAATTTCATTTAATTCTTTTGTTAATTCTTGAATTTGCTTTTCTAAACTTTCTATTTTAGCTATGTTAATATCATTATTTTTGGAGCTAGAAGCACTTGAAGAAGTTGGAGTTACTATATGAAAAATCATTAAAGCCCTCGACGATACAGGAATATGTTGTCGAGGGTTATTTATTAAAAAATATAGGTTGAACTATTTTTAGTGCAATAGCCAATTAATTTCATTAGAACAATAGTAATCTTTATTAGATTTAAGGCTTAATAACTTTAAATCTCCACATCTTACTAATAAAATCTTTTTTTACTCTAGGAATAGTTATACCTACATTCATAAGTTCATCTCCAGCAAAAATTTCTGAAGTTTCAAGGTTCTTATATAAGAAATCTGCATTTAGGCCTTTGAATTTTATTATTCTAATTGAGGTTCCAGGTTCTGATAATATCTTAAAGTAGAATGCTACAAATTCTTCTTGGTTTTTAGATACAAAATTCCAGGCAGCTTCATTAAACTCGAATGGGGAAAGTACTCTGTGGAAAGTGCCAAATTGTATTATATTACGTATTTCTTTATAAACAGAAATTTGTTCCTTTATAAGTTCTTTTTCTTCATAAGAAAGAGAGGTTAAATCTAATTCATATCCAAAGTTACCAGACATAGCTACATGCCCTCTAGTTTCAAGAGGTGTTATTCTACCTACTTGATGATTAGGTGATGTTGATACGTGTGAACCCATTGTTATTGGAGGATAAACTAAACTTGTTCCATACTGTATTTTCAATCTACATATAGCATCAGTATTATCACTAGTCCAAGTTTGAGGCATGTAGTAAAGCATTCCTGCATCAAAACGGCCACCACCACTAGAGCAACTCTCAAAAAGAATATTAGGGAACTTAGAAGTAAGAGTTTCTAATATATAATAAAGTCCTAACATATATCGGTGAGCAGTTTCACGTTGTCTTTCAGATGGTAAAGCTGAAGAACCAATATCAGTCATATGTCGGTTCATATCCCATTTAACATAAGTAATTTTATTATTTGAAAGTATAGATGATAAAGAATCTATCAAATAATCACATACTTCTTTTCTGGATAAGTCTAAAACTAATTGGTTTCTTCCGACAGTAGGTTTTCTGTTAGGAACATGAAGGCACCAGTCAGGATTAGATCTAAATAAATCACTGTTTTCAGAAATCATTTCAGGTTCGAACCATAATCCAAACTCCATTCCTAAACTAGCAGTATAATCTACTAATTCTTCCAATCCATTAGGAAGTTTAACTTTATCAACAATCCAATCTCCAAGAGAAGATAAGTCGTTGTTTCTCTTTCCAAACCACCCATCATCTAAAACAAACAGCTCCATTCCAAGTTCTTTACCTGCCTTTATAATTTTCTTGATTTTTTCTGCATTAAAATCAAAATAAGTTGCTTCCCAATTATTAATAAGTATTGGGCGTACTTTATTTTTAAACTTACCACGACATAAATGAGTAGTATATAAATCATGATATGTTTTTGACATCTCTCCTAAACCGTTAGATGAATAAGTCATAATTACTTCAGGTGTTTGAAATGACTCATTAGGTTCTAAAAGCCAACTAAAATCAAATGGATTTATACCAATATTTACTCTAGTATTACCATAAGGATCTAGTTGAGTTTGAGCTGTAAAATTACCTGAATAGACTAAGTTGAAAGAATAAACTTCTCCAGTATCTTCAGTGGTATTTTTTCTAACTAAAGCTAAAAATGGAGCTTGTTGAGGGCTACTGGCACCACGACAGCTATCTATCATTTGAATCCCAGAAACTATAGGTCTTCTTGCAATATTTTTTTCATTTGTGTGTGAACCATATAATGTAATAAGTTCAAATTCATTATCACGGAAGTCAACACTAGCACTTAGAGCCCTAAGAAGTTTTAAATCTTCATTTCCGTTATTGTAGAAGCGAACAGAACGAGAAATTACATTAAAATTATTAAATACGGTGTATATTAAAGTAGCCCTTAAACCAATTAATGTATCTTCTAAAGTGATTTCTAAGGTTTCAGCATCATTAATATCTAAAGTATATGTACTAGGTAATCCCTCTAAAGTTGGTTTGCCACTATAAATTTTATGAGATTTGTAACGTAAATCAGTAACTGTAGAGCCATTTTCAAGCTGAATTTGATATGCTGGAATTCTAAAATCACCATTTCCATATGCAGGATATTCGCATGGGATAGTATCAAGTGAAAATGTTCTATCTAAAGGGTCTGGATTAGGTGAAAAACCTCTATCTATAAAAGCAATTGGATTACTTCCATTATAATGTTTTATTTTAGCTCCCCAGTATAAATGAGCTAAATATCCATCTTTTATAATTTGAATTATATAGCTTGTGTTTCTTCCCTGTAAATGAAAGATTCTATTTTTTGAATCAAAAGTAATATCCATTTTAAAAACTCCTTTATTTAAACTTTTTAGTATGATTTAATAATATTAAATGATAATTAATATAACAAGAGTAAAAAAAGAAATAGGAGGGTAATATATTGCTAAGTGATTTAAGGGCAACATCTATAGGATTTAAGTTTGTAGCATCTACACCTTTGATTATGATAAAGGGAATAGGTTGGCAAAATAATAAGGATAGTAACTACATTTGGGATAATAGAAATAGAAGTGGAGAATATTGCTTATTTCAATATACATTAAGTGGTGAGGGAGAAATCGAAATTGAAGGAGAGGTACATAGATTAAAAACAGGGGATGCTTTTGTGATAGAGATTCCAGGAGAGCATTGTTATAGGCTTCCTAGTAATTCGAGTTTTTGGGAAGTTGTATATATAGAATTTTCAAAAGAAGCAGTACCATTTTTCCATAAAATTTATAATCTTAAGGGAAACATTTTTTCAGTAGATAAGAATTCATATTTTATAAAGCTTATGTGGAATTTTTATAAAGACGCAATGACTGATAACATACAAAATGTATATCAATGCTCAAGTTATGCTTATCAATTAGTTATGGAATTAATAAATGAGTTTTATCAAGAACAAAAGGATAAAAGTACAGATTCAAAAATAGAAAACTGTAAAAAGTATATAGATAAAAATTATAATAAGCCTATTACTTTAGATGAAATAAGCTCAGAAGTTCATTTATCAAAATATTATTTAACTAGAAAATTTCAAGAACAAATAGGGTTAACCCCAGGTAATTATATTATGAAGACTAGGCTGAAAAAATCAATGGAGTTATTATTACTTGCAAATGATATGGGAATAGATACTGTTGCAAGGGAAGTGGGATTTTCTTGTGGAAATTATTTTAGTAAGGTCTTTAAGAAGAACATAGGTGTATCACCAGGAGAATTCAGAAATAATAACAATAATTATGAGGTAAATAGAATAATTTTTGATAACAATTACAAAAATTATTGAAAGGGTATAGACAAAACAAAAAAAATGTTGTACAATGAACTCGTGAAAAAGGTTACATGGTTTTGAAGATGTGGGAACGATACCTCACAAAATATAAACTATGTAATGATATCAAGGATTTGTTAAAATAATTATTTAACAAATAAAAATTTAAGTATTGTGGGAACGATACCTTAATTTAGGGGGAAGAAGAATGACTAAAAAATATTCAAAGGCAGCTGCTGAAATACTAGAAGTATTAGGTGGAAAAGATAACATTGTTAGTGCAGCTCACTGCGCTACAAGATTAAGAGTAGTTTTAAATGATCAATCAAAGGTAGATATGAAAACTCTTGAAACTATAGATTTAGTTAAAGGGAACTTCTTAAATGCAGGACAATTCCAAATAATTTTAGGTGCAGGAATTGTTGATGAGGTTTATGCTGAATTTATTAAGATAGCTAATATATCTGAAACTAGTAAATCAGAGCTTAAAAAAGTGGCAGAAACAAAATTAAATCCACTTCAAAGAGCCTTAAAAAGTTTAGCAGATATATTTGTACCAATAATACCAGCAATAGTGGCTGGTGGTTTGTTAATGGGTATAAATAACATATTAACTTCATCAGGGTTATTTATTGAAGGTATGTCACTTGTTGAGGCGTATCCACAAATTGCTGATTTAGCAAGTTTGATAAATACTTTTGCTAATACATCGTTTGTATTTTTGCCAGTATTAATTGGGTTCTCAGCAGCAAAAATATTTGGTGCTAATCAATATTTAGGTGCTGTAATAGCTATGCTTATGGTTCATCCAGATTTGTTAAATGGATGGGGATATGGATCTTCGTTATTTGAAGGAACAATTCCAGCTTGGAATATATTAGGTTTTAGTATAGAGAAGGTTGGTTACCAAGGAACAGTATTTCCAGTACTTGCAGCAACTTATATATTAGCAAAAACTGAAAAGGGATTACGTAAAGTTATACCATCAGTTTTAGATAACTTACTAACTCCATTATTTGCAGTATTTATTACAGGTATTTTAACATTCGTAGTAGTAGGCCCAGTTATGCGTGGTGCTGGTAATTTATTAACAGATGGTATTATGTTCTTATATAATACATTAGGACCAATAGGTGGAGCAATATTTGGAGGTCTTTATGCACCAGTTGTTGTTACTGGAATGCATCACAGCTTTATGGCGGTAGAAACTCAACTTTTAGCGGATGTGGCAGTTACAGGTGGAACATTTATATTCACAGTTGCAGCAATGTCAAACATTTCACAAGGAGCAGCATCTCTAGGAGTATTCTTTACAAACAAAGATGCTAAAATGAAAGGTGTTGCATCAGCTTCAGGGATATCAGCATTATTAGGAATTACAGAACCAGCAATGTTTGGGGTAAACTTAAAGCTACGCTATCCATTCTATGCAGCAATGATAGGTGCAGCAGTTTCAACAGCATATACAACATTTGCTAATGTATTAGCTGTTTCACAAGGACCTGCTGGATTACCAGGAATTATAGCAATAAGACCACAATCAATGATTCAATATATAATAGGTATGGCAATTTCATTTGCAGTAACATTTGTGATGACAGTAGTATTTTCAAGAATGAAGAAATTTAACAGTGAAATTGAAGTAGCATAAAAATAAATATATATAAGTATTAGGGATCTAGAAAATTAAATATCTAGTCCCTATAATACTTTAATTATGAAGAAAGCAATTAATGAATTATAATTAAGGAGGAGTCACTATGATAGAGTGGTCTAGAGAAAAGAGATATAGAAAAATAGAAGAAGCAAAAAAAGAAGAAATATTTGAACTAAATAAAAAGGTAAAAGAATGTCCATTTCGTCAAATGTATCATATACAGCCTCCAACAGGATTGCTAAATGATCCAAATGGATTTTCATTTTATAACGGAAAATATCAATTGTTTTATCAGTGGTTTCCATTAGGGCCAGTTCATGGATTAAAGTATTGGTATCATACATCATCAACAGATTTAGTTAATTGGGAAAATCATGGGATTGGAATAGAACCAGGAGATTGGTTTGATTCGCATGGTGCTTTTTCAGGCTCAGGAATAGTAGATAATGATAAACTTTATTTATTTTACACAGGAAATACTAGAGATGAAAACTGGAATAGAGTTCCTTATCAATGTTTAGCAATAATGGATAAAGAAAATAATATTATAAAACATAAAGAACCTATAATAAGCACAATACCAGAAGGATATACAGATCATTTTAGAGATCCAAAGGTATTTAAAGTAAATGGAGAGTTTTATTTAGTAATTGGTATTCAAAATGATGAGTTTAAAGGAAGAATAGTTTATTATAAATCAAAGGATTTAATTAATTGGGAATACAGAGGAGAAGTAAAGACTTCATTAGATAATTTTGGATTTATGTGGGAATGTCCTGATTATTTAGAGCTGGATAATAAAGGGGTTATTATATTTTCACCACAGGGATTAGATAAGGAAGGTGATAAATATGCTAATATTTATCAATCTGGTTATATAGTAGGAGAAAAGTTAAATTTAAATACAGGTGAATTTAATCATGGAGAGTTCGTAGAACTTGATAATGGATTTGACTTTTATGCACCACAAACAACTGAAGATCCAGATGGAAGAAGAATTCTAATTGGTTGGATGGGTCTACCAGAGATAGATTATCCAACTGATAAAAATGGTTGGGCACATTGCTTAACATTACCTCGCGAATTAAAGTTAAATGGAGATAGATTAATTCAAACACCTATTAAGGAGTTAGAAAAATTAAGAAGTAATCATAGAAGTTTAAATGAAAAAATAGAAGCTACAGAAAAATCTTTTGATGAATTTCATGGTGAACAATATGAATTAAACTGTGAAATAAAGGACTTTGAATCTGGAAAATTAGGTTTAAAGTTAAGAGTATCGGAAAATGAGGAAACAGTTATTTCATATGATATAGATAATAATAAATTAACGATTGATAGAAGTAAGTCAGGAGAAGAATTTGCACTAGAATGGGGAACAACTCGTAGCATAGATATAACTTGCAAAACATTAAAGTTAAGAATATTTGTTGATACTTCATCAATTGAAGTGTTTATAAATGATGGAGAAAAGGTATTAACTTCAAGAATATTCCCATCTAAGGAAAGCAGGGGAATAAAGTTCTTTGCTACTGAAAAATGTAGTATAAGGGCAGATATATGGAGTATTAATGAAGAATAGGAGTGATATATAGTGAGTAAAGTTATAGCAATAGGTGAAGCATTAATAGATTTTATTCCACATGAAAAAGGAAGAAAATTAAAGAATGTAGATAACTTTTTAAGAGTACCAGGAGGAGCACCATTAAATGTGGTAGCAGCAGTGTGTAAGCTTGGTGGTAATGGTAAGATGTTAACAAAACTTGGGGAAGATGCATTTGGAGATATAATAATCGATACAGTTGAGCCTTTAGGTGTTGATGTATCAGGGATATTAAGAACAAAGGAAGCAAATACAGCATTAGCATTTGTATCCTTAAAGGAAGATGGAGAAAGAGATTTTTCATTTTATAGAAATCCAAGTGCAGATATGTTATTAACAGCTGAAGAAATAAAAGAAGAGGATTTTAATTCAGGAGATGTTCTGCATTTTTGTTCTGTAAGCTTAATAGATGCACCAATAAAGAGAGCACATAAAAAGGCTATAGAATATGCTACAAAAAATAATTGCATAATAAGTTTTGATCCAAATATTAGATTGCCATTGTGGGAAACATCAGAAAAATGCAGAGAAGCAATTTTAGAGTTTATACCAATGGCAAATATACTTAAAGTAAGTGATGAAGAATTAGAATTTATTACAGGAATAAAGGATGAAAATAAGGCATTAGAATCATTATTTACTGGGAATGTGAAAGTGGTAATATATACAAAGGGGACAAATGGAGCAGATTTTATTACTAAAAATAATATCTCATTTGCACCATCATATAAGGTTAAAGTAGAGGATACTACAGGAGCTGGGGATTCATTTATAGGAGCTGTGTTATATAAAATTTCATCTAACAATTTAACTATTAATGATTTAGTAGATTTAAGTGAAGAAGAGAAAAAAGAAATTCTTGTTTTTGCAAATGCAACAGCAGCAGTAACGGTATCTAAAAAAGGTGCAATTATAGCATTACCAACTATAGAAGAAGTTAATAAAATGATAGCAAAAAAATAAATAACTTTCTAGGAGATGACTTTTATGGAAAAGAAATGGTGGCATGATTCAGTAGTTTATCAGGTTTATCCACGTAGTTTCATGGATAGTAATAATGATGGTATAGGTGATATAAATGGAATAATATCCAAACTTGATTACTTAAAGGAGTTAGGGATAGATGTTATTTGGTTAAGTCCTGTTTATAAATCTCCTAATGTAGATAACGGATACGATATAAGTGATTATTGTGACATAATGGATGAGTTTGGAACTATGGAGGATATGAAAAATCTAATAAAAGAAGCAGAGCTTAGAGGTATAAAAATAATTATGGATTTAGTAGTTAATCATACCTCAGATGAACATATGTGGTTTAAAGAAGCGAGAAAAAGCAAAGAAAATCCATATAGAGATTTCTTTGTTTGGAGAGATGCTGTAGATGGTGGAGTTCCAAATGAATTAAAATCAAATTTTGGTGGAAGTGCATGGACGTTAGAAGAAACAACAGGACAATACTATCTACATCTTCATGATAAAAGACAACCTGATTTAAATTGGGAAAATGAGACTTTAAGGAAAGAAATATATAAAATGATGAATTTCTGGCTAGAACTTGGAATAAAGGGATTCAGAATGGATGTTATAGATTTAATAGGAAAAGAGCCAGATAAACTAATAACTCAAAATGGGCCTAAGCTACATTATTATATACAAGAAATGTACAGAGAAACCTTTGGAAAATATGATGTATTAACAGTAGGAGAGACCTGGGGAGCAACACCGGAGATAGCTAAGTTATATAGTGATCCAAATAGAAATGAACTTAGTATGGTTTTTCAATTTGAAGTTATATCACTAGATAAAAAGCAAGGGAAAAGAAAATGGGATTTAGCACCTCTTGATTTTATAGCTTTTAAGGATACTTTTAGAAAGTGGCAGGTTGAATTACATGATAAAGGTTGGAATAGTTTATTTGGAAACAATCATGATTTGCCAAGAATGGTTTCAAGATGGGGAAATGATAAAGAGTATAGGGTAGAGTCAGCAAAAATGTTAGCAACTATGTTACATATGCAAAAAGGGACTCCTTATGTGTATCAAGGTGAAGAAATAGGGATGACAAATGTAAAGTTTCCATCAATAAATGATTATAATGATATAGAAGGCTTAAATATGTATAAGGAAAGAATAGCATTAGGGTATTCAGAAAAGGAAGTAATGGAGTCATTATATGCAAAAGGAAGAGATAATGCAAGAACACCTATGCAATGGGATGGAAGTAAAAATGCTGGATTCACAACGGCAAAACCTTGGATTGGTATAAATGAAAATTATAAATATATAAATGTAGAAAAAGATATGAATAGAGAGGATTCAATTTTTGAATACTACAAAAAGTTAATAAAATTAAGAAAAAAAGAAGATATTATTAAATATGGAACTTTTGAATTATTATTAAAAGATCACAAAGAAGCGTTTGTTTATACTAGAAGTTATAATGATGAAAAGTTACTTGTAGCTTGCAATTTTTATGGTAATGATATTACTATAGATTTAGGTGAAGAATTTGAATCTAGAGACGCATACGTATTAATATCAAATTACAATGAAAATGATGTATTAAATTCACAGATAAAACTTAGACCGTATGAGGCTGTAGTTTATAAATATGTTTAAAGTTTGATAATAGGAGTAATCAATAAAATAATTAACTAGTATTTTATTGATTATGTATAAGGCAATGAAAAAAACACTTTCATTGCCTTATTTTAATATACTCTTTATAATAGAATTATGTTTTATAGAGATTAGTAACATAGGTTAAAATACTTATGTTTACTGAAAAAAAGTGAATTTAGGTGATGAATATGAATATAATAGAATTTGCTAAAATAGCAGGAGTTTCAAAATCAACTGTATCTAGATATTTTAATAATGGCTATGTAAGTGAAGAAGCTAATGAAAAGATAAAGATTGCTATAGAAAAAACAGGATTTAGACCTCAAAGGCAAGCACAAAGTATGAGAACTAAGAAAACAAATTTAATAGGAGTAATTGTACCTAAAATAAGCACTGAAACAGCTCCAAGAGTTGTAGAGGGAATCTCAGATGAGTTAAGTGTTCATGGATATGATATATTGATAGCAAATACTAACCTGGTTATAGAAAAAGAAATAGAATATTTAAAGATGTTTAAAAGTAATCATGTAGATGGAATAATTTTTATGGCAACGAAGGTTACAGAGGAACATTTAAAGGTTATGAATGAAATAGCTGTTCCTATAGTGGTAGTAGCTCAAAATATAGATGAATATCCATCAGTATATAATGATGATTATAATGCAGCTAGAGAAGTAGTTAAATATATAATAAATAAAGGATATAGAGAAATAGCTTTTATAGGAGTATATGAAGAGGATATTTCAGTTGGTTTTGAAAGAAAAAGGGGATATCTAGATGAATTGAAAAGTAATAAAATAGAGATTAAAAAAGATTTTATTAAGATAGGTGACTTTAATGTTGAAAGTGGGTACAATCTTACTAAGGAATTAATGAAGTCTAAAGAAAAGCCAAAGGCAATATTTGCAGTTACAGATAATATTGCGGCAGGTGCTATTGAGTATTTAAAGGAAAATAACTATAATATTCCAAGTGATATAGCTATTATGAGTATTGGTGATTCGAAAATATCTAGATTTGTAGATCCAAAACTTACAACAGTACATTACTACTATAAGACAGCAGGTGTAGAAGCAGCTAATATTTTATTAGAATTAATAAAAGATTCTGTAGTATCTTCAAAAGGTATTACTAAAAAGGAAATACTACCTTTTCGAATAGTAGAAAGAAATAGTATATAACTATAAATTGAACTAATGTATAATTATAACTTAATTACTTATGCTTGATTAGATTAAATATATTTAATCTAGGTGTATGTCAAATAACTCTTCAGGAGTTTTATAGTTAAGTATTCTCCTTTGCAGAGCATTTATCCAATCTTCTATGAAATAAATAGCATAAGAAGAATAATTCAATATACGCTTTCCATTTGGATAAAGGAGCGTATTAGATCATTATGACCTTCATAAGTACGCTTCTTAAAAGATGAATATGGGTTGGTGAAATAGACTTTTATATCTGTTTCTGAATCAGCAAACTCTGAGAATTATCACCAGTTATAATTTTAAGTACTTGGTTAAATTGTTCTCAATATAAGTTGTGAACCCTACTAAGAGCATCCGTAACTACATAAGCAGTTTTAGTTACAATATCAAGAATAATAGCATATCTAGTTTTATGCTCTAAAATAGTTAAAAGTACATTGTCATTGTTTGATTTTTCGCCAATAACAGTATAATTCAGAACAGTGTTTATAGATATACCTAGTTCTTTTGCTATTTTATATACTAAAAATTCATCTTTAAGTCTAATTTTAATGGTTATACGTTCCTTGAAATCCAAGTGCTTATTTTTACGTGATCCTGTGTTATTATTTTGATAGTTCATAGTGATTATCCTCCGTGTTGAGTTTTGTTTAGAGATTAAATAATAACACAGATAATCCACTATGGATTTTTTATTTACAATTAGTTCAATTTCATCTTACAAAAAGTCAATAAATAATTTTTAATAACTATGTTTTATCAATAAGAGGATGTACCAAAATGAATTGATACTACCTCTTATTTTTGTTTTAATAAAGTTTTAATTTCATTTAATTCTTTCGTTAATTCTTGAATTTGATTTTCTAAACTTTCTATTTTAGCTATGCTAATATCATTATTTTTGGAGCTAGAAGCACTTGAAGAAGTTGATGTGCTTGAAGTATTGCCATTTGTGCTTGTAGAATTATTACTACAAAAAGGATTACTAATATTATAATTCTTTGGGTCATAGTATCTACCTGGCCCTGATTCGAAATATTGTTGTTGAGCATTAAATACTAAAATAATTTGACCAATTAATTCCAACCAGTTTCCAATAAGGTTTTGAACATTAAAAGGAATATTTCCAGCTATTATATTACCAATTATTTCACTTATTATTGCAAAAAGCTCTGGTGGTATGGTTTGGAATGGGCTTGGTGGTATGTCATTACAGTTAGTAGTATTATTATTGTTATTATTATTATTATTGCTATTATTAGTATTGTTATTAGTAGTAGTATTATTACTATAAGATCTTATTAAATCTTCAAAATTTCCCCAACCATTAAAATTCATATTTTACCTCAATAAAAGTGATTATATTTATTATATTAGATATATACTAAAAAGTACTAGATTAAAATATTATCTTTCAAAAATATTAAATATTATTTATGAAGATGCTATTGAATTTGTGCTGATAAAAGAAATTTTTTATTGAGCAAATAGAAACTTACTTAGTGCAAAATAGTTCACAAATATATAAAATATTAAAGATATATAATTTATTATTATAAAAGAAAAGTCATCTACATAGTACAAAAGCACTGTAGATGACTTTTTAAATTTATTACTTTGTATAATTATCGAAATAACCTTGAATGAATATAATAGGAGTTCCTTTATCTCCACTTCCTGATGTTAAGTCAGATAATGATCCTATAAGGTCAGTAAGTCTTCTTGGAGTAGTACCTTGGGCTTCCATAGCTCCAACTAAATCTGATTCCTTATTTTTAATATATTCTGATATTGCTTTCTTAAGTTCTTCACCTTTTAAATCAGCAAAGTTATTATCAGCAAGATATTTTAATTTTATTTCATTTGGTGTACCATTTAAGCCTGATGTATATGCAGGGGATACTACTGGGTCAGCAAGTTCCCAAATCTTACCCACTGGATCTTTGAAAGCTCCATCTCCATAAATCATAACTTCAACATCTTTTCCTGTCTTTTCCTTAAGAATAGCCTGGATATTATCAACTACAGGTTGACAGTTACGAGGGAAAAGTTTAACAGTTTCTTCTGTTGATTTATTTGAACCTAATAAACCATAAGCTTCATTACATCCACTTCCATCAATAGATTCACATAATATATTATCAAGGCTATAAATTTTTTCTCCGCCGTTTGCTTTTAAAATTTTCTTAGTTCTAAATCTTGTATGAATGTCACAAGTAAGAACGCTCTTTGTATAATTTAATATAGTTTTAGGATTGTTTGAGAATATTACTTCACATTCAACACCATATTCTTCTATTAAAGATTTATAATAATCAATATAATCAACACCTGTAAAAGGATGTTTATTATATCCAAATAGATTACGGAATTCTTGTTCTGTTAAAACATCTGTCCAAGGATTAACACCTTTATCATCTAACATATCTAAATCAACTAAGTGATTTCCAACTTCATCAGATGGATAGCTTAACATTAATACTATTTTCTTAGCTCCTTTTGCTATACCACGAAGGCAGATTGCAAAACGGTTACGACTTAAGATAGGGAAGATTACACCAATAGTATCGTCACCAAATTTAGATTTAACATCTGTAGCAATATTATCTATAGAAGCATAATTTCCTTGTGCACGTGCAACTATTGATTCAGTTACAGTAACAATATCTTTATCGTTTATAGTAAAGCCTTCAGTTTCTGAAGCTTTAAGTACACTTTCTACAACTATATCTTCAATTTTATCGCCTTCTTTAATGATTGGGCAACGAAGTCCTCTAACAACTGTACCAACAACTCTTTCCAAAATAATCTCTCCTAACAATTTAAATTTATTTTCAAATATTCTTACTATTGTAATATACCTCAAAAAATGATATAAGTAAAATAAATAGAATGAATATGTGGTATAAGGAGTACTTATATGATTACTAAATTAGATTTATATAAGGTGTTTTGTCAGGTAGGAAAAAGTAAAAGTTTCTCTAAAGCATCAAATGAGCTTTACATGACACAACCAGCAGTGAGTCAAGCTATAATGCAATTAGAAAGAGAATTAGATATTAGACTTTTTAATAGAACATCAAAGGGAGTAACCTTAACTAATGAAGGAAGTCTCTTATTTGAATATGTAAATTCAGCAATTAATTTAATTAATGTAGGAGAAGAAAAAATATTAGAATTTAAAGATTTAACTGTTGGAGAATTAAAGATTGGTGTAGGAGATACTATATCTAAGTATTTTTTGCTACCGTATTTAGAGGTTTTCCATAATAGATATACTAATCTTAAATTTAAGATTATAAATGGAACTACATTAGAATTATGCGCTTTAATTAAGTCAGGGGAAATTGATATTGCAATTTGCAACTTACCAATTGATGATCCTTCATTAGAATTTATAACTTGTGGGGAAGTTAGAGATATTTTTGTTTGTGGAGATAAGTATAAGGAATTAACAAAGAAGAAAATTTCATTAGAAGAAATGGTTAAATATCCTTTGATATTTCTAGAACCTAATTCAAATTCAAGAAAATATGTAGAGAAATTCATGCTATCAAAGGGGATAAAAATCTCACCAGAATTTGAACTTGGATCTTTTGATTTATTATTGGAGTTTGCAAAGATAAATTTAGGTATTGCTTGTGTAGTAAAGGAGTTCTCGAAGGATTATTTAGAAAAAGGATTATTGTATGAGGTTAATGTTTTAGAAAAAATACCTAGTAGAAGTATTGGAGTTTGTTATTTAAAGAGTGTGCCACTTTCATTAGCTTCTACAAAATTTGTTGAGATATTATCTTGTGAGTTAAGTGACAGGAGGGAGTAGTGTTTAGATAACCTGGAAGGGGGATTGTTATGAAGAAATTAGCAAAATTGCTGAAAAAATTAATGTACAAGATTATAATATGTATGTTGAATCGGATAATGAAGGGACAAGAATTATTATATTTGAGAAAAATGAAAGAAAGATGTATAAATCTATATTTGTAAAAGAAAAAAGACAATTAAAACTAATTGGCTTAGAATCAAGCCAAAAGCTGTTAATTAATGATAGAATATAAAAATAATATGGATACTTAAATGAATATCTAACTAAGATAAATTTAGAAGAAATAAAAATGAATCTACTACTAGTTTAAAGATCAGTAGTAGATTCATTTTTTGAATGATTCTAATATATTCTATCGCCATTAAAAATTGAATTTTTAACAACTACGTAATCAACAGTTCTTATTGCATCTAGTTTTTTGCCTCCTGCATAGGAAATAGATGATTGAAGGTCTTGTTGCATTTCTATTAAGGTATCTTTTAATGAACCTTTATATTCCACAAACATTTTCTTTCCTTCAACATTTTTTCTTTCACCTTTTTGAAATTCGGAAGCAGAACCAAAGTATTCCTTATAAAGCTTTCCGTCTTTTTCAACAGTTTCACCTGGAGATTCTTCATGTCCAGCAAACAGAGAACCTATCATAACCATAGAGGCACCAAATCTAATTGATTTAGCGATATCACCATGAGTACGAATACCTCCATCTGCAATAATTGGCTTAGTTGCAGCTTTTGCACACCAACGAAGTGCAGCTAATTGCCAGCCACCTGTACCAAAGCCTGTTTTAATTTTAGTAATACATACTTTTCCAGGACCAATCCCTACTTTTGTAGCATCTGCACCGGCATTTTCTAACTCTCTTACTGCTTCTGGGGTTCCTACATTTCCTGCAATAACAAAACTTTTAGGTAAATGCTTTTTTATATGCTGAATCATATTAATAACTGCATTAGAATGTCCATGAGCAATATCAATTGTTATATATTCAGGTGAAAGGTTTTCTCCTTCTAATTGTTCGATAAATGCATATTCTTCATCCTTAACTCCAACACTTATAGAAGAAAATAAATTTTTTGCTTTCATATCTTTAATAAATTGTATTCTGCTCTCTGGATTGAAACGGTGCATTATATAAAAATATCCGTTTTCTGCCAGATAAACTGCGACTTTTTCATCTATAATAGTTTGCATATTTGCTGGAACTACAGGTAATTTAAAAGTTCTTCCTCCAAGAGTTATAGATGTATCACATTCAGAACGACTGTTTACTATGCATTTTGCTGGTATTAGTTGTATATCTTCATAATCAAAAACGTTATCCATTTTTACCTCACTATATCCGAATAATTTTTGTAAATATATATTTATAATTCGTTTATAGGATATATTATACATATATTTCAGAGAGATGTCAAAATTAATTAAAGTCTTTTTTATACTTATTTTATTATGACTATCAAAATATTATTTGTTTTAACTGTGTAACCTTTAATAAAAAACAATACAAAGCAAAGGAAGTTTATTATAATAAGTATATTAAAATTAAATTTGAATATGGAGTTTAATATATGAACAAAATAGAAAATATCTTAAAGATAAAAGGATATGATAAATTTAAGTGTACAGCAGATAAATGTAAGTTCACTTGTTGTAAAGGGTGGGATATAAATGTAGATACTAAAACTTATAATAAGTGGAGGGAAAAAGATGATCTTAATTATCTTTTAGATAATGTAAGGTTTATAAAAATTAATGGGGAAAATACATATTTAATAAAAAAAGAGACAAAGGGGAAGTGTCCTTTATTAAGTGAAGAAGGGCTATGTAATATAGTTATAAACCATGGTGATGAAAATTTATCTTTAACTTGTAAGAACTTCCCTAGAATAGAAAATAAATTTGAGGATGTAAAAGAACTTACTTTATCATGTTCATGTCCTGAAGTAGTTAATATAATTAGTGATATGAAAGAAAAAAATTATATAGAGTTTAATGATTATCTTTCTTATATTGAAAATTTAGGCTGTTTAAAAATAAGAGAGAGCTTAGTTAATATACTCCAAAAAGATGAAATAAGTATAGAAGGTAAGCTTATCATTTCTTATAATATTCTTCTTAATATGATGGATAGTGATGATTTAACTTATGAAGATTTAATAGAGTTTTTAGATAAATATAGATCTAAAAATTATATAAAAGAAGAATTAAACAAATACAAATGCTATGAGAGTAAAGATACTGCAGAGTGTTTAAAAGAAATAAATTCATTATTTATAGATATAATAGAAAACTATAGAAATGTTTCTATTTTTAAAGAAGCTTTAAAGGATATTTATAAATTTAATAAAGAAATTAATATAGAATATCTTTTAAAAGAGTGGAAGGACTTTAAGGATTTATTTAAAGAGTATGATAATTTAATTGAAAACTGCATTGTATCAAAAGTTTTGAGTAGTTGTGTTAGTGATGATTTAGAAGAAATGATTATTTCTATCGAATTGATTATATTGGAATATTTATTTATAAGACATGCTGTATTTTTAAGATATAGTATTAATGTAAAAAAAGAAATTAGTATCCAAGATGTAAAAGATTATATTGTAATTTTTTCAAGAATTATAGGTAATAATTCTGATGCAGTAATGGAATTCTTATTAGATATTTTTGAAAGTGAAATATTAGAATTTGATTATATATGTTCTTTAACTTTAGTCTAATAGTAATAATTAAAAAATAGTACACAAATGTTAAGAAGGGAGATAATATAAGTGGAAGAAATAAGAAATAGAATAAAAAAATTTAGAGATGATAGAGAATGGTCACAATTTCATACGCCTGCCAATTTAGCAAAGGCAATAAGCATTGAGTCAGCTGAATTATTAGAACATTTCCTTTGGGATGATAATTATAATAAAGAAGAAGTATGCGAAGAACTAGCAGATGTTATGATATATTGCTTACATATGTCAGATTCTTTAGGTGTAAATATAGACGACATAATGAATAAGAAAATGGATAAGAATGAAAAGAAATACCCAGTAGAAAAAGCTAAAGGAACAAGCAAAAAGTATAAAGAACTTTAAAAAATAATATAAGTATAATCTAATTCAAATATTTAAATTTATACAAAAAAGGAGTTGTCACAGAAAGCCATTTTAATTGTGCGACAGCTCCTTTTTAAAAGGTTCATATATAAATATCAAGGATATTATGCAACTTTTTTTACAAGCTTAGTACTACGTCTAACTTTTTGATTTGATTTTACAGATTGTATTGTAGAAGCTAAAATTATTGATATTAAGCATAAGGCTCCAATAACTATGAATGTGGATTTAAAGCCTCCTGTTAATGATGATATAAATGAACCTGAAATTGCTCCTAAGCCAAACCCTTGATATATAATTCCATAGTTCTTAGTTTGATTATTAACACCAAAGAAATCTCCTACTATGGCAGGGAATACTGTAATATTTCCTCCAAAACAAAATGCAATTGATGCAACACAGGCAAAGAATATAGCAAAGTTTAAATGCATGAAGCTTAGTATAAATACTGAAATAGTTGTAATTGAAAGTGATAGTATTACTACTTTTAATCTACCGAATTTATCTGATAAGGCACCTAATATAATTCTTCCAGCTGTATTGAATATTGCTACCATAGCAACTGCATTTGCGGCTACATCAGGTGTCAGTCCAACTAGTTCAACACCAATATCTTTAACTATCCCTATTAGATAAAGACCGCTCATGCATGCTGAAAAGAATATTACAAATAAAGCATAAGCTTCTTTTGTTTTAAGCATTTCTTTTACTGTAAACTCCTTTGTGTTTTTATTATCTTTAGAATTACTGATCACTAATGGAGCATCCTTTAAAAGTTGAGAACCTATTAATATTAAAGCCATAGCTATAAGACCCCAGTATAAAAATGCTTGTGAAACTCCGACATTATTAATTAGGCTTCCATTTATATATTTAAAAATTAAACTACCTGTTCCATAAGCTCCTACTGAAATACCAGAAATAAGTCCTTTTTTATCAGGGAACCATTTAATACAATTTGAAAGTGTTGTAATATATGCTATACCGTCGGCAGCTCCAACTATTACACCTGCTGTAATATAAAGCATAGGTAATGAAGAATCAAATGATGTTAATATTAAGCCAAGTCCTAATATTAAGCCTGCAATTGAAGTAAGTTTTCTAATTCCTAGCTTGTCCTGAAGTTTACCAGCTGCTAATGTAGATACTGCTAAAGCAAAACTAGTTATGGAGAAGGTAATAGCAACCTTATTTAATTGAAAGCCAAATTTATTTACTAGGGGTTGGTTAAATAAACTCCAAGTATAAATTGTACCTAATCCAAGTTGGGTAATTACTGAACCTAAAACTATTAACCAACGATTTTCTGATACTTTTTTCATCTCATTCACCTCTAATTTTATTTTTACATATATAGCATTTACTAATTTTTATAACGAAACACTGTTTATGTTTTCATTATAAATCCGTAAAAGATAAAATTATTATTTTATGAATGAAATACAAAAAAGTTTGAATAGAATGCAATTATATATGCATGAGTTGCTTGAATTCTTTTACATTACTTCTGCTTACAGGTACTTCATAATCAATATCTTGAAGTTTCAAATTATAGGTACTATTAAACCAAGGTATTATTTCTCTTATTTTATTGACATTTACTATATAGGATCTATGGCATCTAAAGAATATATCTTTAGAGAGTTTTTCATAAAAATCAGATATACTTAGGTTAACTGAATACTCCTCATTTTTAGTAAAAACATAAGTTATTCTTTCTCTTGCTACACAATAATATATATCATTAATATCTACAACTATTATTTTTTCATTTTTCCATAGATTTATCTTATTTGATATGCTATGTTTAGGAGAATTACTTTTTGAGTTATTATCAAGATTTTCTAACTTTTTTAACATTGAGACAATTCTAGATTCTGAATAAGGCTTTAAAATATAATCAAAAGCTTCAACTTCAAAGGCTTCAACAGCATGTTCTTTATATGCTGTTATAAAAACTATATAAGGTTTTTTTGTAAATTTACTTATACTTTTAGCAAGTAAAACACCATCTAATGAAGGAATATTTATATCTAAAAATATAACATCAATTTCATTATTTTGAATAAATTTAAGAACCTCTATTCCATCTGTAAATTCTGAGACTATATCTATTTTACTGTAATTTTGAATAAAATATTTAAGTTCTTCTCTTGCTAAGAATTCATCATCAACTATTATTGCTTTCATATATCTCACCCTCTTATATTTTTTTCTTTATATAAAATTCTATCATAGTTCCTTTATCTAGTCTTTTTATGTTAAGACCTTCTCCATAAATAAGCTTAATTCTTGAATGAACATTATAAAGACCTATTTTCTTTTCTGGAACATTATCAGTATAAATATTATTTATCATTTCTTCACTTATTCCTAAACCACTATCTATTATAGAAATTTTAACTTTCTCATCCTCATCCTTTAAACTTATTTTAACTGTTCCATTATGATTATCCTTTAAAATTCCATGGACTATGGCATTTTCAACTAAAGGTTGTATTGTAAGGCTTGGTATTTTAATATCAACATCATCTATATCATAGATAACATTTAATTTATCACCAAATCGAGCCTTTTCTATTTCAATATAATCTTTTACTTGTTTAAGTTCTTTTTTTACATCTATAAATTCACTGTTTAATTCTAAATTAAATCTTAAATAACTTGATAAATTTATTATAAGTTCTCTTGCATTATTAGGATTTATTCTTATAGAAGAAGCTATAGCATTCAATGCATTAAATAAAAAGTGAGGATTAATTTGTGTTTGAAGGGCTTTAAGCTCTGCCTTATTAGCCATTTCCTTCATTTCTTCAACTTTTGATACCTCCATAAGAGTTGAAATAATTTGTGAAAGTCCCACAGCAAGAGTTTCTACAGTATAAGTTATGTTATTAGAAGCTCTATAGTATATTTTTAAAGCACCGATAACTTCATTTTTCTCTTTAAGAGGTATAATAATTGCTGATTTTAAAAGTGATGTTTTTTCTTTAAAACCAGTATTTTTTATAACTATTTTACCACTACTGATAGCTTCTTTTGTTTCAGAATTTATAATTTCATGACCAATATTATAATATTCTTTACCAATACCACTATAAGCTAATATATTTTTTGTGTCAGTTATTGAAACAGCATCAGCTTTAATATCCTCTTTTATAATTGTACATATTTTATTTAAAGACTCACTATTTATTTTTCTAAAATAAGGAAGAGTTTTATTTGCGATATCTAATGCTAGTTTTGCTTGCTTAGCAGAAATCTTTTCCTTATCATTTTCTATACTTTGAACTAATAAAACAATAAATCCCACACATATTTGCCCAATAATCATTGGAGCTGCGATTTTAGATACTATGTCATAACCCAATGAGTGGGGCCTACTTAATAGAAGTATAAGTATCATTGTAATGGTCTCGGAAAACATTCCAGCTATTATTCCTGCTATCCATCTATAGTTTCTTTTTATTTTTCTATTAATATACCCAGAGATTATTCCAGCACATATACTGCTTATTAGGCAGGGAATAGAAGTTATTCCTCCTATATCTATTAGATATCTATGAACTCCGGATATTACTCCTGTTACTATTCCAACAACTGGACCAAATATTATTCCTCCAGATACTATAGTGATAGTTCTAACATTTACTAAAGACCCTTCTACATTAAGGCCTGTATATGTTGATAGTATTGCAAATATAGAAAAGACTGTACAAGCAATTAAGTAATCCTTTTTTCTATAGGTATCTCTTTGAAATATATTTCTGAAACTTTGTAATCTAGTTATAGTAAATAAACATGCAAGAAGTAATACGGCTCTATCCATAAATTGAATTAATATATTAATTATGTAATCCAAGTTAACATCTTCTCCTTTCTTAAGATAATTTATCTATATATAATTCTACTTTTTTTCTTATTATTTGTTAAGCAAATAAAAAAATAACAAAATATAAGTTATTAATATTAACAAAGAAGATGTAGATGAAGATAATATTAAAATTTATAAAATAAGGTGATAATATCTGTATAGCATTAAGTATTAAATTAAATAATAGATAACTTTTTTAGGAATATGGATTTAGAATATAATTTTAACTATAATAAAAATAATTGCCTTTATTTATATAAAATTTGTATTATATTAATTTGGCAGAAAATTATAATTATTAAAAAAAGAATGAAAAATGAGAAAAATGTTTACAGAAATACGTTTTCATTATATAATATAGAACAAAAGGAAATATTTGTGTATATTTTGTATAGCGTGTTACCAATTGGGCATTAGCTTTCTTACAAGATTTGTAAGAGAGCTTTTTTTTGTATAAATATATATATCTTAAATGAATTTATATAAAGGACAATATAAATAGAAAAAATAGGTAACAACAATACAAGATATCATTTAAAGCCTTTTAATATTATTTATTAGGGAGGAAATAGTATGAGGATTAAAGGTAAGAAATTACTGAGTTCTATTTTAGCTGTTGCTATGACTTTCGGTTTGGTTCAACCATCTGTGGTTCATGGGACAACAAGAGTAGAGGAAAATGAAGAAAAAGTTGGATATGAAATTTATCCAAACCCTCATGAAGTAAAATACACAGGAGATGAATTTGTAATACGTAAAGATGTTAATGTAGTATATGATAGTACAATTGATGATGCTACTAAAAATCGTATGACTGAAGTTTTAGAATCAAAGGATAAGAATATTACAGTTTCAGATGAAATTACAAATGGGAAAACAAATATACTAGTAGGAACATATTCATCAGGTGAATATGTAGACAAGTATGTACAAAGTAATCATGAATTAGATAGTGATTTATTTGAAAAATATGATTCTTATTATCTAGCATCAGAAAATGGGACAATTTCTATTTTAGGAAAAAATACAGATGCTGCATTTTATGGAATCACATCATTAAAACATATATTTAGTCAAATGGATGGATCAACAATTCTTAATTTTGAAATGAAGGATTATGCGGACACACCAATTCGTGGATTTATCGAAGGATATTATGGTATTCCATGGACTAATGAAGATCGTATGTCTTTAATGGAGTTTGGTGGAGAATTTAAGATGACATCTTATATCTTTGCACCTAAAGATGATTTATATCATACACGCAAGTGGAGAGAATTATACCCAGAAGAAGAATTAGCAGCAATTGCTGAAATGGTAGAAGTAGGGGTTAAGAGTAAAACAAAATTTGTTTGGACAGCGCATCCTTTTATGGGTGGATTTAATGCAAATGATTATGACAATGAAATGATTAAATTAAAAGCAAAATTTGATCAATTATACTCAGTTGGTGTTAGACAATTTGGTATTCTAGGAGATGATGTTGGTAACCTTGATAAACAAATTGTTGTTAATATGATGAATGAACTATCAGAATGGGGTAAAGAAAAAGGTGATGTATACGATTTTGTATTCTGTCCTGCAGGTTATAATGCTAGTTGGCAAGGGGATTACTCAGAATTAAATATTTATGATGCCCAATTCCCAGAGGATGTTCAAATTTTCTGGACAGGTAATTCAGTATGTGCACCAGTTAGCCAAGATACTTTAACTAACTTTAAAACACATAGACTAGAAGAAGGTAAAGACAGTAGAAGAAGTCCTTTATTCTGGCTAAACTGGCCAGTTAATGATATTAATATGAAAAGATTAATGATGGGAAAAGGAAGCTTATTACACACTGACATCAATATTGAGGATTTAGCAGGTGTAGTAACAAATCCTATGCAAGATGCAGAACCATCAAAAGTATCTCTTTTTGCTATTGCAGATTATGCTTGGAATGTAAAAGGATTTGATGATGATAAGAGTTGGGAAGATTCATTCAAATATATAGATAGTGATGCTTCAGAAGCTTTACACACAATAGCAAAACATACTTCAGATCCAGCACCAAATGGACATGGATTAGTATTAGAAGAATCAGAAGAGATAAAACCTTTATTAGATGAATTTAAAACTAAATTAAGTAGTGGAGAGTCACTTATTGAAGTTGGTACTAAATTAGTAAATGAAATGAATATAATAATTGAGGCTAGTGATGAATTTATTAATACTAGCAATAATGCAAGAATGGTTGAACAAATTACACCATTCGCAAATTCATTAAAAGATTTAGCAACTTCTATTAAAGATTATGTCAATGCAGCAATGAATTTAGAAGAAAAGGATAATGAATCAGCAATCCAAAATTTCGCTGATGGAACTGTTGCATATGAGAATAGTAAAAATCATGATAGACCAACTATTAATGGAAGTACTAAAGCTCAACCAGGATCAAAGCGTTTAGTTCCATTTGCAGAAGCTGTTAGAGATGGTATTTCTAATAAAATTAATGCTTTAGTTAATGGTGGAGAAAACTTAGTAATTACCCCTTCTACTAATATATCAAATATATATTCAGGAAATATTGAAAATATTGTTGATGGTAAGGCAGATACATTTATATGGAATGGTGAATATGAGGCCGTTGGTCAATATTATCAAATATCATTAAGTAAGCCAACTACAATTTATGGAGTAGATATATTAAATGGTACTCCAAGTAAGAAAGATGATACATTTGGTACTGCAAAGGTACAATACACAACTGATGGAACAACATGGCAAGATATTAACAGTAAAACATATGGACCATATGCTGAATCAGTTAAAATTAGTGGAATAGAAATAGATAATGTTGTAGGATTAAGATACATTTGCACAGAAGCTGGAAGTGGAAGAAAATGGCCAGCTATGAGAGAATTCTCAATTGCTACATCTCCACAAGAATCAGAAGGGCCAACATTTACAAGTGAAGTAATACGTACAACTGATGGTTGGAGTGTGTATAGCGGAAAAGATTCTGATATTATAGATGGAGATGAAACTACAGGTGTTCACTATAATGTTAGACAAAATGGAAATCCTGTAAATACAACTATTGCAGGGGACTATGTGGGAGTAAGATTAAGCGAACCAATTATATTAGGTAAAATTAATATTATTCAAGGTCAAACCGCAGATGCGGGGGATTGGTTTAAGGATGCTACTTTAGAGTATTCTTTAGATGGGAAAAATTACACGCCAATTGAACGATTTGAAAATAAAAAAGAAATTAGAATAGATCTTTCAAGTCAAGAAATTGAAGCACAATATGTGCGTTTAAGAAATAATGTGAATCAAGAAACTTGGATTGGATTTAGAGAGTTTGAGGTAAATTCAAAAGTTTATCATAATGGTAAGGTATATACTAATGTAGAAAAATACAAAGAACATCCAGCAGATTATTATAATGATAATGCTAGTATTGTTGAACTTCAAAATGTTACATTAGAAAATGGAGAATATATTGGATTAAAATTAGATCGTATTCATGAATTAACTGAAGCTATCGTAAAGGGTTCATCATTAGAAAACCTTACATTACAAGTTTCTAAAAATGCTCATGAATGGACTAATATAGAAAGTGGAAGTTTAACTGAAAATAATGATGCTAGATATATTCGTCTAGTTAATTTAACAAACAATGCAGTTACTTTTGATTTAGATGAGTTTAAGGTATTATCAAGAGAATTTGGACAACCTACAGTAAGTGAAACTAATATGGGAACAATTGCTGAGGGTAAAATTGAAAACTTATTTGATAAAGATCGTACAACAGGTTTAAAATATCAAAAGACACAAGCTATTGGAGATTATATGATTCTTGATTTAGGTCAAGAAATTGACTTAAATGAATTAAAGCTAGTAACTCATGATTCAGATAAAGACTATATCCGAGATGGATTGGTTTATGCTTCAGCAAACAAAAGTGAATGGGGCGAACCAATCATTACACTAGGAGATCAATTAGCTAATACTGAATCTGATGATTCAACTATTAATGAAAGTTTCCCAGAACATGAAATTTCATATAATGTAGCAAAAGCAACTGATATTAATAAAAAAGCTCGTTATATTAAAATTGAAATAACACAACCTTATTCGTATAGATGGACAAAGCTTAATGAAGTTGAAATAAACAATGGTGAATATATTCCAACAGTAAATGATCCAACATTTGAATCAAATGTAGCAGATACAGAAAAAGGATTATATGAATACTTAATAGATGGGGATATTACTACAATGTATATTCCAAATAAAGATACAGGATACCTTGTATATTCATTATCTGAAAAAACAGAAGTTAATCATATTAGAGTTATGCAAAATGCTAAACAAATTTCAAATGCAGAAGTAAAGGTTAGAATTGCTAAAACTAATAAGAATACTGATGAGTGGATAACACTAGGAAGATTAAATAAAGCTACAAATGAATTTATTTTACCAGTTGGAACTAATGTTTTAGAGGTTAAGTTTGAGTGGAGTGGAGTTACTCCAAACCTAGTAGAATTATCAATGGATTCAGTATTAGATGTAAATGTAGATAAGCAAAAGTTAGAAGAATTAATAAATGAGAATTTAAATACTGAAGACTGGACTACTAATAGCGCAAATGCATATAAAGAAGCTATAGAAGTCGCTAAGGAGATTAAAGAAAATAATTATGTAGCACAAGCAACTGTAGATAGTGCTATAAAAGAAATAGAAAAAGCAAAAGAAAATAAAGCATTAAAGGGTGATAGCACTAAATTACAAGATGAAATTGATAATGCTATTGCTAATGATGATAGTTCAAAATATACAGGTAAAACCTGGGCTAATTATCAAAAAGCTTTAAATGCAGCTAAGAAAGCTATGGAAGATGCTAATAATTTATCAGAAGCTGATATTACAAAGTTAATAGATGAATTAAATTCAGCAAAGTCAGCTTTAGTATATAATCCTACTAATAGAGAAGAAGCAGAAATTATAGTAGAAGATGTTAATGAGTTTATGAATAATATTACAGCCCCAGAAAAAACATATACTATAAATTCTTGGAACTTATTAAAGGATAGAAAGATAGAATTAGAAGCATTAATTGAATTAAATAAAACAGAACCTCAAGATCCTTCAGCATTTGAAACTACAAAAGATTCTATGTTAAATGCTAAGAACTCTTTAGTAAATGTTGAATCTTTATCATCATTAATAGATGAATTTGATGCAATAACTGATTCAAGTATTTATACAGAAACTTCTTATAAGGCTTATGAAAATGCAATTAATAAAGCTAAAGAAGTTATGATTAATGGTACAATTGACACAGTTAAACAAGCAGAAGATGATATTAAAAATACAAAAAATAACTTAGAATTAATAGGTTCAAGTGATAGTATTAAAAAATACATTTCTGAATTAAAGAAATTAGATAAAGTTAATTATACTAATAATTCTTATAAAGCATTAATGGATAGAGTAGTTGAAATTGAATCTATGGACTTAGATGGAATGTCAGAAGAAGAATTAAAAGGATATGAAAAAGAGCTATTAAGCTTAAGAAATAGCTTAGTTAATGTAAGTGCACTACATGCTAAAGTTGAGACAGCTAAAGGATTTAAAGCTGACTTATATACTACAAGTAGCTACAATGCATTAATGGCCTTAGTTAATTCAGCAAATGAAGAATTTGTTTCAGGTAGTGAAGATAGCGTACAAGATTTAATTAACAAGATTGATGTAGCTATTAAAAACTTAGTTACAAGAGTAGATAATAAAGAGATTGTAGATTATGTTAATGGTATCGAAGAGATTGATTTAACTAAATATACAGAAGAAAGTGCAGCTAAATATGCGGAAGGATTATCAATATTAAAATCTATGTTAGAAAATGCTGATAATACTGCTGCTACAGATTTTGTGAAAGCTAAGAACAATTTTGAAGATGCAAAAGAAAACTTAGAGTTAAAACCTGATACTAACCCAGGAGAAGGGGAAGGCAACCCAGGAACCGGAGAAGAAAATCCAGGCGGGGGAGAAGGTAACCCAGGAGCAGGAGAAGGAAATCCAGGAGCAGGAGAAGAAAATCCAGGAACTGGAGAGAATACTCCAGGAAGTGGAGAAAATTCTTCAGAAAATAATAATGGTAAAAATGAAGGAGCTCTTCCAGAAACAGGTGGAGTAAACTCAACAAATGTATTATTATTTGGATTTATATTGGTATCTGCAGGTGTGGTATTTATATTTAATAAGAAAAGAAAACTTGCAAAGTAATAGAATCTTTAAATAATAATTAATTAAAAATAAAAATGGATTATATCTTTAGTTTTAAGGATATAGTCCATTTTTATTTCATTTATAATGACGAGGATTGATGATAGCATTACTAAATGAAAGGCTATCATAGTAATTTAGGTGCTATTATAGTTTTTTATTTTATTATAGAGTTTCTTAATTGGATTTTAACTAATCAACTATAAACTTCTAAATATCACTTTGACAAGGGATTTTATATTAATTAAGAAAAATAAACATATACAGTTGTTATAAATTGTAATTGACCTAATAATAAGATATAATTAATCTGAAATATTATAATAGAGATATATTATTTTATATATTTAAATTTATATTAAATATAAGAAAAATAATCTGGAGGAAGAGTTATGGGTAGGAAAGATTTTTCTGAGTTAGAAGATCAAATTGTATCGACAGTAAAAAGTGCACTTGATGCTATAGATTTTGTTAATTTAAAAAGAGATATTAGTGGTAAAACTGAGGACACTTTAAATGAATTTAAATCAAAGCTAAAGGAATACAATGTAAAAATAGAAAATAAATATGGATTATTAAACAAAAAAACTAAAAATGATATATCAGAATACATTAGCAAAAGGCCAGCTGGAACAGTATCAGGAATACTTTATTCAATATTTGGCTTGATTGGAAGCGTAGTTTTTGGAGTTTTGGTATTTATATTTCTAATCTTTATGTTATTTTTTAATGGGATTATACCAGGTACTTTTGCTACTTTTGGTGTTTTACTTGGATTTTTAGGATTAAGCTTAGGTTTATTTTTTAGAGGAATAAATTTAAGAAAGAGATTAAAGCGTTTTAAAAAATATGTAAGATTCATTGAAGATAATAGTTATTGTTTAATTAAAGACTTAGCGAGATTTGCTAAAGAGAAAGAGGAGTTTGTTCTTAAAGACTTAAACAAAATGATTGATTTAGGTATGTTTATAGAAGGACATATTGATGAAGAAAAAACTTATTTTATGTTAAATGATGATGTTTATGGAGACTATCTAAATTTGAAAAAGCAACAAATTGTTAAAGAAAGTAATAAAGAAAAATTAAGTAAAAAAGAAGAAGCTAATGAAGGGTTAAGTGATTCAGAAAGAGAAGAACTAAAATCTATAATTGAAATGGGAAGAAATTATATTGAACAAATAAAGAAAGTAAGAAATCAGCTTTATAAGGAAGAAATAGCTATAAAGCTAGATAAATTACAAAATATTGCAAATCAAATACTTGATTATGTTGAGAAAAATCCTAAAAAGCTTCAAGAAGTTAATAAATTTATAAATCATTATCTTCCGATTACAATAAAACTTATTAATTCATATAAAGATTTAAGCAATCAATTAGTTCAAGGAGAAAATATAAAAAATGCTAAAAATGAAATTGAAAAGAGTATTGATATTATAAATAATGCTTTTGAAAATTTATTAGATGATTTATTTGAAGATATTGTTTTAGATATTTCTACAGATATTTCTGTTCTTAAGACTTTGTTTAAGCAAGAAGGATTAACAGAGGAAGATTTTAAAAAATAAGTTTAAAGTAAAAGGGAGGAATTTTAAATGATCGACGATTTTAAAGAACCTATTAATATAAAGCCAGAATTAAGCTTTGAACCATTTCAAGAAGAAGTTCTTGATGTAAAAGTACAGGAAGAAAAACCAGAAGAAGAAAAAGTTGATGAAATCCAATTGACAGAAGAGGAAAAAAGGATGGTAGATCAATTTGTAGAGAAGATAGAAATAAAAAATTCAAATTCTATTTTACAATATGGAGTAGGTGCTCAAAAGAAAATATCTGATTTTTCAGAGACTGCGTTAAATAATGTGAAAACTAAAGATTTAGGTGAAGTTGGGGATATGCTTTCTAATGTAGTTCTTGAGTTAAAGAACTTCGAAGATTCAGAAGAGAAAAAAGGTATTTTTGGATTTTTAAAAAAAGGTAAAGATAAGATTAATCAAATGAAAGTAAAATATGATAAGGTAGAGGATAATATTAATAAAATGTGTAATATCCTTGAAAAACATCAAATACAGCTTTTAAAAGATATTGCTATGCTAGATAAGATGTATGAAATAAATAAAGTATATTTTAAAGAGCTTTCTATGTATATATTAGCTGGAAAAAAGAAGCTTCAAATATTAGAAAAAGATGAACTTCCTAAACTACAAGAAAAAGCAAAAAGAAGTGGGCTTCCTCAGGATGCTCAAGAAGTAAATGATTTTATTGCACTTTGCAATCGCTTTGAAAAGAAGATACATGATTTAGAATTAACGAAAATGATTTCTCTGCAAATGGCACCTCAAATTCGTTTGATTCAAAATAATGATTCCTTAATGTCCGAAAAAATACAATCAACAATTGTAAATACTATTCCTCTTTGGAAAAGCCAAATAGTTTTAGCTCTTGGAGTTGCTCATTCTACTAATGCAGCAAAGGTTCAAAATGAAGTAACGAATATGACAAATGAACTTTTACGTAAAAATGCTGAAATATTAAAAACTTCAACTATAGAAACAGCTAAAGTAGCTGAAAGAGGAATTGTTGATATTGATACCCTTAGAACAACTAATGAATCATTAATTTCAACTCTTGACGAAATACTTAATATACAAACAGAAGGACGTCAAAAGCGAAGAGAAGCCGAGGTAGAATTAAGGAATATTGAAGATCAATTAAAAAATAAGCTTTTAGATTTTAAATATTAATAATTTGAATTTAATAAAAAATAGAATTTCATAATAGTTTAATAAAAGCAAAACGCCTATGTACACTATCATTACATAGGCGTTTTAAATTTAAATAAGAATCCTTTGAAGAAGAATATTCACAACTATCTACTTTATATGGATAATAAATTCATAATGAAAAGGTAGTATTTAAGGAAGATATATTAATTAAAGGAGTAATTATGCATACATACTATGTTATTATACGGTTAAAAATAATAAATAAGAGATCAAAATAATATTTAAGAGGTGAAGGCAATGAGTACAAAGTATAGAAATAGTAAGAAAAAGATGGCATCTTTAGGACTTAAAAAAGATAATAATGGAGACTATGTTTATATTGATCCAAATGACACTACATCAGAATTTGTACCAGTAAGAAATATAAATAAGAAAAGTAACAAAGAAAGTTAATAAATAAAAATAATATTCCTATTATAAAGTAAATAAAAACTATTCATATCAATTAGAGAGTTTATATAAGAAAAGAGCCAAAAGGCTCTTTTTCATTTAAATAAGTTATTTAATTTTTTATAGGCTACTGAAAAACTAAGTTATATAAATTTTATAAAATATCAATTGTTCACAAAAATGTTAAAAATTCATTAAATTGTTTATATAAAGCCAATATTCATATGAATTTTATGTTAATAGAATTGACTATCAAGGTAAAAAATGTTAAAAGTATGTAGAGATAATAACAAAATTTTATTAGATTTGGAGAAGAAATGGATACTTTTAAAAGAAATATCGTCTTACTTATAATAGGATTAATGTTTTTATGTAGTAATGTAAATATAGCTTATGCTAGTAAAATAGAATTTTACAAAAGTTCAATTGCTGAAGTAGATAAAGTGAATTTTTATAATTTAACTACTAAGGATGGATTATCGAATAATATCATAACTGATATTTATCAAGATTCATTGGGTTATATTTGGATTGGAACTGAGGATGGATTAAATCAATATAATGGCAATATAGTAATAGAATATAACTATGAAACTAATAATGAAAGTAGTCTTACTTCAACTTGTATTACTAGTATAAATGAAGATGATCATGGTAATATATGGGTGGGAACTGATGCAGGCCTAAATATTATAAATAGGACTGACTATAAGGTTACAATGATAGAAGAAAACGAAGGGTCTGATAATATATTATCTGATTATGTAATAACTTCAATATATAGGGATAGTAATGATACTATGTGGGTAGGAACAGCAAATGGACTTAATAGATATGATGAGAAAAATAATAAATTTATAAAGTATTATACGGATGGAACTGATAAAAGTATAAATAATAATCATATAACAGATATAGATGAGGATAATAATGGATACTTATGGATATCTACTATAGATGGAATATCTGCTATTGATTTAAATACCTATGATATACATAATTGGAGAAATGGAACTGATAATACTGAATTCATATATCAAGTAGATAGAGATAGTGAAGGTAATATGTGGGTTGTTACTAAAAATGATATATTTCAGGTGACAGCTGGAAAATATGAATTAGGTAACTATAAAATTGATATTGGAGATAATTTAAGTAAAGATGTAACTAAAGTATTATGCGACAGTAAAGGAGACGTATGGTTTTCTAGTTCAAGTGGTTTAATAAGATATATACCAAGTACCAACATAACTAAAATATATCAGTCAGGACCTAGTCAATCTAATTATTTATTAAGTAATTCAATTAGATGCTTATATGAAGATAGAAATGGAGTTCTATGGATTGGAACAAATAATGGAATTAGTATATTAAATGTTAAACAACGATTTAGCAATAAAATAAATAATATATTAAAAAAAAATGAAATATATGTAAGTAGTATAACATCATTTTTAGAAGATAGTGAAAGTGATTTATGGATAGGTACAGAACAAAATGGGGTAATTTATTTTGATGTAGATGAAAATAAGATGATAAGATTTAGCTATAATGAAAATGATAAAAATTCATTAAGTAGTAATTCAATAAAATATATTGCTCAAGGAAAACCAGGAGTAGTAATAGTAACTACAGACAATGGAATAAATACAATTGATAAAGAAACAGGGGATGTAATTAAACAGGATGTAGAAGATGCAACAATTATTCCTTTTAATCAAGATTTGAAAATGATAAATGATGGTAAGGATTTATGGGTTGCAACTCATGATGGGCTCTATAGAAGTGCAAACAATATTAATGAATCTGAGAATTATAAAGAGCATTTTATTGAAAGTGGAATCGAAAATTATAAAGTTTTTGATATTTATCAAGATGATAACGATGAAAATATTCTTTGGTTAGCTGGAGGACGTGGTGGAGGTTTAATAAAATTCCATAAAACTAAAGGTATTATTAAGAATTATTTATCATCATCAGAAAATAATTCATTAAGTTATGAATCTATAAATTGTATTCAAGGTGATGAAAAAGGAAACCTTTGGATAGGAACCGATTCTGGGTTAAATAAGTTTAATATTAAAGAAGAAACTTTCACTAAATATAGTGAGAAACATGGATTAGGAAGCAATTATATAAATAGTATAATAGTAGATAATAATGAAGATATATGGTTAGGGACAAGCAATGGATTAAGTAAGTTTATTCTAAGTGAAAATAGATTTATAAATTTCACAGAAGTAGATGGAATATATGGGAACCAATTTAATAAAAGAGCTGCATATAAGACAAAAGAAGGATATTTATTATTTGGAACAACTAAAGGCGTAGTTTCATTTAATCCAGATGATATAGAAAAGGTAATTTCTAAAGAGGATAAAATAATTTTAGATAAAGTACTGGTAAATAATGATTTGTACACAATAAAAGAAAAGAATGTAGAGCTTAAGTATAATGAAAATAATATAACTATTCAGTACTTCATTCCAGATTATACAAGAATAGGAGGAATAACTTATTTTTATAAAATGGATGGGGTAAATGATGAATGGATTAGTGGTAATAGTGATGGTTATGCACATTATACAATGTTAAAACCAGGCAACTATACATTTAGGGTTAAAGCATCTAATAGTGATGGAAGTTTAACGGAAGCATCTTCTATAAACTTTGTTATAAAAAAACCATTTTGGCAATCCAATATAGCATATTGTATTTATATATCCCTTATTTCAATACTAATTCTATTTTTTATTTATCATGTAAGAATTCTAAAATCTTTAGTAGATAAACAAACAAAAGAAATAAATTCTCAAATGGAGGAAAATAAAAAGCTTTATGAGAGAAATATTAGAAATGAAAAATTTAAAAATGATTACTTTGTTAATTTATCCCATGAGTTAAGGACACCTATAAATGTAATTTTATCAGTAGTTCAGCTATTTAATTCTTTAGATGAAAGCGGTAGCGTAACTAAAGAAAAGGTATTATATTATATGAATGTAATAATGAAAAATTCTAATAACTTATTAAATATAATAAATGATATTATAGATAGTTCAAAAATAGAATCAGGTACTTATAAGATAAATAAGCAAGAAAATATTGATATAGTATATTTAGTTGAAGAAACTGCATTAAATATGAGTAATTATATTAATAATAAAGGAATTGATTTAATTATTGATCCTGAAATTGAAGAAATGCCAATATGTTGTGATCCTAAAGAAATAGAAAGATGTGTTATTAATCTTATTGGAAACGCAGTTAAATTTACAGAAAGTGGAGGAGAAATTAAGGTTTTAATTAAAGAATATGAGAATAATGTAAGTATTTCCATAGCAGATACTGGACTTGGAATATCAAATGATGACCAAGAGTTCATATTTAAGAGATTTGAACAAGGAAAGAGTTCTAATTCTACTCAGGTAAGTAGCAGTGGAATAGGATTAACTTTAGTTAAATATATTGTGGAATTGCATGGTGGACAGGTCACTTTAGAAAGTGAAATAAATAAAGGAAGCACTTTTACAATAATATTACCAATAAGTTAGAGAATATTATTTAAAGTAAAATTTAATTATTAAATAGATAATTTTTAAGGGCTTAAGACAAATTTGCTCTTAGCCCTTTATGTAGATTTTATCTAAAACTTTGAGGACTGTCTATAAAACATATTTGAAGAGAAATTAAGAGTGATAAATTAATATATATGGAAAAGTAATTACAGTAAAAGTGTATAATATTTATCTGTTTTTTAGAAAATATAATCATGTTATAATATTAGGCGCTAATAATTAGATTATAGTAGGTGAACATATGGAAGAGTTATTAAAAAAACAAAAGGATATAGAGGAAAATATAGAGAGTAAGTATTTAGAAGGTAACTATACAGAAGAAAATCCTTTTATAATATTGAATCCATTTGAAACTTGTCCATTATCAGCTTTAATGAAATTTAAAACTGAAGAAGAGTGTTCAGTAACTGTGTTTATTGAAGATGATATTGAAAAGGAATTTAAGGAATTTAAGAAGGATCATGAAATACCTATATTAGGTTTAATGGAAGATAAGAAAAATTGTATAAGAGTTATATGTAATTATAAAGATAATAATAAAAAGGAATTTATTCATTATATAAAAACCTCAAAATTATCTATAGAATATCCTAGTATAGATTTAATTAAATGTGATGAAAGTGATATGTATGATGGAATGATAGCAATGTCTTTAGGAAGATCAGAAGCTGTAAAAACTATAGAGCATTTATATTCTATCATAGATAATAAAGCAAGATTAAGATGGTTATACACAGGGGTATCCTGCCACGTGTTTATGAGACTTGAAAATGGAAATTTAATAGTAGATGCGCCAATATCAAGTGGTATTTGTGGAGCTTATACTGCATCTGGGTTTATAGAAATTGATATGCTTGGAAGAATAAAAAATTTCTTTCCTATAAGGTTTGGTTTACATCATGATGTTATAGAATTAACAAATGGAAACTTTTTAGCGATTACTCAAAGAGAAAATACTAAACAGGATTTATTAGTAGAGATAGATAGAAAAACTAAAGAAGTAATTAATGAATGGGATTTTAGAAAAATACTAGATTTCAATAGAGAAACTGTTATTGATAAAATATCTGTAAACCATCCATTAGATTGGTTACATTTAAACTCACTAGTATATGATGAAGAAAGTAATTGTATAATTGCATCATCTAGAAATCAAAGTACTGTAGTTAAGTTTAACAAGGATACATCTGAAATAAAGTGGATATTAGCGCCTCATTATGGATGGAATGATGAACTTAAAAAGTATTTACTTAATCCAATAGGTGATAATTTTGAGTTTAGTTATGCTCAACATACTCCTTCATTAACTTATGATAGAAATCTTGTTATATTTGATAATGGTAACTTTAGAAGCTATAAATTAGAAGATGCTGTTTTAGCACATAATAACTATAGTCGTGCAGTTGAATATGAAATAGATGAAGAAAATATGACGGTTAAGCAAGTATGGCAGTATGGTAAAGAAAGAGGTAACGAACTGTATTGTTCATATTTAGGGGCAGTTAGAGTTCTTGAAAATAATAATAGATTAATATGCTTTGGTGGTATAACTAAAGATATATTTGGTAATCCAATTGATGATATGAAAAGTAATAGAATGAAAAATCAAATTACTATAATAGAAATAGCAAATGATAAAGTAGTTTTTGAAATGAAAATTAAAGACACAGATATAACTAAGGCAATAGGCTATAAATGTTATAGAGCAGAAAAAATGAATTTATACTAAAGGAGAAACATTATGAAGAATATTAGGAAAAATTTATTATTAGTAGCTATATCACTAGTTGTGACAATTTCAATAATAGGATGTACTTCTAATAATGTAAAAGTAGAAGAGAATAATACAATTAGATTGGGTGTAATGTCAGCTGCAGATTCAGCACCAATTTTATTAGCACAAGAAAAGGGATACTTTGAAGCAGAAGGTGTAAATCTAGAATTAGAAATATTCACAAATGGAGCTACAAAGCAAAGTTCAATTCAAGCAGGTGAACTTGATGCTGCAATGCTTAGTATGATTCAATTCTTAAATAATGTTAATGGTGGATTACAAGCTAAGATAACTACAACTACTGATGGAATGTTCCCAATTGTATTATCAAAGGATTTTGAAGAAAAAAAAGATGTTAAAGTTGGATTAATGGAAGTTAGTGTAATAAACTTTTTAGCAGATAAATATTTAACTGATTACAATGTAGAAAAAGTATTCATTAATGAAATGCCTTTAAGAATGCAAGCCTTAATGGAAAATAAGATAGATATGGCAGTTTTACCAGAACCTTTAGCTTCAAACGCAGAGCTTAAGGGCTTAGAAAAGAGAGTATATGGAGATCCAGATGACTACACTCCAAATGCAATTATATTTACAGATGAATTTATAAATAATAATCCTAATGTTGTTAAGGGATTCCATAATGCTTATAACAAAGCTATTGAAGATATAGTAAATAATCCGGAGGAAGCAAAGGATATTTTAATTTCAAAGTTAGAGTTAAACCCACAAATAAAAGATTTAATTGTATTACCAACATATCATAAAACAAGAGTACCAGATGAAGATTACATAGAAGAAATTGAAGAGTGGACTGAAAAATTACAAGGAAATGAATTAAACTTAGATTACAAAGATATAGTAACAAAGGATTATGTAGCTAAGTAATGTTAGAAATAAATAATTTATATGTTAGTTATGAGAAAAGAGATATTTTAAAAAACATCTCTTTTTCTTTAGCTAAAGGTGAAACACTTTCAATAATAGGTCCATCAGGATGTGGGAAAAGTACACTTTTATTATCTATTGCAGATTTAAAAGAAAATAAATCTGGAAATATTTCGAATAAATTTAATGATACTAGTCTCATATTACAAAGTAATGGTCTTTTTCCTTGGAAGACAATTAAAGAAAACATACAATTAGGTCTTTTAATAAGAAATTCATCTAAAGAAGATATAGAAAAATATACAAAAAAGATAGTTAAAGAATTAAATATTGAACATATTTTAGAGAAATATCCTTCTGAAGTTAGTGGTGGAGAAAAACAAAGAGCAGCAGTTGCAAGAGCATTAGTTTTAAATTCAGAATTATTATTAATGGATGAACCTTCATCAGCGCTAGATTCAATTAATAAAGAAAACTTTCAAAATTTATTATGTAAAATACAAAAGGAATATAATATGTCATATATTATAGTTACCCATAATATTGAAGAAGCTGTAATCCTAGGTAAAAAGATAGCTATTATGATAGATGGAGAAATAAAAGAAATTATTCACAATCCATACTACGGGCAAGGAGAAGCAAGGAAAAGTTATAATTTCTTTGATAAGTGCAATGAAATAAGAACTATTTTAGAAAGGCTTGAGGATGGGACTTATGACAAGGTTTAAAAAAGTATATAAATATATTTATTCTATATCAGTAGTATTAGTATTTTGGTATTTACTTCATATAATATTAAATTCATTTGTTGTTCCTAATCCAATTGATGTATTAAAAAAGTTATATCAAGTAGGATTTAAAGTTATGTCTACCCATCTTGTAACAAGCTTATTTAGATTACTTATAGCTTTGATAATAACTATAACTTTAGGATATTTAATAGGATTATTAATTGGAATAAATAATAAAATAGACAATTTAATTAGTCCAATAGTATATTTATTTTTTCCAGTGCCTAGAATAGCATTTTTACCAGTGTTTATGATTCTTTTTGGGCTTGGTAATACTTCAAAAATAGTACTTATAATAGCTATTGCTATTTTTCAAATAATAATATCAGTTAGAGATGGTGCTAAAGAAATTCCAAAAGAATTAATATTATCAGCAAAGTCTTTAAAATTATCAAAAGCTCAAATGCTAAAGCATATATATATTCCAGCAACTTTACCAAGATTATTTACATCTCTTAGAATAGCATTGGGTTCGAGTATAGCAGCGTTATTTTTGGCTGAAAATTATGCTACTAAGTATGGAATTGGATATTATATTATGAACTCTTGGATTAAGGTAGATTATGAAGGAATGTATGCTGGAATAATTCTAATAAGCCTTCTAGGAATAACTATGTTTAAGATAATTGATATTTTACAAAATAGAATTTGTAAATGGGAATCAAAATAAAAACGTTACTTCTAAATTTTTATGTTTCCAATAAAAATATAGAATAGGATGTCTCAAAATAATTTGAAAATTACTTTAAAATCATTTTGAGATGTCCATTTATTTTATATTATTAACAGTTTTTAAAAGCTCTTCAATTTTATCAGTGGAAACTATTCTTTCGTTACAATCTTTACTATTTAAACAGATATCAAATCCTATAGATTTATAAGCATCTTTAGATGACTGTTTACATATAGGTGAAACAAATGCTACTTCATTTTCTTTGCCAATATGATTACAAAGTACACATCTATGAGAGCTTTTAGCTTCTGGATTAGATATTCTACAAGCCATACCAACAAGATTTCCATCTAAATTATAAACAATAAATAACTTTCTTATTTGATTATCGATCCATCCTAAGTAAGTATTTTTTGAATTAAGAATATCTTCACTAGGTAATTTAAATTTTTTCTCTTTTTTAAATAATCTATTGATTTGTGCATTTGTTATACTAGGTGATTCATATACGTAATTTAGTAATTTTTCTAAATAAAAATCAATTTGATATTGTTCTTTTATATTTGTAATATCAAGTAGATATTTTTGCTCCTTAGATAAATTTGAAAGTTTATCTAATATTTTTTGATTTATATATAATTTATTAGCTTGAATAATATCTTTATCTACGCATAATACCAAAGAATTATTTAAATCCTTCATACACCTTTTTATATAGTTAAATTCATGATTTTTAATAAAAGGTTCCATTATTTTTCCTCACTTATTAAACTTATTTTATGTTTTACAAGATAAGAATATAGTGGTTATAAGATATATTCAAGCTATTAAATGATTCTGAAATAATTATGAGCAATTTTTTTGCAGATAAATTATTCTTCTTATACTTTTTTCAGATAAAAAGTATTCTTCACATAATTCATGAATACTATAACCTTTAAGATACTTTTCATAAATTTCATTATTCCTAATTTTTAATGAGGCTTTTATGCCACTTTCTTCGCCCCAAGATTTATGCGTAGCACTCTTTTTAGGAATATAAAGATATTTTCCATCTACATATTTTTGTATTAATTCAATTATTTCATCTGGTAACACATCATTTGCTTTTGCATATTTCATTTTTCTTACTCCTTAATCTCCTTAATTTTTTTATAAAGAATTAAGGCAAAGAATACAATAAACTATGTGTTACAGAACTTAAAAAGTATAAAGCTTTCAGCTAATTAAACAGTTTAAGCTCTAAACAAAGCATAGCTGACTTTTGTAGTCTTTGCAAAGAGCAAACTGATTTAAGGCTGAACGTATTATAACCCTTCATTAAAAAACACCCCCTAATATGAAAAACTTAAAAATATTATAGCATAGTTAACAAATAATAATAAAAGCTTTTTATTAGTTAGAATATAAAACTAGAATATATTTTGAAAGAACAGATAAAAAAGTTAATTATAAAATTACGGTGATTAAGAAGTTAATCAATTTAAATTATAATATAATAGAGCCTTATCTATTTTGAAAAAATTATAGAAGTAATTTATGAATGAAAATATTATTATGTTTTAATTAAAAGATAATAAAAAATAATAAAAATGTGAAAATATTTTCAATAAAAAAAGAAAAAAAGAAAACTTATACTAAAGGGATTCAAAAGGTTTACATAGAGAGTTAGTGATGGCATAATTGGAACTGTGATGAGGAGGTAATGATTTATGAATAGAAAGATTATAGCAGTTACAGCATGTGCAGCAGGTATTGCACATACATATATGGCAGCAGAAAGCTTAATTAAAGCTGGAAAGAAAAAGGGGTATAATTTAAAAGTCGAAACTCAAGGATCAATTGGAGCAGAGAATGTATTAACTGAAAAAGATATAGAAGACGCAGATTTAGTAATCATAGCAGCAGATATAAATATTGATTTAATGAGATTCTCAGGAAAAAGAATTTTATCAGTAAAGTCAATAGATGCAATTAAGAATCCAGAAGGTTTAATAGATAGAGCATACAAGGAAGCAACAGTTTTTGGTGCAAAGGGAACTAAAGTAGGTAAAGTTACATTAGGAAAAACAGAAAGTAGTTTTGTTAAGCATATAATGAGTGGTATATCATATATGACACCTATGGTTATTGCATCAGGTATATTACTTGCAATTGCAAATATATTTGCATTCCAAGAAAATGAACTTGGTCAAATAGTAAATTGGGGATTTGATAAATCAACTCAAATTGGGTTCTTCATGTCTAAGCTTTTCGAAGTTGGACAAATTGGATTTAAATTAATGATACCATTATTTGCAGCATTTGTTGCTAACTCTATAGCAGACAAACCTGCAATTGCACCAGCAATGATTGGAGCATATTTAGTTAATGATGCAACATATTTAGGAACTCAAACAGGTGGAGGTTTCTTAGGAGCAATTTTAGTTGCATTTATTGTTGGTTATTTAGTAAAAGGCTTAAAGAAAATTAAATGGCCTAAGGTACTACAACCATTATTAGCAATAATGATAATTCCATTAATAGCTACATTGATAATAATGATTATAGTAACTTATTTAATTGGAACTCCAATAGCCAATTTAATGGATGGATTATATAGTGGATTAACTACATTAAATGAAACATTTGCAGGGGCTCCATTTATAATAGGGGCAATAATCGGAGCAATGATTGGATTTGACTTTGGTGGTCCTGTAAATAAAACAGCACTTATATTTGGTACAGCAGTTTATACAGATACAGTTGCTAAGTTTGGTATAGCAAATGCAAATTTTGTTCCACAAACAGCATCACAAGCAGCAATTTCAGTTGCACCATTAGGAATTTGGTTAGCATCAGTATTATTTAAGAATAAATTTACTAAGGATGAAAGGATATCAGCAAGTTCAGCCTTTGGTATGGGAATGGTTGGTGTTACGGAAGGAGCTATTCCATTTGCAGCTTCTAATCCAGTTCAAATGATTACTGCATCAGTTGCAGGATCAGCATTAGCTGGTGGACTTGTTTCAATATTCGGAGTTAAATTCTATGGAGGAATTGGATCACCTTTAGGAGCAATAATTGGGTATATAGAACAACCAATTCCATTTATAACTTGGATTTTAAGTATATCAGCAGGTATTTTAGTAACAGCATTAATAATTGGTTTCTGGAGAAAACCAGTAGAAGAGGAAGACATAGAAGAGATAGAAGAATTAAAAGAAATAGAAGTTGATACAAAAGAAATCATTGAAAGAAATATAAATTCAGACAAAGAGTTATTTGAGCAAAATCACATATATGTTGATGAAAATTCAACTACACAAGATGAAGCATTTAGATTTATTGCTTCAATAGCTAAAAAGCATGGATATGTAAAAGATGAAGAAGCTTTTTATAATGGATTGCATGAAAGAGAAAAAGAAGCAACAACAGGGTTTAATGATGGTATAGCTATACCTCATAGTAAAAATAAAACAGTTATTGCACCAGGAGTATTTTTAATAAAATTCAAAAATAAAATAGAATGGGATTCTTTAGATGGGCAAGGAATAACAACAGCTTTTGCTCTAACAATTCCAGAGGATGGAGCAGAAAATCACCTTAAGGTATTAAGTACTATTGCTAAAGAATTATTAAATGATGATTTTAGAAATAATATTACTACTGAAACTGATACTAAGCGTTTATATGACTTAGTAAAAGAAATAAAATTTTAATAAATAAATAAATAAATCCACTGGAGATTATTAATAAGCTCTAGTGGATATTTAATATAGGAGCATATTAAATAAAGGAGACCGATAATGAAAAAAATACACGTTTATCCACATACCCATTGGGATTATGAATGGTACTTTACTTCAAATGAATCAATTATACAATTAATTTATCATATGGATGAAGTAATGGAAGCATTAGAAAATGGTGATTTAGAAACTTATCTTCTTGATGGGCAGTTAAGTATATTAGAGGAATATATAAAGTTTATACCAAGTAATTTTGAAAGAGTAAAAAAGCTTGTTGAATCTGGAAAGTTATTAATAGGACCGTGGTATACACAAACAGATGAATTAATTATAGATGGAGAATCAATAGTAAGAAATTTATTCTATGGAATTAAGAGTGCATCAAAGTATGGTGATTATTTAAAAATAGGATATTTACCAGATTCATTTGGTCAAACTAAAGATTTACCAAAGATTTTAAATGGATTTGATATTAATAGAAGCATTTTCTGGAGAGGGGTAGCAAATGATGTTTGCCCGAGTAGAGAATTTATATGGAAAGGTGAAGATGATAGTTCACTTCTAGTTTACAACATAAAGAATGGATATTTTTATGGTGGAAATTTAATTTATAGTGATGATGTAGAAAAGCTTGAGAAAACTATTTTAGATGGATCTCAAACTGAAAATATTCTATTACCTGTTGGGGGAGACCAAAGGTATGTTGATTTTAACTTAAAAGAAAGAATTGCTTACTATAATGAAAGAAGTAAAAATAATTTTGAGTATATAGAAAGTGATTGTAATAAATTCTTTGATGAACTAGAGAAAGCGGATGACTTAATAGAAGTAAAAGGTGAATTTGTCAATCCATCTAATTCTAAAATCCATAGATCAATTTATTCATCAAGATATGATCATAAATATTTAAATGATAAGGTAGAACGAAAGTTAATTTATCATTTAGAGCCCCTTATGGTTATTGCTCAAAACTTAGGTATTGATCCAAAGATAGAAATGATTGAAGAGATTTGGAAAAAATTATTAATGAATCATGCTCATGATAGTGCATGTGGATGTAATAGTGATAAAACTAATAGAAGTATTTTAGCAAGACTTATAGAGGCGGATCAACTATCATATTCAGCTTGTGACTATATTATAAGAAAGATAAGTGAATCCATTAATGGCATTGAAGAGGATAATATAATTTTATTTAATACATTACCACACAATAGAGAAGAAGTAAGCAAGATTATAGTAACTACAAAGACTAAAAACTTTATAATTAAAGATAAAAATGGAAATATTATTGAACATCAACTACTTGACATAAAGAGAGAATATGCAGGAAGCCTTAAAAAGGATGAATCTCAATATGATGAGAGCTTATATTATTATGTATCTAAAATTGCTATAAAATGTTCTTTAGAGCCATTAAGTATAGAAGTATTGAAAGTAATTCAATTAGAAGAAGAAATAAATATAAAAGAAAAAACTTCTAATAATTTTATAGAAGATAGTTTCTATAAAGTTGAAGTTGTAGATGGTAGAGTTAATATCATAGATAAAATAAATAATAGAGAACTAAAAGATTGCTTATATATTGAAGAATCAGGTGATGATGGTGATACTTATGATTATTCACCACCAGAAGAGAAATACGATTTTAGATATAACTTAAATTTCGAAAATGCAAAAGTAGATATTAATAATGGAGAACTTTATAAGGAAATAAAAATTTCAGGAGAATTTAAAGTTCCTATGAATCTTAAAGATAGAGAGAAAAATATAAGAAATACAGAAATACCATATGAACTTATATTAACTTTATCTAATAAAGAGATAATAGAATGTTATTTAGAAATAGATAATAAAGCTTGTGATCACAGAATGAGAGCTGTATTTAGAACAGATATTACTTCTAAAGAAAGTATAAGTGATACTTCATTTGGTACAATTAGAAGAGATAATGTTCCAGCTCATATAAATGATTGGAGAGAGCTTGGTTGGAAAGAAGAGCCATCACCAATATATCCAATGTTACATTTCGTTGGTATTGAAGAAGAAAATAAATCTGTATTTATGTTAGCAAAAGGAATAAAAGAATATGAGATATTAGAAAATTCAAATATTGCATTAACATTATTTAGAGGTGTTGGATTCCTTGGTAAACCTGATTTAATTAGAAGACCTGGTATTGCTTCAGGAAATGAATTTAGATATATAGAAACACCAGATAGTCAATTAAAACAAAAACTTAAATTTAAATTTGCTATTGCTATAAATAATGAAGTTAATATAACAAAGATAAATAAGATTTGGAAAAACTACAGCATTACTATTCCAAATTATCAAATTCAAGAAATAAATAGGTTTACTAATACATTGAAATACTTCGTTATGCATCCATTAAAAAATAAGCTAGAAGAAGTAAAAGGTATTATAGATTGTAACGACTTGAAAGATATTGTAGTAACTTCAATAATACCAGTAGATAAGAATTCATTTACTATAAGATTTGTGAATTACACAGATAAATTTATAGATGGCGGAAATATTAAAGCCTTAAAGGGCAAAAGCTATGAATGGGTAAATATGAACAATAAGAATATATCTAATAAAGAAGATATAGATGGATTTATCAATATTGGTAAATTTAAAAGTGGAGAAATTAAAACTTTAAAAATAAATATTTAGTTGATTAATTAATAAGAGACATATAACATTAAGGTATAATAATTGTTTTGGAGGATACTATGGAAAAAGAAATTATACTTAGAATAACTCACGCAAAGGTAAATTTCACTTATGTAGAGGAGCAAATAGCAGAGTATTTTTTGAATAATAGAGAACCAAAATCGATAAATGAATTATCTAAATTGTTATGTGTCTCTCCTGCTTCTATAACTAGGTTTTGTAAAAAGATAGGATTAAATAATTATAAAGAACTTGTATATTTATATAGTGAACACTTAAAAGAAAATAATGGTATAAAGTCGAATAAAATATCTTCAGATTTACAAAATTCCTATTTTAAAATTTTCAATAATATTGATACAAATTTTGATAGAGATAAAGTAGAGAAAATTTGTGAAGCTATACATAATAATAGGTTTATGCATATATTTGCATTAGGTCTTAGTGCTACTGCAGCTCAAGATTTTAAGTTTAGATTCTCAAGAATGGGTAAGCTTGTAGAAGTAATATATGATAAAGATGCAATAGAAATGGCATCAACTTTAATAAAAGAAAATGATCTTGTATTTATCTTTACATTAAGAGGAAATAAGCATCTTCAAAAGTGTGCTAAACTTTTAAGAGAAAAAGGCGCAAATATTATTCTTATTACTGGGAATCGAAATAGTAAGATAGTTGAATACGCAGATATTAGTATAATAACAGATAATCTTTCTGGAGAAGAATCAACAGGAATGATATCTGCACAAATACCTATATTAATTCAAATAGATCTTATTCATTATTATTATGTTAGGAAGTATAGTGAAGTTCTTGATGAGTGGGTTTCAACAGAGAAAGTATTTAATAAATAATATAGTTAAAGGTCTGTCTAGCAAATGATTTAAAAATAATTGGCTAGCAGACCTTTTTTATTAGAATTAATAATATCTACTATGATATAAGGTATAGTGCGGTATATATTAAAATATATTTTGTGCAAATTAAGGTGAATTAATATAATGATAATGGTATGATTTAAGGGAAGTGTTAATTACATAAATATAGAAACGGTCTTACTAAAGATACATGAGATTTAGGAGTGTGAAGGAGTAAATATATGAAGTCAAAATTACTAATATGGATATTATTAATAAGTGTAATAATATACAATTTAATTCCTATCAAGGTGTCAGCAGAAACATTTAGAAAAGAGCAGTTTGAGAAGCTATCTATTGACGATGGACTTTCAAATGAGTATGTAACCAAAATATTTCAAGATAGTAAAGGGTATATGTGGATAGGCACAGTAGATGGGCTTAATAGGTATGATGGTGAACGGATAAAAATATATAATTCTAGTTACGAAGATAAAAATTCTTTGAGTTCAACATATATAACTGAGATCGAGGAAGATTTGAAGGGGAATCTATGGATAGGAACTGATCGGGGTTTAGATTTTTTAGTTAGAGATAAAGATAATATTGTGAGAATGAAAGACCTTTCTATAGATAAATATAATTTAGGGGAGTTAAAAATAACTTCTTTATTAAAGAGTAGTTATGATGAAAATATTATGTGGGTTGGCACTGAAAATGGATTAATGAAAATAGATATTGAAAATGAAAAGGTTGAGGCTTTTTATAATGATAAAGATGATCAAAATTCATTAACTAATTCATATATAACTTGCTTAGAAGAAGGTAAAGATAACACAATATGGGTAGGAACAAAAGATGGAATAAATATTATAGATAAAAATTCAAAAATAGTCTATAGTGGTTCTAAAATGTATGCAGATAATTTATTTATCTGTCATATAGAAATTGATAATTTAGGTAACGTATGGATTTCTACAAACTATGGCATTCTTAATTATAACATAGGTGAAGAAGAAAGAGATGTTGCATGGATATTTAATGATAGTGGAATCAAACAATATGATTTAAAAGAAAAAAAAAATTATGATGTTTATACTAATAAAAATAAAGAAAGAGAAATTTATAATAATAATTATATTCTAAGCGATAGTAAAAATAATATATGGATAGCTAGTAGTGAGGGCGTATTAAGATATTCAAATGACAGACAAGAGTTTGATATATTAAAGAAAGATAGTAATGGCGTTAATTCCCTTAATAGTAATGTTATAACATATTTTTATGAGGATTTTAATGGGACAATATGGATTGGAACAGATAAAGGCGTAAATATATTAAATAATAATAATCAATTTGATTTCTTGCCCCAGGAAATATATTTAAGTGATAAAAATATAGTTTCTATATTGCAAGATAATCAATATATATGGTTAGCTACTAAGTATAACGGAATATATATATTTGATAAAACAATGGGAAATTTAGTGGATCAAATATATAAAGATGATAGTAGAATAGATTTAAGTAATCAATATATAAAGAGTTTATTTAAAATAAATGATGAGAATATTCTTATTATAACTGATAAGAGAGCTGTATTAGTTAACACCAAAGAATCATTGTATGCTTATCAACTAATTGAAGATAGTTATTACACAGAAATAAATTATGTATATAGTGATGGAGAGATTATTTGGCTGGCATCTACAGCAGATTTTTATAGTTATAATATTATTACTAGAGAAAAATTGTATTATAGTAAAGAGTTAATGGAGTTTGATATAAACCCTGGGCATATAAAATATATATTGCCAGATTATAAAGACAAAGACATTCTTTGGCTGGGTGGAATTGACATAGGAGTAGTTAAATACCACAAAGAAAAGGGGGTTATAGAACAATATACCAATAAATCTCTAGATAAAAACTCCTTAATTAGTAATTATATAAATTGTATGACGTTTGATAATTCAGGAAATCTATGGATAGGAACCAATATAGGGCTTAGTAAACTTGATATAAAAACAAATAAATTTACTTCGTATACTACTGCTGATGGATTAACAAATAACTTTATAAATTCAATTTTAATAGATAATAATGATAATCTTTGGATAAGCACAAATAAAGGGTTAAATAAATTTGATATAAAAAAAGAAGAATTAATAAACTTTACAAGAATGGATGGTTTATACGGATATCAATTTAATTTAAATTCAAGCATTAAGCTTAATGATGGTATGATGATATTTGGAAGTACAAATGGTTTTTCATATTTTTATCCAGATGATATAGTTACTCCTAAGTCAAATAACAATGAAGTTGTAATTGGTGATATTTACATTGGAAAAGATAAAGTTGTTTATGATGGTAATAATTTAGTTTTGAATTATAAAGATAAAAATTTGTCAATTGATTATTTCGTACCTAATTACGAAAATTTAAATAACATAACTTATGAATATATGATTGAAGGAATTGATTCAGACTGGATATATATAGATTCTAAAAGTAATTTAGATTTTAAATTATTAGAACCGGGTAATTATATTTTAAAAATAAGGGCTAGAAATGGTCACGGTGAATTAACTAAAGAGACAAGTATTAATATAAGAGTTAAAAATCCAATTTGGAAAACGCCTTTTGCATATTTAGTATATATATTTATAATAATAATAGTTAGTGCTTGTATAATTTATTATGTTAAAATATTACAAAGATTAGTAGAAAAAAAGACGATAAAATTAAATAAGCAACTAGAAGAAAATAAAAAGTTAAGCGAAGAAATAATAAATAAAGAAAAGCTTAAAAATAATTACTTTGTGAATTTATCTCATGAACTTAGAACTCCAATAAATGTTATATCCTCAACAGTGCAGTTAATAAATACACTTAGTAAAGATAAATGTATAACAGAGGAACAATCTAATAAATATATGAATATTATAAGTAAAAACTGTGGCAATCTGTTAAAAATAATAAATGATATTATAGATAGTTCTAAAATAGAGACAGGTCAGTATAAAATTAATAAAAAAAATAATGATATAGTATATATAGTGGAAGAAGCGGCTCTTAATATGAGTGAATTTATAGAAGAAAAGGGTCTAACTCTTACAGTTGATCCTGATATGGAAGAAAAAATTATTTCTTGCGATGGTAATGAAATAGAAAGATGCGTAATTAATTTATTAGCAAATGCAGTTAAATTCACTCCAGAAGGTGGAGAAATTAGAGTATATATTAAAGAAATTGAAAATAATATTGAAATTTCCGTTGAAGATACAGGGATAGGAATATCCAAAGAAGATCAAGGATTTATATTTAAAAGGTTTTCGCAAGTTGAAGGAACAGGTGTTACAAAAGTAAGTAGTAGCGGAATTGGACTTACTCTTGTTAAGTATATAGTCGAGCTTCATGATGGATATGTTAAACTTGAAAGTGAACTTAATAAAGGTAGTAAATTTACTTTAGTAATTCCCGCTATATAAGAAATTACTATTTGTAATAGCTAATACTATAATTGGTTAAGATTTAAATAAAGTATATAAGAGACAAGCTAGATTATGTAATTAATACTTCATCTAGCTTATTTTATTTTTTATAATTTTAAATTTTTAGTTAATATATTGCGCACAAAAATATGAATTGTATAGATGAATTATTTCAATTAAATATCAAAAGGTAGATTTTATTCTTAATGTAAAAATATTAAGGATGAAAAGAAATAATATCATTTATAATTTTAGCTATTTCTTTAGGTGATTCCTTTAAATCTTTTTCTAGCCATGTTTGAATAACTGAAACAACTCCACCTATAGCGTATTTTATAAAATAATCTAAAAATACTTCATTAACTTGAGAATTGTTAACAAGCTTATCAATTTGAGCCTTATTTGCTACATAGATAATACGATCCATAATATTATTTTCCATATGTTTACTAAATAATATCTTACACAACTCTTTATTTTCTTTGATTAATTCAAGAGCTTTAAGTAATAAAACATTATTATAATCTTCAACAGGAGTTTCTTCAATATATTCGGAAATCTGATAAAATAATTCATCTTCTATTGATTTAAGTAGGTCATAAGCATCCTTATAATGAGCATAAAAAGTGCCTCTATTAATATCTGATTTTTTACATATATCAGTAACAGTAATTTCATGAATTTTTCTATGTTGAAGCAAATCAATTAAACTTTCTTTAATTATTTTTTTAGTATATAAAGTTCTTCTATTTCCTTTAATTCCTGCCATTTAAATCATCCTTTTAAGTATTTATTAAAAATTAAATATATGTTAATAAATAAACAAAAATAACAAAAGTGTATATTTAATAACATTACGAAAATATATGATTATTGTAACTACATTATATTTTAATTATACTAAGTATTGTAGTATTAAGCAAACAAGATGTCTATTTAATAACATTTAGTATTTTGAATAGATAAGGATAAGGGAGAGAAAAATGTCATATATAGAAATAAGAGATGAATATAAAAGATACAAAGTTGGAGAAAACACTATAATAGCAAATAACGGTATTGATTTTTCAATAGAAAAAGGAGAATTTGTTATTATTTTAGGACCCAGTGGAGCTGGAAAAACAACTGTACTAAATATACTTGGAGGAATGGATACTTGTGATGAAGGTAAGGTAATTATTGATGATGTTGATATATCAAAGTTTAACAATAAACAGCTTACAAATTATAGAAGATATGATGTGGGATTTGTATTTCAATTTTATAATTTAGTACAAAATTTAACTGCAAAAGAAAATGTGGAACTTGCTACGCAAATTACAAAAAATGCTTTAGATGTTGATAGAACTCTTGAGTTAGTTGGACTTGGTCATAGAAAAGGTAATTTTCCATCTCAGTTATCAGGAGGAGAACAGCAAAGAGTAGCAATAGCTAGAGCAATAGCAAAAAATCCTAAATTACTTTTGTGTGATGAGCCAACTGGTGCCCTTGACTATAAAACAGGTAAGCAGATTTTAAAGACTTTGCAAGATACATGTAAAAATACAGGAACAACGGTAATTGTTATAACACATAATTCAGCACTTGCACCAATTGCAGATAGAGTTATAAGAATTAAGGATGCAAAGGTTCAAAGTATTGAAGTAAATGAAAATCCTGTTTCAGTTGATTCTATAGAGTGGTAGAGGATAAAAAATGAAAAATACAGCATATAAAAAATCAATAACAAGGGAAATATTATCTTCAAAAGCAAGATTCATTTCTATATTAGCTATAATATTTTTAGGGGTAGCCTTTTATGCTGGAATAAAATCCACTGGACCAGACTTAAAAGAGTCTATAAATGAATTTTTTAGCGAACAAAATTTAATGGATAGCAAGATAGTATCTAGTATAGGGCTTAATGATAATGATTTAAAGTTACTTGAAAATAACGATAAAATTCTAGATTACTATGCAACACATAGTGTAGATGTGAATTTAACTAATACAAATAATGTTGTTAGATTTATGGAATATAGTTCAAATGATTCTACCAATATGAATAATCTTATGGTTACAGAAGGTAGATTACCTGAAAATAGTGGAGAAATAGCTTTAGATGAAAATGCTTTAAAGGAAAATAAAAATCTAAAAATAGGCGATGATTATATAATAGAATCTGATGTAGATTTAGATGAATACTTTAATAAGAAAACTTTTAAGGTTGTTGGATTTGTACAAAGTCCTATGTATATAGAAAATATATCTAGAGGGACAACTACTGTTGGAAAAGGAAGTATAGATTATTTTGCAATTTTAAATAGCAGTGATATATCTATGGATGTATACACTGAGATATATGTAAGATTTAAAAATGTAGAAGATATCGGATCATATAGTGATGAGTATAAAGAAAAGATGGAAGAAAATAATAAATATCTTGAAAATTTATACTCAAATAGAGTTATAGAAAGAATTGAAGAAATAAAATTAGAAGCACAAAAAGAACTTGATAAAGCTTATAAAGAAATAGAAGATGGTGAAAAAAAGCTTGAAGATGCACAAAAAGAAATAGATGATGGTAAGATTCAACTTAGTGACGGTAAAAATCAATATGAAGAAGCTGTAGAAAAGTACAATCAAGAAATTAAAAATGGTGAATTGAAACTAATTGAAGGTGAAAAGCAATTAGTTGATGGGCAAAATGAACTAGATAAGCAAAAAGAACAATTTTTAAATGGTGAAATAAAGCTTCAATCAGCTAAAGTTGAACTTGATAAAGCGAAACAAGAATTTTTAAATCAAGGAATTGATCCAACTCAAAGTACAAAAGAGTATGAAAATCAAATAGAAGGATTAAATACTTTGATTAGAACATATGATGCACTTTCTAAGGATATAAAAGAAACAGCAAGTAATCTTAAAGAAGGTGACAAAATTTCAAATGAGAAAATTCAATATTGGAAAATTGTTATATCTAACCCTAGTTTAGGGCTAAATGGTCTAAATGAATTAGTAAATGCTTTAGAACAAAATCCAGCAAATATTTCTTTAGCACTTAATATTTCAAGTAGTATAGAAGGTGCTAGTAAAACTTTAAGTGAAAATAAATATAAATTAGAAGTTTTAGTATCTGGAATAATTAAGTATCAGCAAGGAGTAACTGCTTATGAAGAGCAAGCTCGTATCTTTAATGATGGAAAAGTACAACTTGAAGAGGCCGAAAAGCAATTAGATAAGGCTCAAGAAGAAATTATAAAAGGAAAAGCAGATCTTGAAGAAGGTAAAAAACAAGGGCAGGTAGAACTTGATAAGGCTGAAAAAGAACTTGAAGATTCAGAACAAAAACTTCTTGACGGAGAAAAGGAGATCAAAGAAAATAGAGAAAAATTAATAGATGGACGCAAAGAAATAGATGAAGAAAAAGAGAAGTTAAATGATTTAGACGATAGTAAATATTATTTCTTTGACAGAGAGGATAATCCTGGTTATTTAACTTATAAAGGTTCAATTGACAGTTTAGATAAAATAGCCTCAGTATTTCCTGTATTTTTCTTTTTAGTTGCAGCACTTATATGCTTAACTACAATGACTAGAATGGTAGAAGAAAATAGAGTGGAAATAGGAACACTAAAGGCTTTAGGATATAGAGATTTAGAAATAGCTAGAAAATTTATAGTTTATGCAGCATTAGCAAGTGTTGCAGGAAGTATAATTGGAATATTAGTTGGAAGTACTATGCTTCCTTATATAATAAAACAAGCATATTCATCTGCATTTACTTTACCAGATATAAAAATAAACTTTTATCTATCATATATAATTCAATCTTTAGTGGCATCAATAGTTTGTACAGTAGGAGCAGCTTTAATTGTATTAAAAGGAGAATTGCTAGAAAATCCTTCTAATTTAATGAGAACAAAGGCTCCAAAGCTTGGGAAGAAGATATTGTTAGAAAGAATTACACCATTATGGGAAAGATTAAACTTTAATCAAAAAGTTACTTTTAGAAATCTTTTTAGATATAAGCAAAGAATGTTAATGACAATACTTGGTATATCAGGATGTATGGCTATGCTTGTAGCAGGGTTAGCTCTTGAAAAATCTAATTCTTCAGTTATGGATATTCAATTTGATAAATTAATAAAATATGATGCTATGGTTGTATTTAATGATAAGAATATTGAAAAAGAAACTGAAGAATACAGTGAATCTTTAAAGAACTTGAAAGGATATGAAAGTAGCTTAAATATTTACCAAGATTCAGTTACATTTACTAAAGAAGGTATAAGTAAGCAAACTGCCACTATGTATGTACCTGAAAATACAGATGACTTAAATGATTATATATTATTAAATGATAGAGAAAGTGGTACACAGTACAAACTATCAAATAATGGTGTAATTATAAATGAAAAACTTGCAAAAATTTTAAATGCATCTGTGGGTGATAATATAATTGTAACAGATTCGGATAATAATGATCATGAAGTTAAAGTAGATAATATAATAGAAAATTATGCTGGACATTATATATATTTATCACCAGCATATTATAAAGAAATATTTAATAATGATCCAATATATAATGCACAGTTACTAAAATTAAATTCAGATAGAGAAGATGATAGTAAATTATCTACTACTCTTATGGATAATGATAAAGTAATAAATGTTACACTTGCTTCAAAGATGAGAAGTTTAAGTGAATCTGCTGATTTAGGATTAGTTATGATAGTAATAATAGTTGCTTCAGGAAGTTTAGCTTTTGTTGTATTATATAACCTAATTAATATAAATGTATCTGAACGTATAAGAGAAATATCCACAATAAAGGTATTAGGCTTTTATGATAGTGAGGTAGCAATGTATATATTTAGAGAAAATATAATACTAACGATACTAGGAATACTTGCAGGTTCATTCCTTGGGAAAATATTATATGTATTTTTAGTAAGTACAGCAGAAATGGATAATATGATGATGATACCAACTGTAGACATTATTGGTTATATAATTTCTGGGTTAATTACAATGTTTTTTGCCATATTAGTTATGATAATGATGCATTTAAAACTAAAAAAAGTAAATATGGTAGATGCATTGAAATCTATAGAATAAAAGTCATACTAAAGGGGGTCGCGTTTCGCGATTCCCTTTAGCTATTAATATTTTAATTTACTTATAGCCAGATTATGAGTAAGTTTTTTTATTATTTAGAGTAGATTACTTATGATATTTTTATAAGAAAATAAAAAGCTAGGATTAAATATATATTAATTAATGGTTAGTAACATAATTATAACTGTGTAATATAATATAACATAAGGTTTTTAATAATTTTGAGGTGATTCAAGATGTTAAATGATTATTGTTTTAATAATGAATTAGAATTTAAATCATTAATATTTAATGCTGGAACAATGAATGATGCCGAAGAAACTTCACCTGATACTGTACCTCTTGGAAGTGCTAATTCAAGTATTAGGATACTAGGATGGCTTCTTCCTCAAGGGGATACAGATGAGTATTCACTAACTTTTAGTGTTCCAAGGGATGCTAGAAGGGCTAGAAGGGCTAAAGTATTTGTTCATTTATTAACTGACAACTCCAATACCCCAACTGGAAATAGGTTTGCAATCAGACTTTCATCATTATTTACTAGGGCTAATGGGGTAGTAAATATAGCAGATTTAAGGACTATTGACAGAGTTAATATTCCAATACAAAATTCACCAGGAAATTTTCAATATAATCATTATGTATTAGAGTTTGAATTAAATAATGTTATTAGGACAGAAGATTTTGCTCTTTTAAGTGTTGCACGTATTGCATCCAATAATGACTATGCTGGTGCATTACTTTTAACAAGTATAGAATTTAGATATTTAAGCAATTAAGAAAAAAGTTAATTAAAAATAATTGGGCTGTCACACAGTTAAAAATGTAGAATGTATAATGAATTTAAGTTTTTCATTATGAAACACTAATTTCATTTTAAGTTTTACATTAAACGGCTGTCTGTGATAGCCTTTGTTATTAAATTTAAAATTTTAAATTTTAAGTTTTAATTTTTTAATCTAATTTTAATCTTTCTTATATTTTAGATTAATCTTCAGACAGTATTATATAACCATGATGAATGATTAACAAATACATGGAGGTAAATCAAATGGAAAGAAATGAAATGATTGAAATTATAATTGCAAAGGCTAATGTAACTCGTGAAGAGGCAATAGAAGTATTAGAAAAGTGCAACTGGGATGTTGTAGATTCTATTATATATTTAGAGAGAAATGGAAAAATAGAAAATAATGAAACTACTACAATAATTGAGGTTAAAGAAGAAGATCAAAAGCAAGAAAAAAAGGAAAAGAGTAAAAAGCATGAAGAAAGATATGGTGGAATTGGTGAAATAATAGGTAGAATATTTAAGTTTGTAGGTAAAGTTATAAAAAAGGGAAATGAGAATTATTTTGAGATTAAAAAAGAAAATGAAAAGCCAATAAGAATACCATTAACAATATCAATACTTTTATTAGTATTTTTATCTGTACCAACTCTGGTATTATTAGTAATTGGATTATTCTGTGGATATAAATATTCATTAGTTGGTTCGAACATCAATTATTATGGAGTAAATAATGTTTTTGAAAAAGTATCAGAATCAGCAGATACTATTAAAAAGGACTTTAAAGAAGGATATGAAAAATAATGGAAAAATCAAAGAGCGAAAGAATGAAAAGGTTAAGCATGTTTTGCTTTGCAAAACTAAGATTAAATTAGTGTAAAGCACATTTTTATTCAAAAATCCTTAATTTTCTGATTTTTATATAATATCGAATACAATTCTAATTTAATAATCTAAATTGAAAATATAAGATGGAGAAAGAATCACTACTATGCCAAGGGTTTTGGTTAACTCGCTGTGTTCAAACAATTAGGCGATACTTAGGCCTAGTAGTTCTTTCTTAGCCCAGTGTTTCTACTTGCTCGCTATATGCTTAGTTCACATATCCTATTTATCCTTGCCAATTTTAAATTTAATAGTGAAAAAGGGGAGAGTATCTTATTTATCATTATTAAACTAATGACAATTCCGTTACCTAAGCTTATAACATTTATAGATATACTAGTTCCACCTAATAATAATATATATACAGGCAATAAAAGTAATTTATGTAGATGTAAATTTTATATTATTAAATGAATTTCATATTTCACTTAAATGGACTTGTATAAATACTAAAAACAACATTATTGTTAATGATGGCATAATTAAATATTATGAATAAATTTGTATAGGAGCTATTTCACCAAGTAGAATTCCAAACAAAACCATCAGAAAAATAATAAAACTTTGAAACTTATTTATCTTTTCAACTAGCAATCTCCTTTAATTCTAATACAGTACTATTCAATTTTCAAAGCTCGAGTCTATTTATTATTTTGTATATTTAATGTCTATGCGCACAAACTAGTTTTGAAAGGTGGTTGTTATAATGAGAAAGTTTATTTTTATGCTTTTAATTTCTTTTTCTTTATCTTTTGGTATATTTACTCAATCAGCATATGCTGTAAACATATTTGATGAAGGAGTCTATCAAGTTTCTGACTTTAATTTATCACCAGAGAATAAATATATAGTACAAAATATTTCTGAAACTGATAGTATTTACTTACAAGTATTTGATGAAAATCAAATAATCCTTCAATCTATTCGTCTTCCTCCTAAATCAGATAAATTTAACTTAACCGCTTTAAAGCCAGACTATAGAATTGTAATAGTTGGTAAAGGAAATATTTATATATCTTAGTCTAGTTCTAATTTCCATTATATTTCTAACTATATAGAGTGGATTACTTATGTAGTCCATTCAATTTTTATTTGAATTATGATCTAAAACATACCGCATACTCTTAATATTAATAATGAAGCATTTTAATACGTTATGTATTTTATTTAATATTAATTTATAAACTATACTTTAATATTTTTCTTTTTATTTAAAGTTTAGTCCAAAATTAAATATCATACTCATACACATCTTTTATTTATAAAATTCCACTTTTATGCCTTAATTTATCTATATAATTTTATATGAATTATAACATTTTTTTATAAAGGCTGTACTATTGAATTTTCAAGGAACAAATCATATTAATTACTTAGCAATAAATTCAAATTATCTACCAGATATTTATTTGTAAAATTATAATACAATTTATTTAAAAATTAATATACTTATAGCAAGTAAAATAGTAAAATTTAAATAATATATGTTATTCTTTAAGCCATAGATATGGAGGTCTATTTATGGAGAAAATTAAATTAATAGATAAATTAAGAGAAAAAACGAATATAAGTTATGAAGAAGCCAAAACAGTTTTAGAAAATAATAATTGGGATATATTAGATGCTTTATTATATTTAGAAGAGCTTGGGAGAGTAGAAAAACCTTCTATTAGCATTTTTTATACTAATGAATCAAGGTATGGTGGGGAAAGTCAAGTAATTAGAAATAATAAGGAATATAAGCATGAAGCTCCAAATAGCTTTCAAGGAGTTTTTGAGACTATATGTAAGTTTATAGATATTGGTAATAATATTTTCTTGCAAATAAAAAAGAAGGATAAAATATTTTTAAAGATTCCCCTTACAGTAGTTGCTATACTTTCATTTTTTATGTTTTGGATTATTATACCTTTAATTATTGTTGGATTATTTTTTGATATAGAATTTTATGTATATGCAAATAGCATTAATACAGATAAGATTAATAAAGTATTAAATGAGATTTCAGAGTACGTAAAAGATATAAAAGAGAAGTTTAAAAAGGGTGTTAAGAATGATTAAGATTTTAATAGTTGAAGATGAAGAAAAATTATCAAGATTTATTGAGCTTGAGTTAAAACATGAAGGATATGAAATAGTAAAAGCTAATAATGGTAGAACAGGTCTTGAAATTGCAGAAAAAGGTGAAGTGGATTTGGTTCTTCTTGATATAATGCTTCCAGAACTTAATGGACTTGAAGTATTAAGAAGGCTTAGAAAGATTTCCGATATTCCGGTTATAATGCTTACTGCAAGAGATGCAGTTATGGATAAAGTATCAGGCCTTGATGCAGGTGCAGATGATTATATAACTAAGCCATTTGCAATAGAAGAGTTACTTGCAAGGATAAGAACAGCACTTAAAAAGAGAATACTTACAGTAAAAAAGGATGAAGACATAATAAGATGTGGTTTATTATCCTTAGATAAAATGAAACATAAAGTAATGTATGATAGCACAGAAATAGAGCTTACTAATAGAGAGTTTAATTTATTACAAATATTAATGGAAAATAAGAATATAGTTCTAACTAGAAGTACACTTATGGAGAAGGTATGTGGATATGATTATATTGGAGAAACAAATGTTATAGATGTTTATGTAAGATATTTAAGAACAAAAATAGATGATGTTTTTAAGGTGAAAATAATAACTACAGTTCGTGGTGTGGGGTACGTAATTAAAGATGAGTAAAAAAAGTAAAAATAAAAATGTTACATCTATTGCAATAAAGCTAAATTCTATTTTTGTACGAGATTTATTTTTCAAGTTTCTTTTAATTGATATATGCATAGTGGGTTTATTTATTGGAGTTTGGTGTATTGAAAGCGAATTAAGCTTTTATGGTGAGTTTGTAAAAAATGCTCAAAGGTCATTTAAATTTTATCCTATAGAAACAGCAAGTTATAAAGTTATTTTTGATAATGGAAAAGTGATGATAAAAGAGGCTACAACTTTTCTAAATCTTCTTATAAGAGGAATAGGTGCTATTGGAATTATAGAATTAATAATACTATTAAATGAAATGATCTTTGGTACTTCAAAAAAAAGAAGAATTTTAAAACCACTTAATGAAATAGCAGAAACTGCAAGTAGGCTTAGTGATATGGCTTTTGATGAGCAAAAGTTTCAAAGTCTTGAAGATGCTATATCTAAGATTAGTCCTATTACATCAGATGAAAGGATTCAGATTGGAGATAATGATCTTCAAGGGTTAGAGGAAGCAATTAATAATTTATTAGATAGGATGAGAGAATCTTACAGGCAACAAGCAAGATTTGTATCAGATGCATCACATGAGCTTAGAACCCCTATTTCTGTAATACAAGGTTATGCTAATATGCTAGATCGTTGGGGAAAAAATGATGAAGAAGTATTAGAAGAATCTATTGCAGCTATAAAAAGTGAATCAGAAAATATGAAGAACTTAGTAGAGCAGTTATTGTTTTTAGCTAGAGGCATTAATGGTAAAACTCAACTTAAGATAATAGAGTTTTCTCTAAATGATATGATGAGAGAAGTATTGGAAGAGTCTAAAATGATAGATAAATATCACGCATACACATATATAGATTCGGAAGATATAAAAGTTTATGGTGATATATCATTACTTAAACAAACAGCTAGAATATTAATAGAAAATGCAGCCAAATATACAGATAAAGGTGAAGATATAATACTAAGATGTGGGAAAAATGATAAAAATGAACCTTATTTTTCAATTCAAGATAATGGAATAGGAATGGATGAAAAGGACGTAGTTCACATATTTGAACGTTTTTTCAGAGCAGATACTGCAAGGGTTAGAAAGAATGGTGGTACAGGACTAGGGCTTTCTATTGCTAAATGGATTATTGATAGCCATAATGGATATTTTAGTGTTTTAAGTAGGAAGGACATAGGTACAAGAATAACTGTTATACTTCCTAGAAAGTAGTGGAATATATAATATAACAACTAGAAAAGGCAAAAGAGGTTTATTACTTTAAATATAATATAGTATTAATAAAGGAACCCAAATCAAATTATTAGATTTTTGTGGGTTCCTTTATTATATATTTTTTTGATTTAAGATGCAAACTATAAAATTATTAAAATTTAATTATGAGAAAAAAAATGTTATAGATGTATTTAAAAATGAGTATTCTGAATAAGATTTTATTTTGATTTTTATCAGAATAAAATACCTAAAACAAACTAAAAATATATATGGTAGATTTATAAAATAAAATTAATAAATAACTTAAGATGATGTTGTTAAAGGAGTGTAAAGAACAATGCAGAAAAAAATAGGCCGCATAATAATATACGCAATAATTTTAACATTAACTATGTCTAATATAGCGTATGCACAACCACCAGAACAAATAGCACCAATAGCACCATATGGACCAAAAGTTGAAGATTTGAAAAATAAGGAAGAGCTTGTAAGAAGTTTACGAGAAATTGAAACAATAAGAAAAAATTTAAGTGCTATAAACATAAATGCTGATTCAACTCCAGAAGATTTGAAATCTATTAATCAAGATTTAGAATATTATATACAACAATTTGAGACTATTGAGAAAAATTTACAAAATCATAAAGTTTCATATAAAGATTCTTTTTCAGACGTATTCTTTTCAGAACAAATTTTATTTGTAGCTGGAAGTTTTGTTATAAGTATAAGACAACAACAAAATTTAATAAGAGAGTTGGAAAGTAATAGAGAAGAAGCAAAAAAATTATTTTATTCATCATATTTAATACCAGTATATTATTATCTTACTTTAGGAGACAATATGATAGCTTATATCGAAACATATTTTAGGATAACTTAAAAAACTTTTATATTTTAATTATTGATATATAATGATAGCCACTAAAATAAACTGAGATTTTAGTGGCTTTTTATTTTATACAATTAAAAACAAATTTACTTTAAGTTACAATAATTTAATATTTGTACTAGATAGAATAATTAATGAATATTTTCTATGAAAAAAGTGACAATAAATATAAAATAAATACTATATTTATTGTCACTTTGGTTATTAATAAAAGAAGTGAAAAATTTATTAGAGTTTTTTATTAGTTGGAAGCTTTAATTCATTATCTACTTTACTTGGTTGTTTCCCTTATCTTTATTATTGTTGTCCCTATTTTTCCCAAAATTACTCTTGTTATTTTTATTTTTGTTATATTGAGAACTACCCATATATATCACCACCTTACTTTAATACTTATTATTTGCGTAAAAAGTTCTTGATATTCACTCAAAAGCAAGTGTAAATTAAAGCAAATTAGTAATATATAGCTTATTTGTTTGTAGTAGCAATGTAAGGTAGTTGGAAGCTGGTTTTGGCATAATTATTTATTATTTTTGTATAATTAATTTAAAATAATGCTATGAATATATACTTTGATGTTAAGATTAGTTGATAGAAATTAAGTGTAAAGTTAAATATAATAAGTATGAAAGGTATGATAAATATGATTTGCGAAAATTTAAAAAGGTTAAGAAAAATATATCAGTATACTCAAGAGCAAGTAGCAGAAAAGATAAATGTTTCAAGACAATCTATTGCAAAATGGGAAAGTGGCGAATCTACACCTGATATAATTAGTTGTACTGAACTTGCAAAATTATATAATGTAACAATAGATAATTTAGTTAGCCATTCAGAAGAAGAGTCAGGCATTGTAATACCACCAAAAGGAAAATACTTTTTTGGAGCTGTTACAGTTGGAGAGCGGGGGCAAATTGTAATTCCTAAAGATGCAAGAGAAGTTTTTAATATTAATTCAGGAGATAAGCTATTGATATTAGGAGATGAAGATAGAGGACTTGCAATTGTGCATCAAAGGAATTTAATAAACTTCATAGGAGAAATAGGAATTCCAAGAGAAAATAATGATTAGTAGTAAAATAAATTGATAAGGGATGATTTGAGATGAGTAAAATAGTATTTTTTTGTATTCCTGCAAGTGGACATACAAATCCTACTATTGAAGTAGTAAGAGAATTAGTAATTAGAGGCAATGAAGTATGGTATTATTCATTTAATGAATTTAAAGATAAAATTCAAGATGCAGGTGCAAATTTTATAAGCTGTGATGATTATCTTCCAGAATTACGTCCACAAGATGAGAAAAAAATAGGTAAGGATTTTTCAGCTTTAATAGAAATGGTAGTGGATACAACTATAGCTTTAGATAAAAAAGTATGTGCTGAATTAGAAAGTATTAAACCTGACTGTATTGTATCAGATTCTTTATGCTTTTGGGGGAAATTATTTGCTGAAAAATTGGATATTCCTTATATATGTTCAACAACAACTTTTGCATTTAATAAATATACAGCAAAAATGATGAAGCAAGGGCTTAAAGAAATTATCCGTATGATTTTAGGCGTGGGACGAATTAATAAAAAATTAGAATTATTAAGAAGTCATGGATATTATGTTAAGGACTTTATTTCTATAATTCAAAATGATAATGAAACAAACACTATTGTATATACATCAAAGGAATTTCAGCCAATGGTAGACACCTTTTCTTCGAAATATTATTTTGTAGGACCATCGGTTGCAAATATTACAATTAAAAAAGAAGAAAGAAAGCGTAAGAAAATATATATTTCACTTGGAACTGTAAATAATAAAAATATTAAATTTTATAAAAACTGTATTAATGCATTTAAAGATTGTGATTTAGACGTTGTTATGTCAATTGGAAAGGGAACTTCAATTTCGGAACTAGGTATTATACCAGGTAATTTTGAAGTGAAAAACAGTGTAGAGCAAATTAAAGTTCTTCAAAATGTAGATGTGTTTATTACTCATTGCGGAATGAATAGTGTTAATGAAAGTTTATATTATGGAGTTCCTATGGTTATGTATCCTAGGCAATCAGAACAAGGTATGGTATGTAGGAGAGTTGCTGATTTGGGTGCTGGAATAGTTTTAAAAGGTAATAACCCTAAATACATTAAGGAAGCATTATTGGAGGTTACAAGGAACAATAAATATAAAGAAAATGCAGAAAAATTAGGAAAGAGCTTTAGAAGTGCAGGAGGATATAAAGAAGCAGCAGATACAGTGATAAGTCTTATAAGTCATAGTAAATCTAATAACTTTTAAATATAGAATTAGACCTAATATGAAATATAATTATAGATATAGTTATTGATTTTTTAAGTAAAAAATTAAATTAAAGTATAATTTTTAGTATATGGGACTGTATAAAATAAAGTTTATACAGTCCCTAGACTTATATATTTTAAGATTATTGAATTCTTACATATTTACATTAATTCACACCATCTCTAGTACAGGTATATTTAAAAGGTGGTTGAGTTTGAAGATAAAATCCATTTCTAACTTGAGAAATCCAATTTTAAAAATTTTCTAACCAAGCGCTTCTATTAAAAAATCTTGAGCATTCTTATTTTACTTTAATATATATATTTTTCAAGGTATCTAAAAAATATATACTCTGAAACTATTAGAGCTTGAGTACGAGAAACTATGTTATAATTCTTGCGAACAAAAGATGTTGAAGTAACATAAAGGGATTTATCAGCAAGTTTTGATTGAGAATTATTGCTTAAATCGGTAAGCGATATTATTTTAACACCTCTAGTTTTAGCTATATTTAATGCCTTTAATACTTGTATAGTTTCTCCTGACATAGAGACTGCAAAGATAAGATCATTGGATGTTAAAGATGCAGCAGCTATGTACATCATACTACTATCATCATAGTTAAAGGCTGTTTTTCCTATGGTTCTAAATTTCTTTGCTACCTCAGAGCAAACTAGTCTAGATGAGCCTTCTCCAAAAAATTCTATTCTATTTGCATTATGTAAAAGATCTAAGATTTCTTCTAAAATATCTTCATTAATAAGTTCAATAGATTTATTTATATCTTTAAAAAGGTTAGGTGAATTTTCATTAAAGTGATTGTTAAAAGTTTCTTCGGAACTTTTTATATTTAATGCAAAAGATGCTTTAAATTCTGCAAAACCTGCAAAACCTAGCTTTTTGCAGAAACGAACTATAGAAGCTGGAGATGTATAGGTATTTTCAGCTAAATCATTAATTTTAATTGATTTAATATCATTAGCACGTTTCATGCAAAAATTTAAAATATCTAATTCATTTTTATTTAGTTTATCTGTATTTGTACTTATCATTTTATAGAAATCCATTGTTTGTCCCCTTTTAAGTTAGTGATAGCCTCGTAGTGAAAATTATTTCATCAAATGAAAATTTTTTAATTTTTGAATAAAATTGATAAAGGTATAAAGAGCCTTTAAAAACATTTTCATGCCTAATATAATTATACATGTAGCTGGCACTACAAACAATAATTTAATCTAAGGAGTTGGTAGAGATGAAGAAATTTAATGTGACACTAGTTGGTGGGGGAAGTACTTGGACACCAGGTTTATTACAAACACTATGCAAATTGAAGGAAAGATTTCCATTAAATAAATTAGTTCTATTTGATATAAATGAGGAAAGACAAGCAGTTATAGGAGAATTTGCTAAGGTATTATTTAAAGAAGAGTATCCTGAATTGGATTTTAAATATACAACTAAGGTTGAAGAAGCATATAATGAGGTTGATTTTGTATTTATGCAAATGAGAACTGGGGGATATGAAATGAGAGAAAAGGATGAAAAGATACCACTAAGCATGGGACTAATTGGACAAGAAACTTGTGGAGCAGGTGGATTTGCTTACGGGTTAAGATCTATTAGAGATATGATAGATACAGTTAATGATATCAGATCTTATTCAAAAGATGCATGGATATTAAATTATACTAACCCAGCAGCAATAGTGGCTGAAGCAATTAGAAGAGAATTCCCAGAAGATAAGAGAATACTTAATATCTGTGATCAACCTGTAAACCTTTTGAGATCTTATGGAAGAATATTAGGACGAGATTCAAAGGATTTTGAACCTGTCTATTTTGGATTAAATCACTTTGGATGGTTCACTAATCTTTATGATTCAGAAGGTAATGATTTAGTACCAGAATTAAAGATTTTAATAAAAGAAAGAGGATTCTTGCCTGTTGATGCTGAACAAAGAGATCAATCTTGGTTAGATACGTATGGCATGGTTCAGAACATGTGTGAAGATTTTAGCGATTATTTACCAAATACTTATCTTCAATACTACTTATATCCAGATTACAAGGTGAAAAAATTAAATCCAGAATATACAAGAGCAAATGAGGTTATGGATGGTAGAGAAAAAAGAGTATTTGAAGAGTGCCAAAAAGTAATTGATCATGGAACTATGGAAGGATGCGAAATGGTTCATAATGATGCACATAGTGAATTTATGATTCAAGTTGCAGAATCTATAGCATATAATCAAGGGAAAATCTTTATTGTAATAGTAGAAAATAATGGAGCAATATCAAATATTCAAGATGATGCAATGGTAGAAGTCGCTGCAGTATTAACAGCTAACGGACCAAGACCACTTAGAGTAGGAAAGATAGGAACCTTCTATAAAGGTTTAATAGAAGCACAATTAGCTTATGAAAAGTTAGCTGTAGATGCTTATTTTGAAGGATCTTATTCAAAGGCACTTCAAGCATTAACTTTAAATAGAACAATTGTAGACGCATATAAAGCAAGAAAAATTTTAGATAAACTGATTGAAGCTAATAAAGAATACTGGCCAGAATTTAAGTAATAATTAAATAAATTAAAAATATTAAAAGAAGATATAAGTTAATAAATTGACTAAATAATACAATAGTAAAATTGACCTGATTGAGGTATATGTTGAATAGAAAGAGAAATGACAATATCTTAGTCAGGTCATATAAATATTATAAAAAGGGAGAGACATCATTTATGAAAGATTCAAAGTATTTTGCAGCCTTTCAACAGTTAGGAAAGGTTCTTATGACACCAGTTATGTTACTACCAATAGCGGGTATTTTACTTGGGATTGGAGCAGCATTTACAAGTACAAATTTAGTAAGTACATTTCCATTGCTTGCAAACGATTACTTGAGGTTATTCTTTAATTTATGTAAATCAGCAGGAAATTCAGTATTTAATTTTTTACCAATAATATTTGCTATATCTATAGCAATTGGATATGCCAAAAAAGAAAAAGGAATAGCAGCATTAGCATCAGTGATTGCTTTTATAACTATGCATAATATTATGAGTACTTTATTAATGCATTTAGGAAAGCTTAATCCAAGTAGCTTAACTACAGGTCAATCATTAGTTTTAGGAATACCTTCATTAGATGTTGGAGTATTTGGTGGAATTATAGTAGGTTTTATGGTAGCTTTCCTACATAATAAATTTTACAATATTGCATTACCACCAGTATTAGGGATTTTCAGTGGAACAAAATTTGTACCAATGATTTCAATATTATGTTCATTAATTTTAGGTTTTATAATGGCGGGAATTTGGCCAGCGATTCAAGGGGGATTAACTTCATTAAGTAATTTAATTAATTCTACAGGGGCATTTGGAACAGTTATTTACGGTTTATCAGAACGTGCGCTTTTACCTTTTGGATTACACCATTTTGTTTATTTACCATTTTTCTTCACTAATTTAGGTGGATCAGCAATAATTGATGGAAATATAGTAGAGGGAGCAGTTAACATATACCAAGCTCAATTAGCATCTCCATTAGCAATGTTTGATATTGATGTAACAAGATTTATAATGAATGGTAAAATAATTGTAGCTGCATTTGGTTTAATAGGTGGGGCTTTGGCAATGTATAAGACTGCAAAGCCAGAAAAGAAAAATATAGTTAGAGGGTTAATAATTGCAGCAGCAATACCAGCTTTCTTTACAGGGATTACAGAGCCGATTGAATATTCATTCTTATTTGTAGCACCAATGTTATTTGTAGTTCATTCACTTTATTCAGGACTTGCATATTTCTTAACTTATATTCTACAAGTAAACGTTCCAGGAACATCAGCGTTTGGAGGACCATTCTTAAGTACAATATTTAATGGTATAATGCAAGCTGATAAGGGTTCAAACTGGATTTGGATACCTATTTTAGGGATTATTTTCTTCTTTTTATACTACTTTACATTTAAATTTATGATATTAAAGTTTAATTATAAAACTCCAGGAAGAGAAGATGAAATAGTAGATGAGACATCAGAAAATAATAATTTATCTAAAGCAGATGTATTATACGATATTATAGAGGGACTAGGTGGACAAGATAATATACTACATGTTGATGCATGCTTCACAAGATTAAGAGTAAAGGTTAAGAATAAAGAAATTGTAGGAGATGCGAATCTTTGGAAAAAGCTTGGTGCCAATGGTGTTGTTCAAGTAAGTGATGGAGTACAAGTTATCTATGGTTCTAAAGCAGATGTATATAAAACTCAAATTAGAGAAGTATTAGGTGTTGAGTAATTAGATTAAAAGCTTATTATTAAATATCTTATTATAAATTTTACAATAAAAAATCATTTTTTAACTAAGAACTATATAGATAGATAAATCTCTCAATTTTAAATTGAGAGATTTTTCATATTAAGTAATAAATTTCGAATCAAATTTAGATTTTAGATAGTTTTCATCTTATATAAAAGTATGAGTAACAAAAATTTCATAATGTGAAATTTTTCAATTTTTATTTATTTCACATGATATAGTATAAACATCAAGAGAAAACATTTACAAAAAGGAGATGATTGCAATGAAAAAAAATGCAGTAGTTATTGTTGGTGCAGGAAGCACACACACACCAGGTATAATACAAAGTTTATTACAAAAAAAGGATGATTTTCCTTTAAGAAAATTAGCTCTATTTGATATTGATGAGAAGAGACTAAATTTAGTATATGATATTATGAAACAATTTATTGAAGAAACTTATCCTGATCTTGAAGTAATTGTAACAACAGATGAAGAAAAAGCTTATACAGGTGTAGATTTTGTTTTTGCTCAAATTAGACAAGGTGGGCTAAAATTAAGAAGTTCAGATGAAAAAATTCCATTAAAATATGGAGTAGTTGGACAAGAAACTTGTGGACCTGGAGGATCAATTTCTTATGGTATGCGTTCGATTCCAGCTATAATTCATATGATAAAGATGGCAAAAAAATATTCTCCTAATTGTTGGGTATTAAATTACTCTAATCCAGCAGCTGTTGTTGCAGAAGCTACAAGAAGAGAATTTAATAATGAGAGAGTATTAAATATATGTGATATGCCAACAGCTATTCTACTATCTTATTCTAAGATGTTAGGTTTAGAAAGCTGGCAATCTCTAGATCCATGTTATTTTGGATTAAACCATTTTGGATGGTTTACAGCTTTATTTGATAAAGATGGAAATGATCGTTTACCAGAGTTAAGAGAAATGATATTAACTTCTGGAATGACAGCTTCAAGTGATAAACATCATAAAGATCCAGATTGGCAAAAGACGTGGAAACAGTATGCTAAGATAGTGAAGGATTATCCAGAATATTTACCAAACAGTTATCTTCAATACTATTTATATTCATCAGATATGGTAGACAAGATGGATATAAATCGTACTAGAGCAGATATGGTTATAGAAGGCCGTGAAACAGAGATGTTTGCAGAACATAAAAAATACTTAGAATCACCAGAAACGTATAAGAGCCCATTACAAGAGTTCACAGTATTCGGAGATTTTATAGTTGATGCAGCAGCATCTATTGCATACAATAAGGGAGAACGTTTCCTAGTAATCGTTGAGAATAATGGAGCTATTCCTAATATTCGAGCTGATGCTATGGTAGAAGTACCTGCATATATACGTTCATGGGGGCCAGAGCCTATATCAATTCCTGCAATTTCAACCTTCTATAAAGGAATGATAGAAAATCAAGTAGCTTCAGAAAAATTAGCAGTTGATGCATATTTTGAAAATTCTTACGAGAAAGCTTTACAAGCTATAGCAATAAATAAAACAGTACCATCTACAACAGTTGCAAGACAAATATTGGATGACTTGATTGAAGCAAATGGTGATTACTGGCCAGAGTTAAAATAGTAGTGATTCAAGGATAAGGGGGAGATTTTTATGGATAAGAAAAAATTATTTAGCTCATTCCAAAAGCTAGGTAAAGTTTTAATGGCACCAGTTTTATTACTTCCTATTTCAGGGATACTTGTTGGAATAGGGAGTGCATTCACTAATGCGAGTTTAGTTAAAGTAGCTCCATTTTTAAATAATAGTTTTTTCTCTTTGCTTTTTCAACTTATGAAAGATGCAGGGAACGTTGTAAATAACAATATTTCAATAATATTTGCTATATGTATTGCTTATGGATATGCAAAGTCAGAGAAAGCTACAGCAGCATTATCAGGTTTCTTAGGATATATGACAATGAATACTGTTATGGGGAGTTTTCTTATTGCTAGGGGCATTATAGATACAAGTAATTTAATAACAGGTCAAAAGGCAATTTTAGGTGTGGTAACACTAGATACAGGAGTATTTGGTGGAATAATAATTGGTCTTGTAGTAAGTTATCTTCATAATAAATATTATAAGATTCAATTACCAGCAGTATTGGGAATATTTAATGGAACTCGTTTTATACCAGCAATTACTATTATTGTAGCAAGTCTTGTGGGAATAGGGTTATCATTTATTTTTCCACCAATTCAAAATGCTTTACAGTTATCTTCCGAATTTATTAATTCAACAGGTGTATTTGGAGCCTTTGTATACGGATTTTCTGAACGTATTTTACTACCTTTTGGTTTACATCATTTTATATATCTACCATTCTTCTTTACATCACTTGGCGGAATAATGGAGATTGGAGGACAAATAGTTGAAGGTGCAGTTAATATATATAACGCTATATTAAATACTCCAGGAGCTATGTTTGACATAAATATAAGTCGTTATGTAATGAATGGAAAGGTATTATTTGCAATGTTTGGTTTGACTGGAGCAGCTCTTGCTATATATAAAACAGCGCATAAGAAGAATAGAAAAAAAGTAGCTTCTCTTATGATAGCTGCAGTAATACCTTGTGCTTTAATGGGAATTACAGAGCCATTAGAATATAGTTTCTTATTCGTAGCACCTATACTTTTTGGAGTACACGCATTATTATCAGGTATAGCTTATGTAATTACTTATCTTGTTTCATTTAATGTAGCTGGACCATCAGCATTTGGAGGACCATTACTATCATGGATATTTAACGGAATACTAAATGCTGATAAGGGATCAAATTGGTATTGGTTACTTATTTTTGGACCTATATACTTTGTTATATATTATTATGTATTTAAAGTTGTAATAATTAAACTTAACTTAAAAACTCCAGGAAGAGAAGTTGAAGAAAATAGAGAGGATACATTAAGTGAAAGTAATACAGGGGATTTAATTCCTAGAATAGTAGAAGCTGTTGGTGGTAAGGAAAACATTTTAAAAGTTGAAGCATGTTTTACAAGATTACGTTTGTCATTGAAAGATACATCAATAATAGAACCAAATGAGTACTTTAAAAATGAATTGTCTGCTAATGGAATCGTTAAGGTTTCAGATGGAGTACAAATAATTTATGGAAATAAGGCTTCTGTTTATAAGACTGAAATGAGAGAATTCTTAGGATTAGAGTAATATTATAAAAAATATAGGCTAGTTTTTACTATCCTATATTTTTTATATTTAAGAATGTATAATATAATTGTATACATTCAATAAGTGGAGGGAATCATGTACTCATTTTTTTCTAATTTAAAAAGATGCGTAGAAGAAATAACAGAATACTCTTCTACTGATAGTTATATAGCTCAATATATTTTACATAACCATGAAAAAATACCTAAAATGACTATATTTGATATTGCAAAAGAATGCAACACTTCAGCAGCTACGGTAACTAGATTTTGCAAGCGTGTTAATAATTCAAGCTTTAAGGAATTAAAGGAAGATGTTATTGTTTATAATGAATTTTTAGAAGGGGAAATAAATCATAAGAGCATTGATAATTATGAAGTAGATATCAATAGTAATGATATTTTAGAAAATTATTTCGAATCAGTTCATAAATCTTTTAATGAAACAAAAAAGCTAATTAGTGAAGAAAAATTACTTAAAGTTGTTGAGTGGATTAATAAAGCCAAAGCTATTTATGTTTTCGGAAGTTCTTTTTCTAATATTATTGCTAAAAGTTTTAGTGAAAAGTTTACTCGTTTAGATAAAACAACATATTCTTTTCCTACATTAAAGAGTCAACTATTAGCTATAGAGAATATGAAAAAAGATGACGTTGCAATAATAGTATCATTTTCAGGTACAACAAGACATATAAAACAGATACATACAATGCTAAGAGAAAAGAATATAAGAATAATTTGGATTACATCACAAAGAGAAAGTAATGACTCATTTAAGGAAATTAGATTATTAGTGAGTTCATTAAAAATGGATCAGTTTCAAACCGCTATAATCCAAGATCATGCATTAAATAGTATAGTTGATATTTTATATATATATTATGCGTATTTATATAATCAATAAATATAGCAAATTAAAGTAAAGTGTAGTTTTTAATATATGGGAGCTGTCGCACAATTTTACACTATACATTAAATAGATTTATGAGACAGCCCCCTAGATTTATATATTTTAAGATATTACTATATTTCTATATTAATTCACGCCATCTCTAGTGCAAGCATATCTAAAAGGTGGTTGAGTTTGAAGATAAAATCCATTTCTAACTTGAGAAATCCAATTTTGAAAAATTTGTAACCAAGCAGTACTATTAAAAAAATCCTCTAAAGGTAAATTCGGATTCCATTCTAGCAATAAGAAAGGCCCTATTCCAAAGGACCAAATTCCAGTTTGTTCAACAGTTGATTCTCTAATTAAAAGCATAGGAAGACCAAATTGAAAAGCCATGGCAGGTTCAATTTGTGCAAAAGGACTACCTTCCCAGGTTGTGAAGTTTAACTCTTCTCCTAAATTGTTTTCTAACGCTCTAACTTCTCTTTGAGCAAGATTAAGAGCTATAAAGCCATAGCTTGATAATATCATCCTTCTTATATTAGTGAGTGGTGGTTCAGGATATTGTTCAGTAACAGGTAGGGTTCTAGGAAGTAACAAAGCTTTTTTGATTTCCATAATGATAGTACTTACAAATTCTTGTTGAATTGAATTTAATCTGCTTGGATGGCTTAGAAAAACTGGTATTCTATATAAAAGACTTGAACATTCTTGTATTACATTATTTCCTGATGGTATAAAAGGATTTTCAGTATTTAGTTTACTTAACATAGTTATCTCATCTCCATAATAATTATTATTTTATCTTTTGATTCATATTACAGTATATAAAATGTGCAAATAAAATGTTAATTAAATTAAGTAATTTGTGAGATGATTATAAACAATTATTCAGATTTATATAAAAATAATAAGAAGATATATACTTTATAAAATAAAAGATATACAATTTAAATGTAGAACCTTAACAATTTATATTTACGTTTTTATGGAGGTATAATATGGAGTATGTAATTACTAAAGAAATGATAAAGAATTCATTAGTTAGTGAAGGGGATATGTCGAGCATTATTGAAGTTTTAAAGAAAGCTCAAAGTGGGCAAGAAATAACAGTAGCCTTTTTAGGTGGATCTATAACTCAAGGATGTAATGCAACTAAGCAGGAAGATTGCTATGCAAGTAAGATATATCTATGGTTTAAAGATACATTTAGTAATACAAATGTCAATTTTATAAATGCAGGGGTTGGAGCAACTGGATCAATTATAGGGGTTCATAGAGTTCAAAAACAAGTATTAGATAAGAAGCCGGATATAATATTTATTGACTTTGCTGTAAACGATAAAAGTATGATTTATGACAAGGTGGCTTATGAAAGCTTAGTAAGGAGAATACTATCAGTGAAAAATCCTCCAGCTATAGTGGAAGTATTTATGAGTAATTTCGATGGAAGCAATGTACAAGACCAGCAAATAGAAATTGGGAAAAAATATAATATTCCTATGATAAGTTTTAGAAATACAGTGCATTCAGAAATAGAAAAAGGAAATTTTAAATGGGAAGATGTAGCTACTGACGAAGTTCATCCAAATGATTATGGTCATTTCATAATATCAGAGCTATTAATTGATTTTATAAAAAATTTATTAGCTGATATAAATAAAACTGATAATACTAAAATTGCTAAAAAAGAAATTGATTTTGAAAGCACAGTATTTGGAGAAAAATATAAGAATGGATTTATAGAAAATAATAAGTGTTTAGAAGTCAGCAAAATAAAAGGTTTTGTTGAAGACAATAAAGGTTTCCAAATATTTCAGGATGGATGGAAATGCAATTTAGAAAAAGGAAATACAGCTTACTTATCAGTTGATATTGAAGGTAAAAATATATTTTTATTATACAAAAAATCAGTTAAAGAATCAGCAGGTAAAATGGAAGTAATAGTAGATGAAAATGATCCAATTATAATTGATACTTACTTTGAAGATGGATGGGGAGACTATTCAGCAACAGAGTTATTAGTTGAATCTGAAAATATATCTAATCATAGAATTGAAATAAGTGTAGTTGATGAAGAAAATGCGACGGAAACATATATAATGGGATTTTTAGTATCTTAGGAGGAAAGAGGTTATGTACTTAGAAGAATTTAATATGAAGGATTATAAATTTGTAGAAGCTGATAATTCTCATTATAAATATATGGGAAGAATTGATTTTGAAAATTCTAAGGCGCCAACAATTATTTATGCTGGTAGCATGATAAAAATTAAATTTAGCGGGACAAGTTTAAAAGTCTCTTTAAAGAATTATCATAATCATTATGAAAATGCTATTGGATTTATTATTGATAATGAAATAGAAGGTAAAGCTGTAATAAAAGATCACTATGAAGATATAGTAATAGATATTGCAGAAGGTTTAGAGGATAAATTACATGATTTAGTTTTGTATAAAAGATCTGATTCAGCTCATTATTTTGATTTTTATGGAATCATAATAGATAAAGATTCTTATACAGAAAAAGCACAACAAAAGTATAATAGAAGAATTGAGTGCTTTGGTGATTCAGTTTCAGCAGGAGAAGTATCTGAAGCAGTTGATTATATTGGTAAAGTAGATCCAGAAGGGCATGAAGGAATTTACTCTAATTCATGGTATTCATATTCAATGATAACAGCAAGAAACTTAGTAGCAGAAATTAATAATAATGCTCAGGGTGGAATTGCAGTAATGGATGGAACAGGTTATTTTAATCCGGATAGAGGATATTTAGGGGTAGAATTTACTTATAATAAGCTTAGATATAATCCAGAGCTTGGATATTGTAATGATTGGGATTTTTCAAGATATACACCACATGTAGTAATTATGGCACTAGGACAAAATGATGCTCATCCTGAAAATTATATAGATGATGATAAGGGAAAGAGAGAAATATGGAAATCTAAATATGCTGAAATAATAACAGATTTAAGAAGTAAATATCCAGAGGCTCTATTTATAGTTATAACAACTATTTTATGTCATAGTAAGGGATGGGATGATGCTCTTGATGAAATGGTTGATAAGTTAAATGATGAAAAGATAGTTAGATATAAGTTTAAAAGAAATGGGTGTGGAACTCCAGGTCATATAAGAATTCCAGAAGCAGAAGAAATGGCAAATGAATTAACTAGCTATATAGAATCTTTTGGAGAAAGTATATGGAAATAAGTTTGTTGTTTAAAAATATAACATTATTACAGAAATATAAACAATAATAAAGTATAAACAGCTTAAATATAGAAATTAAAGTTAATAGATAGTAAATTTAATATGTAATTGTTAACAAGTTTATTTAGCTAGTAAAATTATTAATTTATATCTAATATAGGAATATTTAATTTAAAGATAGTAAGATTGGGAGGATTTTTATGGAACACGTAAAGATATTTGGAGAAAAATTATGCAATATGCCTTGGCAAGACAAGCCAGAAGGCTTCGATGGAGTTATATGGAGACATGATGGTAATCCAATTATAAACTGGAATCCTACAAAAAAATCAGCAAGAATATTTAATAGTGCAGTATTACCTTATGAAGATGGATTTATAGGAATATTTAGAGCAGACCATAAAAATGGTAAGCCACAATTACATGTTGGTAGAAGTAAAGATGGACTAGCTTGGGACATTGAGGATGAAGAAATTCGTTGGAAAGATGAAGATGGTAATGATTACCAACCAAACTACTCTTATGATCCAAGATTAGTTAAAATTGAAGATACTTATTATATTGTTTGGTGTGCTGAATTTGGCGGAGCTGCACTTGGACTTGGAACAACAAAAGACTTTAAGGAATTTGTTAGACTTGAAAACCCATTTATTCCATTTAACAGAAATGGAGTTTTATTCCCAAGAAAAGTTAATGGAAAATACATGCTTTTAAGCAGACCAAGTGATAGTGGACATACTCCTTTTGGAGATATATTTATAAGTGAAAGTCCAGACTTAGTTCACTGGGGAAGACATAGAAGAGTTATGAGCAAAGGTGGTTCAGGCTGGTGGCAAGGAACTAAAATTGGAGGAGGAGCAACTCCAATAGAAACATCAGAAGGATGGCTAATGATTTATCATGGTGTATCTGGAACTTGTAATGGATTTGTTTATAGCATGGGAGCAGCAATTTTAGATAAAGAAAATCCTTCAAAAGTTTTATATAGAACAAGAGATTACTTATTAACTCCAGAAAAGGATTATGAAACAACAGGATTTGTTCCAAATGTAGCATTCCCTTGTGCAACATTGCAAGATGCTGAAACTGGAAGAATGGCTATTTATTATGGAGCAGCAGATACTTATGTAGCAGTAGCATATACACAAGTTGATGAGTTAGTTCAATATATAAAAGAAAATTCTGAGTTAGTATATGGAGATGATATAGAATTTAAATAATTATTAGTTAATAAAAAAATATATTTATAAATTTTGCTATACCTTTATATAAGAGTCGTTATAATATTATAATGGCTCTTATTTTTTTGATAAAGCAACAAGCATAAGCTCTACACTGTAGCAATAGAATTTATGTTATATGATATAATTTCTAATGTGATTTAGAAGAAGTACTTAGAAAGTTTAATTCTTCATCTAAATTTATTGCTTACTAAATAAGAGAACCTACTTTAAGTATATTAAGAAATTACTACATATAGGAGGGATAAAGATGGATAAAGAATTTATAGTTTTAAAGGGCTGTAAGGAAAATAATTTAAAAGATGTTTCATTAAAAATACCTAAGAGGCAAATAACAATATTTACAGGGGTATCTGGTTCAGGAAAGTCATCTATTGTTTTTGAAACAGTTGCAAAGGAAGCACAGCGTCAATTAAATGAGACATTTAGTGCTTTCATAAGAAATTTTTTACCTAAGTATGGTGAAGCTAAGGCGGATCATATAGAAAATTTATCGACACCAATTATTATTGATCAAAGTCGACTTGGAGGTAATTCAAGATCAACTTTAGGTACTATTACAGATATAAATTCATATTTAAGAGCTTTATATTCAAGATTTGGAAGTACTTATATAGGTAAAGCCAATATGTTTTCCTTTAATGATATTAATGGAATGTGCCAAGAGTGTGAGGGACTTGGTAAAAAGTTAGTTCCTAATATGGATGAAATACTTGATATGGATAAGTCTTTAAATGAAGGAGCTATTTTACTTTCAGGTTTTGGAGTAGGTTCTTGGCACTGGAAGATATTTGTTCAATCAGGCTATTTTGATAATGATAAGAAAATAAAGGATTATTCAAAGGAAGAATTGAAAAAGTTTTTATATGGAGAGTCACATAAAATTCAAATAGATGAAACAGGTACAACAAATATAACATATGAAGGATTAATGAATAAGTTTAATAGATTATATTTAGGTAAGCAAGGAGATACATCTGAAGCAACAAAGAAAAAGTTAAGTAAGTTACTTATAGAAGATAAATGTCCTCTTTGCCATGGAAAAAGACTTCATCAAAGAGTCTATGATTGTTTAATTAATGGGTATAATATTGCAGATTTAACTAGTATGCAAATTGATGAATTAGTTAAAGTGATAAAAGAAATAAATGAGCCAGAAGCTGCACCTTTGATAAAAGGAATAACAGAAAAATTAAACAATATAATAGATATAGGACTTGGGTACTTAACTTTAGATAGAGAAACATCAACACTATCTGGTGGTGAATCCCAACGTATAAAAATGGTAAAGTACTTAAATAGTAATCTTATAGATTTAATGTATATATTTGATGAACCAAGTGTAGGGCTTCATCCAAGAGATGTACATAAGCTAAATGATCTTTTAATAAAATTACGTGATAAAGGTAATACAGTAATAGTTGTTGAGCATGATCCAGATGTTATAAAGATTGCAGATCATATTATTGATGTAGGTCCAAGAGCAGGAAGATATGGTGGAGAAATTGTATATGAAGGAAGCTATGAAAATCTGCTTACATCAGGTACATTAACTGGCAATGCGTTAAATAAAGCTTTAACTATTAAGGAAAACGTAAGAGAACATAAGGGATACTTAGAAGTTATAAATTGTAATAAGAATAATTTGAAAAATGTATCTGTGACAATCCCAAAAGGAATATTAACTTTAGTAACAGGTGTTGCAGGGTCTGGAAAAAGTACATTAATTAAATATGAATTTTTAAAGCAAAATAAAGATGCTGTACTAATAGATCAAAGTCCTGTATCAGCTAATTCAAGATCTAGTTTAGCAACATATAGTGGAATTATGGATAATATAAGAAAAGCTTTTGCAAAAGTAAATAATGTTAATATATCACTATTTAGCTCAAACTCAGAAGGAGCTTGTGAAAACTGTAATGGAACTGGGGTTATAGAAACAAATCTTGCATTTATGGAAAATATAAAGAGTACTTGTGATGTTTGTGAAGGTAAAAAGTTTAGAAAAGAAGTTTTAGATTATAGATTCCAAGAAAAGAACATAATAGAAGTCCTTGAAATGTCAGTTACAGAAGCAATAGAATTTTTTGATATAAAACCAATAAAAACAAAGCTACAATCTATTGAAGATATGGGAATTGGATACTTAACTTTAGGTCAAACACTTGATACGTTATCTGGAGGTGAGTGCCAAAGGTTAAAGCTTGCTAGTGAATTACATAATAAAAGTTCAATATATATTCTAGATGAGCCTACAACAGGTCTTCATATGTCTGATATTGAAAAGTTTGTTAATATAATTGAGGGGATTGTAGATAGCGGAAATACAGTTATAATTATTGAACATAATATAGATGTAATAAAAAGAGCAGATTGGATTATTGATATGGGACCTGAGGGTGGAACAAGAGGAGGAGAAATAATATTTGAAGGAACACCAAAGGAACTATGTAACTGTAAAGAATCATTAACAGCAAAATATATTTCTTAACTTTATTATGAAATATATTCTAGATTATAACTGAATCACATTATTTATAAAATGAGAATTAAACTTAAGGATATGTATTAACTTTTCGATTTTTATATAATATTGAATACAATTCTTAATTTAACTGAGTAAAGTTGCAGAATATAAGTTGGCGAAGATAAATCGACTTTGGAATAAGCATATGGTAAGCAATTTGAAGTACTTGGTGAAGGAAGACTATTAGGCATTAGTGTTGCCTAATTGTTTAAGCATAGCGAGTTAAGCAACACTCTTGGCATAGCAGATTTTTGAAATTTAATATGAACATCTAATTCAGATAAGCTTCAGTAGATAGGCTTTCATATTAAGTTTAGCTAACTTCACTAAGTATTAAATGCATGCGTAGCTATTTAAGGTTATGGAACATATACTATTTATCTTCGCCTTTATATTGGAATTTAATATAGTGAGATATAAAAAACATTAGCCAATAGTAACCTGTCTATTCTATACTTCTCTGTAACTTCTTTTTAAGACCATTAGCGAATACTGCAATTATTATTGAAATCAGGATAGGTAAGGCTCCTATCAGTATCGCTCCTGGTGCATCATCTTTATCTGCCAATAGAATAATAAAGGGCATCACTAATAAATACAAGGTACTGATTGTAATTGCACAATATTTTATAGTAATTAAAGCTTTAACAGAAGCTTGTGAGGAAGCTTTGTTCTTGGAAATATAGCTTAAAAGTTTAAAAGATTTATACAATGCAATATAAAACGGTATTACTGATGTATATATACCTATTAAAATTGGATATAGTATATAGGCATAATCTGGATTTGCTGAATTATTAGCTAAAAAATAAAAACCAAATACACATAAAGCAAAAACAGTTATACTAATAAAAATAATAGCTAATTTGAAAAAAACTGTTGTTTTTTGTTTCATAATATCACCTCAATTATTCATTAATAACTTATATAATAATACAATGGTTATCATTAATCAATATATAAATATCATTAAACAATATATTTTTATCTTGATTTATTATATTCTCTTTACTAATTAAGAAGTAAGAAAGTTTAGAAAAATATAATTAGGTACCTAAATATTTTTGTTGACAATTATAGAAATAGTAGCATATACTTTAATTAGTTAGGGACCTAAATAATTAAAAATAATTTGGAGGAATAAAACATGGTAGATAAGTTTTCAAGTGAATTATATGATGCAATGCAAAGATTAAATAGATATATGCATAGAAGTAGACATAAAGTGATGAAATCAAAGGATGGAATTCATCGTGGAAAAATGAAATTATTAGCTTTGATTTCAGAAAATGATGGGATTATACAAAGGGATTTGGCAGAAATGCTGGATATGCGCCCATCATCATTAACAGAAATGTTATCTAACTTAGAGAAAAATTCATTAATTAAGCGTGAGCAAGATGAAAATGATCGTAGAATTATGCATGTTTATTTAACTGAAGCTGGAAAGGAAGAATTAGAAGAAGTTACAAGAGTAAATAGCAAATTATCAAATTCAATCTTTAATTGTTTAACTATTGAAGAAAAAGAAGTGATGTTAGGTATGATAAACAAAGTAAACAAAAACCTTGAGTCACTAAATAATATAGATGAAAATGATGATAAATGTGGAGGAGTTCATCATGGGCATAGAGGACATCATAGAAACTATGAAAGAGAAGGAAGATACCATCATCATGGATGCAAGAAAAATTTATTATAGTTTAATAAGAGATTAGATATTTATTGTATTTATATAAATTATAATTTAGGAGATTTTGTGGAGCTTTTATAATAAATAACAATATAAATGGAGGAAAATTTATGGCAGGAGGATTTGGTGGACAAGGAGGCAATAAAATGAGATTTGCCAGAGAGGAAGATAAGGAGATAAAAATAACTAAGGAAATTTTATTGAGGATAGTAAAGTACTTCAAGCCTTTCTGGAAGCAATTATTATTAGCAATTACATTACTTTTTATTGTATCACTACTAGGGCTAATACCACCAATAATGACTAAGAATATAATTGATAAGGCATTACCACAAAGAAGTATGTACTTACTTATAATGTTTATACTTGCATGTATTGGAGCAACGGTTTTAAAGGAGTTAGTATCTGTTTGGCAAAATTACATCAATACTTGGATATCTAAGCATATTATTTATAATATGAAAAATGAAATGTACAAGCATTTACAACATATGTCCATGAATTTCTTTTCTCTTTCAAAACCTGGAGAAATTATTACTAGAATGACTAGTGATATTGAAGGTATTCAAGATATATTTAAAACAACTGTTGTAAATGCACTAAGTAGTATATTAACCATTCTTACTACTATGGTATTATTATTGTCAATGAATTTTAAGTTAGCGATTATAAGCATGATAATATTGCCAGTATTTATTTTACCAACAAGGAAGGTTGGTAAATATAGATGGAAAGTTGCATTAGATAGTCAAAAAATGCTTGGAGAATTAAATCAACTAGTTCAAGAAACTTTAAGTATTAGTGGATCAACCTTAATGAAAATTTTCACTAAAGAAAAAGAGGCTTATAATCAATTTGAAAGTACTAATAAAAGGGTTATAAACTTACAAATTAAAGAATCTTTAGCTGGAAGATGGTTCTTTATGACTATGAGTATTTTTATTACCCTTGGACCTATGATAATTTATTTATATGGTGGATATTTATTTATGCAAGATAAGATGTCTATTGGAGAAATAGTTGCTTTTGTTGCTTTATTAGATAGATTATATAGACCAGTAACTCAATTATCTAATATTCATATTGATGTTACAAGATCATTGGCATTATTCCAAAGAATATTTGATTATTTTGATATGGAAGAGGAAAAGTCAGATAAGATAGATGCAAAGAATCTTGAAAATATAGAAGGGTATATTGAGTTTGATAATGTTTCCTTCTCATATAAGAAGGGGCTTGAGGTATTGCATAATATAAACTTTTCTATAGGGCCTGATACTATGACTGCATTAGTTGGTGCAAGTGGAGTAGGAAAAACTACTGTTACAAACCTTATACCAAGACTTTATGAGGTCTCTAAAGGGAGTATTAAGATTGATGGAATTGATATTAGTGATATTAAGCGTCAGTCTCTTAGAAGTCAAATAGGTATAGTAATGCAAGAGCCGTATTTATTTAATGATACAATTGAGGCAAACTTAAGATATGGGAGAGAAGATGCAACTGATGAAGAAATAATTGAAGCATGTAAATCAGCATATATTCATGATTTTATAATGTCTCTTCCAGAAAAATATAATACTATTGTAGGAAATCGTGGAATTAAGCTATCGGGAGGAGAAAAGCAACGTATATCTATTGCTAGGGTAATCTTAAAAAATCCTAAAATTCTTATTTTAGATGAAGCAACATCTTCCTTAGATTCTGTTTCTGAAATGTATATACAAAAAGCATTAGTGCCATTATTAAAAGGTAGAGCTAGTATAGTTATTGCTCATAGATTATCTACAATTTTATCAGCAGATAACATTTTAGTTTTTGAAGATGGAAAGATAGTTCAAAATGGAAAGCATGAGAACCTATTAGAAGAAGGTGGACTTTACAAGAAACTATATGATACTCAATTTAGAAAAGCTTAAGTTATAAATTTTAATTCATATTTAATAAGAATAAGGTATAGCGGGAAATTTAAAAAGTTGACGTAAAATACCTTTTTCTTTATAATTTCTTTAGCATTAAGTTTAATTAAGGAGAAATATCTAATGACAAATTTGGATTTTATTTATAATCGTAAAAGCATAAGAGAGTTTAAGGACATACCAGTGAACAGGGAAGATATATTAGAGATAATAAAGGCGGGAACTTATGCACCATCTCCAAAGCATCAACAAAATTGGCATTTTGTTGTGTTACAAAATAAAGAAGTAATAGATGAAGTAGCTAACATAGTTACTAAAAGCCATGAAAGAATCGGACAACTTGCAAAAAATGAAAAAGATTTTAAAAGACATATGAGTGTAATAAATTATTATACATGTTTTAAAAATGCACCTGTTGTGATATTAGTATATGGTAGTGAATATAAAATGATAGAATATAAAATATTAAAAGAAAATAATGCACCAAAAGAAGTTTTAGATGTATTATTATCACCACAATCAGCAGCACAAGGAATAGGAGCAGCAGTAGAAAATATATTATTAGCAGCAACAGAAATGGGATATGGAACTTGTTATATGACTGGACCTACACATGCAAAAAGTGAAATAGAGAGTTTAATTAACTTTAATAAAGAGGGATATGAGCTTATGTCTATGGTTGCTTTAGGAGTACCTGAAGAAAATACTCCAAAACAGCCACCACGTAAACCATTAGAAGAAGTTATAACATTTATAGATTAATAACAAAAATATATTTAATCTATAATAAATAAAGTGTATGAAATTAGTATAGTTTAAATATTAAGACTGAATAGTATACTGTGATTTTGAGAAAATAGTACCCGAACTAGGATAATTTAAATTTATTTCAGTTTGGGTACTATTTTTTTATTAAAAATTAATGTAGATATATATTGACAAATTTTAAACAAAGTTATATAGTAGTTACTAAAGGTAGCTACTATATTCAAAATCCGATAAATAATTCGATAATGAAGTTATGTGTTATAATAATTAATATTTAATATTTTATGAATTATTTGGAGGTAAATATGGAAAAAATTATAAATTTATTAAAGCATTTTAATTTTACTGAATCAGAATCGAAAATCTATATTGCATTATTACAAAATGGTCCAAGAAGTGGATATGAAGTAAGTAAAATATCAGGAGTACCTAGATCTAAAGTATATAATATATTGGAAATTTTAATTCAAAAAGGTGCTGTAATGGTAACTCATGTAGAGAAGTCTTCTTTATATAAGGCTGAATCCGTTGAATGCGTTATAAATAATCTTAAAAATCAAAATAAAAATATACTTTTAGAATTAGAATCTGAGCTAAAGCATTTTGATGAAAAAGTTGATAATGAACAAATTTGGCAAGTTAAAGGATATAGTAACTTGCTTGCAAAATGCTTTAGTATGATAAGAAATTCACAAGAACAAGTGCTGATTCAGGTTTGGAAAGAAGATTTGTCAAAAGAACTTGAGGAGATTTTACGTAGAAAGCAAGAAGAATTAGGAAAAGTATTAGTGGTTCTGTATGATTCTAAAGAAGAATACAGTACGAGCATCCCTTATTTCTATAGACATGGATTTGAAGTAAATAAGATTAATGATATAGGTGGAAGATGGATAACTGTTACTATTGATTCAAAAGAAATGTTTTATGCAACAATTAAAAATGATAAAGTTGCAGAAGGAATCTATACAAGTAATGATAGTATGGTTTTCTTTGCTAATGAATACATAAAACATGATGCATATTGTATCAGATTAATTGAACGAATGAGTGATGAGGAAAAAAGAAGTTTTGGTAGTAAAATGCTTGGAGTGAGAGATTTGTTTAATATTCAAAGGGAGTGAAGTTAATGATATTAAAAGTAGTATTATTATTCGTTATTATCATCAATGGTTTATTTGCAATTACATTTATAAGAGATTTAATAAAAAATAAAGGTGAATTTATGAAGGAAGATGGTAATCCAATTATAATGGCCATTTCTTCATTCATTATATTTGTATTATCAACTTTTGGGATTTCTGATTTTGCTGTAAGTACTGTTTTTTATAGAAAAATGAAATTTGTTAATGATAAAAAATTGCCAGGTAGTCTTAATACACAATGTGTTTTACCAGTTGCAGCCATGGCACTTATATATATATCATCAATAGATGTGGAAATAACAACTTTATTAGTTTGTATAATAGCTCAAGTTATAGGAGCATATATTGGACCAAGATTTGTTGTTAAAATGAATGTTACGTCAATAAAGAAATTTATTTCAGTTGGACTGATAATAGCAGCAATATTAATATTAATGGGTAAGTTTGGAGTATATCCATCAGGTGGAGCTGAGGTAGGGCTTACTGGTTGGAAACTTGTAATGTTAGGATTTTTATCTCTACTTTTTGGTGCATTTAATAATGTTGGCATAGGTTCATATGCTTTAACAATGGCAACAGTATATGCATTAGGATTAAATCCAGCTGTAGCATTTCCTATAATGATGGGTGCTTGCACATTTTCAGTACCAATAGGAAGTATGCAATTTATTAAATTAGATTCATATTCACGTAAAATTACATTCTTTACTTCAACTTTTGGAGTTTTAGGAGTTATTGTAGCTGCATATGTTGTTAAAAGTTTAAATGTTAGTATGTTACAATGGGTAGTGGTTATTGTGCTATTATATAGTGCATACAATATGATTTCAGAAATACTAAAGAATAAAGCAATAAAAGAATTAAAAGAAAGTGTATAATATATAAATTTTATTAAAAGTTTTAGAACAGTGTAAAGGAGAAAATAATGGATATAGTAATACTAAGAGAAGAGGATATGAAAAATATTTTTACAATGTCAGATGCAATTCAAGCTGATAAAGACGCACTTGAGATATATTCAAAAAATGGAGCAGATATTCCACTAAGAGTAAATATAAATGTACCAGAGAGTGAAGGACAGAGTTTATATATGCCAGGGTATGCTGCTGATACAAATGCTTTAGGAGTAAAAATTGTTTCTGTATATCCTAAGAATATAGAAAAGGGGCTAACATCTGTACCAGCAACTATGGTTCTTGTGAATAATCAAACAGGGGAAGTTTGTTCATTGATGGATGGAACGTTTTTAACTAGGATAAGAACAGGAGCAGTATCAGGAGCAGCTACAGATATTTTGTCTAGAAAAGATTCAAAGGTATTTGCTCTTTTTGGTACTGGAGGACAAGCTGAAACACAACTCGAAGCTGTATTGAATGTAAGAGATATAGAAGTGGTTAAAGTATATGATATTTCAGAAGAAAGAAGAAATAGCTTTGTAAAAAATATGAGTGAAAAATTTGGAGAAAAATTTTCGGTTAAGATAGTAGCGGCGAAATCATCAGATGATGCTATATACGATGCTGATATAATAACTGTTGTAACAACATCAAAGAAGCCAGTATTTAATGGTAAGTTAGTTAAGAAGGGCGCTCATGTAAATGGAGTTGGTTCATATACACCAGATATGCAAGAAATAGATGAAGATTTAGTATGTACTGCAAAGGTATATGTAGATACAAGAGATGGTGTCTTTAATGAAAGTGGAGATTTAATAGTACCAGTAAATAAAGGTATCTATTCTTTTGACAAAGTTGTTGGAGAATTAGGTGAAGTTATCTTAAGTAAAGTACAAGGTCGTGAGAATGAAGATGAAATCACATTCTTTAAAACTGTAGGAAGTAGTGTATTAGATGTTGTTACTGCTCGTAGAATCTATGAAAAAGCGTTAGAAAATAAGGTTGGCGAGATAGTTAAATTATAGAAATTAAAAGAGTACTCATTAAAAATTATATAAAGATATTAATAGATTTAAACTTCTTCTAAGACTAAAAAATCATCTTAGAAGAAGTTATAACATTTATAGATTAATTACAAAAGGTGTAACGAAACGTGAGCCACTTTTAATAAAATTTATTATTCAAGAGTTATTATTTTTCAGATACTGGAATATTTTTAATAAGCTTTATTATATAACTTAGTGTATAAAATTCTCTATTTAATTCATTAGTAATAAAATTGAATCCTTTAATTAATGTATCCTCATCAAAGTTTTCTAAAAGAATCATAATGTTTAAGTAATTAAGATCTCCGTCTTTTGTATCTAAAATTCTTGAAGCTTTTATGTATTTATTATTGAAAGTATTAAAAGCTGCATTTTTAAGTTCTTCGCTTATTTCTATTTTAGGCATTTCATCAAAAATTCTTATCTCTGGATTATCAATATCTAAATTTTTTGCTTGACTTATGTCTGTTGATACAAATATAGTATTTATAAATTTAGCATCTTTAAAATCAACATCTTGTAATTTGGCAGAGTCAAATATTGTATTTTCAAAGGTTGCATTTTTAAAATTACTTTTTCTAAAATTTGTTCCTATAAATTCAGACCATTTAAAACTACATTTTAAAAAGCTAGATGATTTAAAATGTGCTCCTCTAAAATTTACATAATCAAAATTTGAACCAGCAAAATTACAGTTATAGCAATTACTCTTTTCAAGATTTTGATACATAAAGTTTTTATCTTTCTTTTCTATATTATTATAATGAAAATTTCTTTTTACGTTTTTATTTACAGCCATTAGTGCCTCCATCTTAATCCATTTGGATATAATAAGTTTTATTTTGGACATATTCAGTCTAGTTAATATTATCATACTGTTAAGATTATTACTAATAAATAATAAGAACAGATTAGAAAGTTAGAAATATTACATTGATACTAGAAGTAAAAAATAATTTCCAGAAGACATTTTTTTATAGTACCGTATGTACTTGAGCTATTTTCATAGAGGGGCTACTATGCCAAAAGCAATTATTTTTAGATTGAACTTCATTAAATTGTAGAAGATAATATAGGTTTCAAGCATGATAATTTTTACTCAAGAATATTAATAAAATAAGCGATGTAAACAGAAGAATGTACTTTTGATGATATTAAGAGTGTAAGTTTTATTGCATCAATATTATAGAAAAATGGAAGCGGTATAATTATTGCAAAAAATGTTTCAATAAATAAAAGCGAGGCAAGAAATATTAATGATAAAATAAATGAATTGATTTTAAATATACATGAGTCTAAGGTAAATTTAGCGTCACAGAAAATAGGAGTGGAACAAGCTTATAGTTCAGCAGGATGAGATTTTGAAATTTAAAGAATTATTAGATATGGGTGTTATCACAGAAGAAGAGTTTAATATTAAGAAAAAACAAATCCTTGGTATTTAATTTACTTGTAAAACTATTGTCCATATATAAGAATGGTTTATTAGGTATAAGTATAATTTTATATTACAGATATAAAATAAGCCCATGAGAATCTCAATAGTAGATTTTCATGGGTTAAACTCATTATTTTGATAATATTATATTAGAACTATAATTATTAATTTTAGTAAAAGCTAAGTTATTTCAGTTAAATAGAGAATAGAAAAAATATAAGATAAGAGTAATAAAAAGTTTTATTCTGTAAATTGGGAAATGGTGTATAATTTATTTATATTAATTGTTTACAAGGAGGAAGAGGATTGGAATGAAAAAAAGTAAACAAATCACGATTTTTAGTAAACTATTATCTATAATAATTAATCCAATATTTATACTTGTATATTGGATATCATTTTATGAATTATATACTCTGTGTAGGTTTGGAAGAGTTGATCATAATATTACAATTTTATTTATATGTATGTTATTCTTTTTGGCTTGCATTATTTATTCAATAATTGCTATTAGAAAGAAAAATATGATTTCTCCACAATATCCTACAGATGATTATACTTTTGATGAGAACAGTAAAAGGAAGTGGAGTAAATCTTCTCTACAAACTATTTGGACATATATAGCTATAATTATTATGGTTATTATAACAGTATTTTACGGAGCAAAAATATATTATAGTGCAACAAACTTTAGGGGAAAGCTTTCGTGGGTTTTACATGATTTAGGTCATAAAAAAGAAATAAAACTTGAACATAATAATATATATGAAGATGGTATAGAAGGATTATTTAATGATATTAATGACAAAGTTCATATGCCTGAGACTTTATATGTTTCTGACGACTTTAGCCTTGAGTTTGATTCTGATGGAACAATTCAGTCAATTTATGGTTTTCTTTATGGAAAAAATGATAAAGATGAATTAGAAAGTTATTTAATTTCTTATGATAGTAACAAATCTAAAAAGATTATTATATCTTTAAATGGCTATGTTAATGCAGATTTTAATAAGGATAAGCTTTTAGAACCATTAATTGATACAATGAAAGCTATTCCCCTTAAGGAAACGGTAAGTAATTGGAATGAAAATAAATATGGTATTCTTTATTATGGGAAAAGAAGCTTTGGTTTTAACAAAGAAGGAATTGTTTATATAGACTCTGAAGGAAATATAAAGTCACCAGGTGAAATACATTCTGAAATAATAGGATATACAGTTTCAGTATATGTTCCAGGAAAAGAGGATATATATACTCCTGTTAGATATAACTTAGTAGAAGATTTAAATAATATAAAAGGCGATAAGCTAAATAAAAATGAAAATAGAAAACCTGTGAGTACAGCAAATAGTGAAGATAAAGAATTTTATTTATCTGATAGTATTGGATATAAATTAAGAGTTGTTGGGGCAGCAGCAGGTAGTAGATTTTATTCTTTAGAAGGAACTAAGGATGGGGGAGCTACATGGGATATTATAAATGAAGATCCATTTATGGGAAGAGGTGGAGGAGCATCAGGAGTAGCCTTTATAAATGAGAAGCTTGGATTTATAGCTTTATCTCATAGTGGTGGTAGTTATGGTGATCTATATCGTACTGAAGATGGAGGATTATCTTTTGAAGTAATAGATATTCCTAAAAGAGATGTAACTCTTAATAATGGAAGTGTTATTTCTCCATTTGATTTTCCAGAAATGCCTTATGAAGAAAATGGAGTTCTTAATGTGTTAGTTGGGCAAGGTTCTGATGGGGACTATAATGGAAATTCTAGTGCATTATATCAATCAAAGGATAATGGAAGTACATGGGAATATGTTGAAGAAGATAAGCAAGTAAGAGAATAAATAGTAAAAACTATATAAGTTTATAAGGAAAATGATATAATTTCAATAAAATATAAATTTTACGGAGGACAAATATGCTTACAATTGGTTATATAGGAAATGGAAAAAGTACTAATAGATATCATTTACCATTTGTTTTACAAAGAAAAAATATAAAGATTAAGACAATATATCAAAGAAATCCTAAAAATGAGGCTTGGGATAGAATAGATGGAGTAAACTATACATCTAACTTAGATGAATTATTAAATGATAAAGATATACAGCTAATTGTCGTTTGTACAAAGCAAGATAGTCATTATAATTACGCAAAATTAGTATTGGAGCATAACAAGCATTGTTTAGTTGAAAAGCCATTTATGCAAACTTATGATGAAGCTAAAGAAATATTTGACTTAGCAAAGAAAAAAGGACTAATAGTTCAAGCATATCAAAATAGAAGATTTGATAGTGATTTTTTAACAGTTCAAAAAGTAATAGAAGAAGGAAAGCTTGGAGAATTATTGGAGCTTGAAATGCATTTTGATTATTATCGTCCAGAGGTTCCAGAATCAACTAATAGTTTTTCACCATATGATTCATATTTATATGGTCATGCTTGTCATACATTAGATCAAGTTATAAGTTATTTTGGTGAGCCTGGCAGAATTCATTATGATGTTAGACAATTATTAGGAAGCGGCAGAATGAATGACTACTTTGATTTGGATTTATATTATGGGGTATTAAAAGTATCTGTAAAATCTAGTTATTTTAGAATAAAGGAAAGACCTAGCTTTGTTTTATATGGTAAAAAGGGATGCTTTGTAAAAGAAACTAAAGATCGTCAAGAAGAGCATTTAAAAGTGTTCTATATGCCAACAAATAAGGATTTTGGAGTTGATACCTTTAACCATTATGGAACATTAACATATATGGATGACGAAGGAACAATTCGTGAAGAAAAAGTTAAATCTGTTAATGGTGATTATGGTAGAGTATATGATGATTTATATGAAGCAATAGTAAATAATAAAAATAAAACTATAACAGATGAACAGACTTTACTGCAATTAAAAATATTAGAAGAAGGAATAAAGAATTTAAAGTAAATAAGAATTGTAGTTTCTCATTACAATAAAATATCTAATTTAATACAGATAATTAATGAGGTTAATTCTTCATTTTATAAGTTTAAGTGTAGAATATAATATGGCGAAGATAAATAGACTGCGGAATAAGCATATACAGGCATTAGAAGTAGTTGGCGTGGGAAGAACTACTAGGCATTAGTGTTGCTTAATTGTTTGAACGCAGCGAGTTAACCAAAACTATTGGCATAGTAGTTTTTTCACCAATTAACAGGAGTATCTACTTTAGGCAAGCTTCAGTAGATGGGTCTTTATACTAAGTTCAGTTATAGCTTTACTTAACTTCACTAAGGATTCAATACCTGCGTAGCTATTTAGCTTATAGAACATATCTAGTTATCGTAGCCATTATATTCGAATTTATAATTATTTTTCATTTTTATTTGTAAGGTAGCTATTTTTCGTGTTATAAGATTTCTAATATCTCAACAGAGTATTTATCTTCAGGAGCATCAACTTCAACAATATCTCCAACTTTCTTTCCCTTTAAAGCTAATCCAAGATCTGATTCTATGCTTATACACATATTTTCAGGATCTGAATCCATAACAGTAACTAAAGTTATGACATCTTCAAAATCATCTTCAACAAATTTGATTTTAGCCTTACTATTTATTCCTAAAGCAGATTTATCAATTTCTTCATCATCTATAACAGTTGCTGTTGAAATCATATTTAATAAGTACTGAATTCTATTATCATTTTCTCTATAGTTTGCACAAGCCTCTTTATATTCGGCATTTTCTGATCTATCACCATGTGCAGCTGCTATTGCTTTTTCTTTTGCTATTTCAGCCCTCTTTACTGTCATTCTATACTCTAATTCTTCTCTTAATTTCTTTATATTCTCTTCAGTTAGCGTATTATTCATAAAACTAAACCCCTCTCAAAAAATATCATGTTAATATTATATAATATATAGAAAAAAATAAAAGATTATTTAAATAAAAGCAATATAATATATTATGTAAATAGTTATAAGGAGGAGAAATAATGAATAAGAGATTAGCAATAATATTAGTTTCTATATTTTCTATTTTGATTATATTTGCAGTTATATCATTCAACATATTTAGTCGAAGTAAAGATGAAAATGTAAATGAGAATAAAAATGAAGCAAATAATATAGAAATGATAGAAAATCAAAGTGAAATATTAAATTTTATAAGTTCAATAGCTGGTCTTCAAGCAAATAATATAGAAGTAATAAAGGATCCAATAGGAATTAAGGGTGAGTTATTTGCTCCAGAAGAAACTATATTAAATGGAGTGAATTATTTTTTAGAAAAAACTAATAATGAAAAAATGAAAGATGTAAAAATAAATATAGGAGAAGGATATATAAGTATTTATGTAAATTATGAAGCGTTAAATAACATAAAAACACCTGTTGAAGTAAAAGTTAAGCCAAGCATTAATGCTGAGGAGAATTTAGTAATAACAATAGATGAAGTAAGGTTTTTAGATTTAAAAATAGCAGATTGGGTAGTTAATTTAGCTTTAAAGAGTTTTGTAAAAGATTGGTTTCCTGAGGATGGAAAAATAAATGTAAAATTCAATAAAGGAGATGTAATAGTATATAAAGATAATTTCAAGGGTATTAATTTAAAATCACTTTCATTAGAAGAAACTGGACTTAAAATAAATACTATTATAGATTTAAAAGATGTTAGCAATGATTAGTTATTAAATTCTATAGTACTAACAATAAATGATAAATAAAAAATAAAAATATACACAAACTATGAGTAAGACTTTTTTGAAAGAAAGAACAATATAATATAATGTATAAATAAACTTGTACATTAAAATTATGGGAGGTATAAATATGTTTGACTTAAAGGGGAAAATAGCAGTTGTTACAGGGGCATCAAGTGGACTTGGAAGAGATGCAGCATTAGCATATGCTAATGAAGGTGCCAATGTTTGTGTATTAGCAAGAAGAAGTGAAAAAATAGAAAGTTTAGCAAAGGAAATAGAAAGCTTAGGAGTAGAATCTATTGCTGTTAAATGCGATGTCACTAATGAAGAGGAAGTTAAAGTAGCGGTAGAAACTATTGTTAATAAGTTTGGAAGAATTGATATTTTATTAAATAATGCAGGAGTAGCAGTACGTGGTGGAGTAGATACACTTAGTGAAGAAGACTGGGATAAGAGTATGGATACCAATGTAAAGGGCATTTATTTAGTTAGTAAATATGTTATTCCAGTTATGAAAAATCAAAATTACGGGAAAGTAGTTAATATTAGCTCTATAAACGCATTATTAGCAGATAAAGTTGATGTATTTATTAGACATTCTTATAATGCATCTAAAGCAGCAGTTTTAGGATTATCAAGAGGTATGGCAGCATCTTATGCTCAATTTGGTATAACAGTAAATTCTGTTTGTCCAGGCTTATTTGAATCTGAAATGACTGAAAATACTTTATTTAAGTCTCAAGAATTTTTAAAGAGTTATAATGCACTTTGTCCAGCTTCTAGACCAGCTAAAAGAGGTGAGTTAAATGGGACTATTTTATACTTTTCATCTGATGCATCAAGTTATGTAACAGGACAACATATTGTAGTAGATGGTGGATTATCAATAGTTTAAAAGAAAAAATTTCTGATTTTCATATCAAACACCTCTTAAATTAAGTTGTTTTATTATAATTTATAATATTTATTTGAAATGATGTTTCTTAGGATTTTATATAATTATCTTAATCATTATATAAATAGAGAAACATATTCTTTATCAAGCTATTATGATAGAATAATATTATTAAATTAATATTAAGGGTATATATAATAATATTTGAAAATAATAATAAAACTGTATAATTTGGGAGGAAGTTAATTTGGAAAAATTATTAGTAGTTATTGATTATCAAAAAGATTTTGTTGATGGAGCATTGGGATTTGAAAAGGCTGTATCTTTAGAAAGTGGAATTTATAATAAGGTGAATGAATATCTAAGGAATAATAATAAGGTGTTATTTACTTATGATACTCATTTAGATAATTACTTGGACACTAGAGAAGGAAAAAACTTACCAGTTGTTCATTGCATTAAAGGTACTAAAGGTCATGAACTATATGGAAAGCTAAATGAGTTTTCAAATAGAGAAAATATAATTCACTATGAAAAGTACGGATTTGGAATGGCTCCAAGTGATATGATTAAACTTGCAAGTGAAATAGGGAATGACATTAAGGAGATAGAGATAGTTGGAGTAGTCACTAATATATGTGTAATAAGTAATGTAGTAATGTTTCAATCACAATTTAGAAATGCAGAGGTAGTAGTCGATGGAAGTCTTTGTGCTAGCTTTGATGAATCATTGCATGAAAAGACTTTGGATGTAATAGAAGGATTACAAGGTAAGGTAATAAATAGATAAAAAATAATAATATAGAAATGAGGCTGTCGCAGAAAGCTATTTAATTGTGCGACAGCCCCATTTTTTTTAGTAGAATATTAATTTTACTATAGAGTCAAAAATAGATAAATTATTTACTTATTTTATTAATTAAATGGTACAGTTGACTTTATAAGTGAATATCATAGTCATGAAAGGAGTTGGTAAAAAATGTCTATGGAAAGAATTGATTATTACAGAGACTTACAACCATTACATGATAAATGCAAAAGGCTTATATCTTTTCATGTTATTATTACACTGACAGATGGAAGTACAATTGACGGAATTATTGAGGATGTAGATAGAGAGCGTGTTATAGTATTAGTTGGAGAAGATGTAATGGAAGCAGAAAATGAAAATGAATCTGATCCACAACGACAATTCCATGGCGGTGGCCGACCAAGAAGAAGGTTTAGACGCTTTAGAAGGAGAGGTCTTCCTCTTGGTAATTTAGCTGCATTGGCTTTATTAGGATACCCTTTCTATGCTCCACCATTTCCATTTTTATATAATTTCTAGACTTATTAGAGAAAATAATAAATTAAAAAATACTTAATTTAGAAAAAATAATTAGAAGTAGAAGAACATAAGTATTGTTGTTATACACGGACAACAGATTTTCTAATAATAACTGGAAGCGATTTTTATTTAAAAATTGTTTTCAGTTATTATTTTATATCTAAGGTAGTTAATTTAAAAAGTTTATATAAAAGTTATTTAAATTAATTCCACATATTGACATTCTATATTCAACAACATATAATGAGTTACAATATAACTCATAGGAGGTGAAGCATATATGAAATTTGATATGCTGTATCTAATTCAATTAGTTTCTATTTTTAGTATTGCAACTTACATATATATATGCTTTAAAGGCTATGTTTATAAGAATAAGGGAAAATTTAATAAAGTCATTTTTAATAATTCGATTAACAAAGAAAAATTGGATTTTTCTAAAAATTTAAATTCTGATAAATATAAAACCTATGAGAAAATAGATATATGGCGGTATTGTACTTTGTTTTAAAATGATGTCTTATAAATATATTTAAATCTATGATAGAGTTTGCATTTCAAATAACAGGGGATTGGGGTATAGCTATAGTGTTGCTAACAATAACTGTAAAGTTATTAATGCTCCCTTTTTCTATAAAGCAAAGAATTGCTATGAAAAAGCAGATAGTTTTTTCTAAGGAAATAGAGGCTGTTAAGGAAAAATATAAAAATAATAAAAAAAGGCAAGATGAGGAGTTAAATAAGCTTTACTTAAATAACTCTAAAGGAATGTTTGGATGTTTTCTTTCACTAGTGCAATTACCAATAATATCTGGATTATATATGTCTATATCAAGGCTTCCAGTTGAAGCTATGACAATGCTGATTCCTTGGGCTATGAAGATAGGTAGTACAGATGATAAGTTTATTGTTCCATTAATATATACTATAGTTTCGATATTACCAAGTATAATTTCATACTTGAAGATTTTTAATAGTAATGAAGAACCTATAAGTATAAAATCTATTATTCCAATGTTACTATTTGGATTAGTTATAACAGTAAAAGCACCTATAGGACTTGGAATTTACTTTATAACTTCAAGTATATTCACATTAGTAGAGGATATTGGTTTTAAAATATATAGTAAAAACAAAGTTTTCGCTTAAATTAAAAAGGATTTAAAGTTTTGCTTTAAATCCTTTTATTCTTTTAACCAGCTTTTATAAAACTTAAGGTTTCGTAAGAAATTTTTATAAGAGTCGTAAGGTGTGTAATTTAAAATTAGCACTATAAGGTTAGAAGAGGAGTGTAAAAGATGAAAAGAGGATTAAAAAGATTTTTATTATTTATTTTAGTAGGTTTTGGAGCGTTATATTTATTAAAAAGTGATGTTTTATTTATAAAGGATTTAATTATTAATGAGAGTGAGAGTAATTTAAATAAGGGTGACAAGGGGGTAGATGGAAATAATATTAATATAAAACCCGATTCTAATTCAAATGATAATTTACTTTTAGTAAATAAAGATCATGGATTAAGTAAAAACTATAAACCTAAAAATTTAACCATTCCTGATATACCATTTACTGATATAGTAAATAATGAAGAAAAACATGTGGCAGGAATCATTGTTAAACCATTAGAAAATTTAGTAAGGAAAGCTAAAGATGATGGTATAATACTATTAGGCAATTCAGGATATAGATCATATAAATCACAAAAAAATACATTTAATGATAGAGTAAAATCTCAAGGAATAGAAAATGCTGAGGCATATGTTGCTAAGCCAGGATTTAGTGAGCATCAAACAGGCTTATGTATTGATATTACTAATGAAGAAAATTATTTAATTCAAGGAACAAAAGAAGGAGATTGGCTTGCAGAAAATAGTTATAGATTTGGGTTTATTATAAGATATCCATTAGGAAAAGAAGATATAACAGGAATTGAATATGAACCTTGGCATATAAGATATGTAGGTGAAGAGGCTGCTAAATATATATATGAAAATGGAATTACTTTAGAGGAATATTTAGGAAAATAGTTATTTAGATGGAGGATAAATGAATAATAATATATTAGTGATAGATGATGAAAAGGAAATAAGGGACTTACTAGAAATAAATCTTAAAAATGAGGGATATAATGTTTTAAAGGCGAGTAATGGCGAAAAAGCATTAGAAATATTAGATAAAGAAGAAATTCATTTAATGGTTTTAGATATAATGATGCCGGAGATGGATGGATTAGAAGTTTGTAGGAGAGTAAGAGAAAAGTATAATATACCAATACTTATGTTAAGTGCAAAAACAGAAGATATGGATAAAATACAAGGAATTATGACAGGTGCTGATGATTATGTATGTAAGCCATTCAATCATTTAGAGCTTACAGTTAGGATAAGGGCATTGCTTAGACGAGCATATTTTTTAAATAATAAAATGCAAGCTTCAGATAATATAATAAGAATTGAATCAATGATTATAGATAAGAGTAAGCACAAGGTAACAATAGATGATAATGATGTATCTTTAACGGCGAGAGAGTTTGAAATTTTATATTTATTAGCAACAAATAGAGGGAGAGTTTTTAGTACCGAAGAAATATTTGAGAAAGTTTGGAAGGAGAGATACTATCAATCTAATAATACTGTAATGGTACATATGAGCAGGCTTAGAGATAAATTAGAACAATTCATGGAGGGAAATAAAATAATTCATACTGTATGGGGAGTTGGTTATAAAATTGAAAAATAAGAGAATATATAGAGCATGGTTATATTCAGTAGTTGATATAATAAAATCTTTAGCATTAACTGCTTTGATATTTTTTATTACCAAAATTATATTGGATTACTTATACAAAAATACTGATTATGAAATTTTTTGGCATATTTGGGCCTTTTGGCGGTTTATTAAATACGAATTTTTAGATGGATTTATAGCTATAATTTTGGGGATATTAATATTTATAATCTTTTACTTATTTATAACAAATAAAAAAACTAAGAGTTTAGTAGCAATAATAAATGAGACTGAAATAATAGCTAAGGGGGATTTAGATAGATTAATACAAGTTAATTTTAAAGGTGATATGAAAGTATTAGCAGAAAATATAAATAGTATTTCAACTCAACTTAAAAATAGGACTATAGAAGAAAGAAAAGCTCAAAAAACAAAAAATGATTTAATAACAAATGTTTCACATGATTTAAGAACTCCGTTAACTTCAATAATTGGATATTTAGAGATTATTGATAGTGATAAATATTATGACGAAGTAAGGCTTAGATATTATGCTAATATAGCATATGAAAAATCAAAAAGTTTAAACGTACTTATAAATGATTTATTTGAACTTACTAAAATGCAAAATAATACTATAAAATTAGATAAGAATGATATTAATTTAGTTGAGTTATTAGGTCAAGTTGTAGCTTATTTCGAAGTACAGCTTAAAAATTCAAATATGGAATCAAGAGTTAACTTTTCAGATGATAAGCTGATTGTTAATGCAGATGGAGGGAAATTAGTTCGAGCATTTGAAAATTTACTTTCCAATGCAATCAAATATGGTCAGGATGGATATTATGTTGATATAGTTACAAAGGCTGAGGGAAAAATGGCTGTAGTTCAAGTTATAAATTATGGGCAGTCTATACCATCAGTGGATTTACCATATATATTCGATAGATTTTATAGGATAGAAAAATCAAGGAATAGTAATATAGGGGGATCTGGATTAGGTTTATCCATAACAAAAAATATTATAGAGCTTCATAATGGAACTATATCTGCATATAGTGATGATGATAAAACTATATTCGAAGTTAGATTGCCAATAAAACTAATTTAATAATAAATAATATTTAATTATTATGTTAATAATCTATTTTGTAAAAAAATAGTATGTGATAAAATATAGATAAGCTTAGTGAAGAACTTATATGCAACTAAAGAATATATCTAATTAATAGTGCTTAAGTATTATTAGCATTAAAAAAATATGTAATAAATAATAAAGTTTAAACGTTTAAAGGGATGAGAGTAATGAAGGATTTTAAGGTTAGTGATTTTCTAAAAAGAGTTTCAGTAGTAATATTGGTAATTTTGGTTGTGAATGGACCAGTAGTTGCTTATGCTAGAGCCGGCGGAGGCGGAGGCGGAGGAGGCGGAGGTGGCGGTGGAGGTGGCGGCGGAAGCAGAAGCTCATCTCATGGTGGGGCACCAGGTGGAAGTTATAGAGGGAGAAGCAATCCAATATCTTCAATAATTAATCTTGGAATGTTTGCTATTATTGGATCAGCAGGAACAATTATTTTAAAAGTAAGACTTAGCAAAAAGAAAGCAAAAAGTATTTCTGCCATAAAGAACTTGGCTAAGAGTGATTATAATTGGGATTATGATAGTATAAAGAATGATATAGAAGAAGCATTTTATAAAGTTCAAGTTGCTTGGATGGAAAGAAATCAAGATTTAGCTAAAGAATATATGAGTGAAAAATTATACATAAGGCATAGATCAAAAACAGAATGGATGAAAGTAAGAAAAGAAAAAAACATCCTAGAAAAAATGAAATTAATAAGTGCTATTCCTATTGCATTGAAGGATCAAGATGGAACTAATGAAGATTCTTTATGGGTTCATATAAAAGCAAAATCAATTGATTATACAATAAAAGAGGAAACTAATGAAATAATAGAAGGCAATAAGTATAGAACTACTCATTTTGAAGAGTATTGGAAATTTGTAAAAAATAAAAAAAGATGGATATTAGATGAAATAAGACAAATTGATGATATTAATGATTTAGATTTTTTTGATATAAATATCAAAGATAAGGAATCCAATTAATATTAAATATATTGATATTCTATCTCGTTAAAAAGAAGCCGCTTATAATATTTTTATTGTAGGTGGCTTCTTTATAATACTTTAATAAAAATCTAAAGAAATTTAATGTAGTTACTTTAAATCCCTTTTTAGTAACTACATTAGTTATATAAAATTTAAGCCTTAATCTAGATTATAGCGAGATCTAACTATCTTTATTTTAAAAGCATATCAAAAATTAATATTACTAAAATTTTTATCAATTTAATGACTATGATTAATATTATTTGTAATGTATAATATGAAGTATTACACATAAGAGTAACATTAGTTAACAAGGAGAATAAAAATGAACATTATTATAGTCGGTGCAGGTAAAGTAGGATATACCTTAACCAAATATCTATCTATGGATGGAGACAACATAACTATTATAGATAATAAAGATGCAGCTTTAGAACATATTAACAACAATTTAGATGTTATGTGTGTTAAAGGAAATTGTACTAGTTTAAAAGTTCTTGATGAGGCTGGCATAAGAGGAGCTGATTTATTAATTTCAGTAACTGATAGTGATGAATTGAATATGCTTTGTTCTTTAGCATCTAAGAAATTAGGAGTTAAGCATACTATAGCTAGAGTCAGAACTCCAGATTATGATGAAGATATAACTTTATTAACTGAAGCTGTAGGAATAGATTTAGTAATAAATCCAGAAAAAGCTGCAGCAATGGAAATAGCTAAGTTAATTAAGTATCCATCAGTTTGTAGTATAGATAATTTTTCCGATGGTAAAGTAAATTTAGTTGGATTCAAGATATCTGACGATACAGCTCTTGAAGGCAAAAAAGTAAGCGATATTACCTTTATTAGAGGGAATGTACTTTTTTGTGGAGTTGAGAGAAATGATGAATTTATAATGCCTAGAGGAGACTATATTTTCCATAAAGATGATAGAGTATATGTCATAGGTGAACATAAAGACATTCAAAATTTATTTAATAAACTAGGTAAATATAAGAAAAAAGTAAAGAGAGCTATGATTATAGGTGGAGGCAAAATTGGATATTACCTTGCTAAAATTATTGGCGAAGTTGGCGTTAATTGTAAGATAATAGAAAGAGATTTAAACATCTGTGAAGAACTTAATAATCTTTTACCAAATTCTATAATAATTAATGGAGATGGTATGGATGAAGAGTTATTATTATCTGAAAGTTTACTAGAAGTTGATAGTTTTATTACTTTAACAGGAAGAGATGAAGATAATATAATTGCATCTCTTTTAGCAAGTAGTAAATCTGTAGATAATGTAATAACTAAAATAACAAGAGATAATTATAGGGAAATAGGAAAAACAGTAGGAATAAACTCTATAGTAAATCCAAAGTTAGTTACTGCATATAAAATATTAAGGTATGTAAGAACTTTAAGAAATAAGAAAAAAAGCTCTATAGAAAATATATATAGAATTTGTAATGATAAAGCAGAGTCAGTAGAGTTTATAGTTGGCAATGACACTAAAAATATAAATATAAAATTCAAAAATGTAGAGTTTAATGAGGATATTTTAGTAGCTACAATTGTTAGAAATAATAAAATAATCATTCCAACAGGGGATGATTGCTTAAAGATAAATGATAGAGTAATTATTATAACTAAAAATATGAAGCTTTTAAATATTGATGACATCTTCGCTGGAGGTGGCAGATAATATGAACTATAAAATGGTTCTAAAGGTCTTAGGAAATGTATTGTTATATGAATCAATACTTTTATTAATTCCCTTTGGAATAGCACTAGGGTATGGAGATGGTGATAGTTTTGCATTCTTAATAACAATTATTTTGATGATGCCAATAGCTTTAATTTTACGGAGGATAAAAATTAAAGAAAAAGGTATGTATGCAAAAGAAGGATTTTTAACTGTAGGACTATCATGGATTGTAATAGCAATTTTTGGAGCAATACCATTTGTTATAAGTGGAGCAATACCATCTTTTATAGATGCATTTTTTGAAACAGTATCGGGATTTACAACAACAGGTGCATCAATACTTAAAGAAATTCAATCATTACCAAGGGGAATATTATTTTGGAGAAGCTTTACTCATTGGATAGGTGGAATGGGATTCTTAATTTTTATATTAGCATTAGTGCCATCTTTAGGATCTAATACAATATATTTATTAAGAGCAGAAAGTCCTGGGCCAAACCCAGGTAAAATAGTTCCTAAAATAAGTGAAACTGCTAAAATTTTATACATAATATATTTTGTTTTAACTATAATACAGACTATTTTATTAATGATTTCAGGACTTTCAGCGTATGATGCTATAATACATGCATTAGGAACTGCAGGAACAGGTGGCTTTTCTAACATGAATTCAAGTGTTGCTGCCTTTGGTAACCCTGCTGTTGAATGGATAATAACAATATTTATGATATTATTTGGAATTAATTTTGCATTATATTTTCAAGCAATAAGAGGAAATATTAAAAGTTTCTTTAAAAGTGAAGAACTAAAGTATTATTTATTAATGATTTTAGTATCTATTATATTTATAACAATAAATATTTTGGATTTTAATAATGGAAGTTTAAATGAATCAATAAGGCAATCATCATTTCAAGTTGCATCTATAATTACAACAACAGGATATGCAACTGTAGATTTTAATTTGTGGCCAACACTTAGTAAAATTATAATAATGGGGCTTATGATAGCAGGAGCAATGGCAGGTTCTACAGGTGGCGGAGTAAAAACAATAAGAATAGTTATAATGCTAAAAGCTATAAGACGTGGTATAGATAAAATATTGCATCCTAAAAGAATACAAAGTGTTAAAGTAGATGGAAAAGTAGTAGATGAAGAAACTATATCTGGAGTACTCTTATTTATAGGAGCTTATATTGTGATTTCATTAATTGCCATGTTTATTGTTGCATTTGATGGGTTTGATTTAGTTACAACATCAACAGCTGTATTAACTGCCATAAGTAATGTTGGACCAGGATTTGAAATGGTAGGGCCAACAGGTAACTTTTCAGCATTTTCACCATTAAGTAAAATAATACTATCTTTTTGTATGCTTGCTGGTAGGTTAGAAATATACCCCATGTTAATTATGTTTAGTAAATCAATTTGGAAAAAGACTTATTAAATAAAATTCGATATAAATTAAGGGTATCTAAAGTAATAGCTTTAGATATCCTTTTTTTATTAATTTAAGTTTAAAAAAGGAGAAGGGAATTTAAAATGTGAACTAGTTTACTGCAAACTGAATAGAATAATATGAAGAATATTCCTTAATATTTCTATTTAGATTTTTATCAAATGAATAATTGAAATGAGTGGTAAATTATGTTTAACGAGAGAAGAATGTTTTATAAATACATTGGTTCAGGTTCATCACGAAGAGTATTTGACCTAGGAAATGGATATGTGATGAAAGTGGCAAAAAATTTAGCTGGAATAGCGCAAAATAGGGTGGAATATCAAATTTCGTCAATGGATTCCTCTGATTTGTTTGCAAAGGTTATGCAGGTCTCTTCAAATTTTAATTATCTAGTAATGCAAAAAGCAGATAAAATAAACAGTATTACTGATATTCTTAATTATTTTAATGTTAGAAGTATTGACGAGCTCTTTAGCTTAAGAGAATTTCAGAATATTGTATATAGATATAATTTGTTGAGAAATGATCTATGCAGGATTAGTAGCTGGGGAATAGTTAAGGGTGAACCAGTCATTATTGATTATGGTTTCACAAGCGAGGTTCGCGAAAGGTATTATTAAGGAGTACAGTTGAGAGTGTAAAATAATCGTAAGCAATTATTTTAAGAGTCTATTATATCTGTTTATGAAATTTACACTCTCTTAAATATATAAGTATAATATCAATTAATTATTTTTTACTAAATAAACTTTAACCACCAAGAGTAATATCTTGTTCATTATACCAACTCAGGGCACTATAGAAATCTTCAGAATTAAAATCAGGCCAATATGTATCTATTACGTAAAAATCTGAATAAACAGATTGTACTGGCAAAAATCCGCTAAGGCGTCTTCTTCCCCCCCATCTTATAATAAGGTCAATTCTAGAAATATCTTCTGAATGAATATAAGGTAAAATATTTTTTTTAGAGGAGTTAGATTCTTTTAATAAATTCAAATCCCATTCCCATCCATAATGAATTAAAAAATTTACTTTGATACCTCCATTTCCGAATTTTTGTCTTGTTATAAAAGGAAGCAACTCCTTTGGAAAGACATCAGAATCAGTATTTCCAATTACTAGTATTTCACAATTTTCTTTTGTTAGAAGCATAACAGAATCAATGCAAGCTTTTATAAATGCATTTTTTTGTTCAGAAGGACGCTTAGTATTATCTATGGTAAAACCATAAAATGTTACTTCTTTAATATTTTCCTTCTGACAAAGTTTAAATACTTCAAGTCCTGGATTTATTCCATGTGAATATCCTTTATCTTTACTCAAATTATTTGATAGGGCCCAACGTCTATTTCCATCAGGAATTATTCCGATATGTTCTGGTATTCTCATATTTCCTCCATAAAAATTAAAAATAATAATAGTATTTTATCCAGAATAATATAAATTAGTCGTAAATATATATATATTAGTAATATTTAAATAATTAATGGTACTTTTTGTTTTTTATTGTAGAAAAAAGCGATATCATTGAGTATAATTATTTTATGAAACCCTATGTTAAATTATAGTGCAACTAAAAAGAATCGTAATAAAAAAGGATTACAAATAAATACAGAATGAATAATTTATTTTATGGTTAGGGGGATGCAATGAGTGGAAAACTGAAAAAAAGAATGTTTTCATTCATAATATTGTTATTTATTATCTTAAATTTTCAAGTTCCTATAAAGGCGAAATCAAGTAAAAATATACTAATTTTGAATTCATATAGTGAGGAATTACAGTGGACTAGAGATATTCAAGAAGGTATAGAAAAAACTATAGAAACAGATGATAATTTATTATTATATTATGAGTTTATGGACCTAAAAAATAATAGTGGTGATACATATATAAGTATATTAAATGAGCTTTATACTGAGAAATATAAGAATACTAAATTTGATATAATTATATGTTCAGATAATGATGCGCTAAATTTTATGATAAACTATGGAGAGGATATTTTTGGAGATGTTCCGGTTGTATTTTGTGGAATAAATAATTTTAATGATGAAATACTTCAAGGAAAGCCAAATTACACAGGAGTAGTAGAAGCTGTAGATGTAGAGTCAACAATAGATAGTATATTATTTTTTCAAAAAGATGTAAAAGATATCATTATTATATCAGATTCTATGACTTCTGGAAAATTTAATGAAGAACTAGCTAGAAAATCGATATCGAAGTATAGCTATGATATTAATTTCAAATTTTATAGAGATGTTGATGTATCAGAAATTTTAGACAAGATAAATAATTTAAATAAAGAGACAGCGATTTTAATAATAGGACAATTAAAATCGGAAAACGGCAACTATATTCCATATGATGAAATTAATAGATCTCTAAAAGAATTAAATATACCTATATATGTATGTTGGGATTTTTTATTATCAGATAATATTATTGGTGGAAAAGTAATAGATGGATATAGTCAAGGAAAAATTGCAGCAGAGATGGCCTTAAATATTTTAAATGGTGAGAATGTGCAAAATATACCTATTCAAAGAGAGTCACCTGGCAAATTTATATTTAATTATAATGAGTTAAGTAAATATGATATGTCTATAGACAAACTTCCAAGCAATTATAATATTATTAATAAACCTTTTTCATTTTATAGTACATATAAAATTCAAATATATATAGTTTCTATAATAATTCTGTCTTTAGTAATTCTTATAGTAATATTAGTTATTAATATAAAAAAGAGAATTATAACAGAAAAAGAATTAAATAGAAATTATGATGAACTAAACGTTGTCTATGAAGAGCTTGCAGCTACAGAAGAGTCTTTAGAAATGCAATATAATGAGGTGCAAGCTAGTGAGGAAAGATATAAACTTGCTGTTGATGGAGCAAATGATATAATTTGGGAATATGACTTTAAAAATAAAGAACATTATTTATCAAATAAATTTGAAGGTTTACTTGGATATACAATTCATAATTCAGAGGATCTAATAGATACATTTAAAAAAATAATATTAAAGGAAGATTTAGAAAAAGTATTATCATTGTTTGAAGAACATTTAAATAAAAAATCTTCATATTTTAATGTTGAATGTAGAGTAGTTGACATATTTAATAATATTAAGTGGGTATTTATAAGAGGTAAAGCATTAATTGATAGTGAAAATAATCCAGTAAAGATTTCAGGATCTATTTCAGATATTACTGAGAGGAAAAAGGCAGAGGAAAAAATTGAAACTTTAGCCTTTTACGATCAACTAACAGGGTTACCTAATAAGCATATGTTCTTAGATAAAGTTGATGATGAATTATTAAGAGGTTTAAAAAATCAATATAGCGGTGCAGCATTTTTAATCGATATTGATAATTTTAAAAATATAAACGATATGCTAGGACATGATTATGGAGATGAATTTTTAAAATGCATAGCAAAAGAATTTATGAAGGTTTTAGATAATGATGAATTTATATGTAAATTAGATGGAGATGAATTTCTAATATTAAGCCTACATATTAATGAAAAAGGTAAGGCTGAAGATCTAGCTATTAAAATTCTAGAATTATTTAAGAATCCATTTAAAATTAAAGAAAAAAATATTTTTACAAGTGTAAGTATTGGTATAAGTATTTTCCCAAATGATGCTAAAAATAAATCAGAACTTCTTAAAAATTCAGATATAGCTATGTATAAAGCTAAAGAAAATGGTAAAAATAGATACTTATTTTATCATGAGAGTATGTCTAAGGATATAGTTAGAAAATCTCAATTAATAGAGGGACTTAGAAGTGCTATTTATAAATCAGAGTTTGAAGTGTTATATCAACCTCAAATAAATATGATTGACTCCAAAGTTATAGGGTCAGAAGCTTTATTGAGATGGACAAGCAATACTTTTGGAAATGTTTCACCAATAGAGTTTATACCACTTGCGGAGCAAAGTGAATTAATAATATCAATTGGGAAATGGGTTTTATATAATGCGTGTATAAAGAATAAGGAATGGATTGATAAAGGAATCACACCAATGACTATAGCTGTTAATGTTTCAGTTAGCCAGCTTTATCAAAGTGATTTTTTGAATACAATAAAAGATATATTAGATGAAAGTGGATTACCATCAGAATATTTAGAAATTGAAATAACAGAAAGTATAGTTATGAATAATATAGAAGAAAATTTAAAGGTACTTAATGACATAAAAGACTTAGGGGTTAAAATAGCATTAGATGATTTTGGAACTGGATATTCATCTCTTAGTTATTTAAGTTTACTTCCAATTGATAAGCTTAAATTAGATAAATCATTTATAGATAATATACATATAAATGAAAATGATAGAGTAATAGTTGAATGTATAATAAAGCTTGCACATGAAATGAATATACTTGTTGTTGCAGAAGGTGTGGAAATAAAGGAACAGTTTGATATTTTATATAAAATGGGCTGTGATAGAATACAAGGATACTATTTTAGTAAACCTATTTCACCAGATGAATTTGAGTTACTTATGAAATGAAGAGTATGAAATAATACTCTTCATTTTTTATATTAAAGTAGAAAAAATAACAATATTTAAAAAGTAAGTAATTTATTTAATTTAATAATAAAATAAATTAAAAATACAATATGTAAAATATTTACATTGAAGATTAGGTATGATAGACTTTATGTAATGATATTTCGTTTTAAATTTATAATGATGAAATAAAATCTATAAAGGTTTGTAATAGCATGAAATACTGCAATTAAAACCTGAGATATTAATTTCAGGGGTTAAAATATATTTATAAAATATTTTAATAGGGGGATGTTTTATGAGTAAAAAAGTAAAAATGAGAATTGCTAGTTTGTTAATTGCTATTTCTATTTTAATTAACTTTATTCCACCACTTAATGCAAAGGCTTTGGGGGACTTTGGTGTTTCATCACCAATTATATCTAAAGCAATAAATAACTATAATTTAAATTTAGCACCAGGTGTTACTGAAAAAGGTTATACATTTGAAGATAGTACAGGTAAAAGAATCGAAAGCTTCGTAATAGAAATAGATACTAAAAACAAAAATGTAAGTATAGAAGCTTCGACTCCTAATGATGAAAGTGCTTATGGATTACAACCAGTAAGAAAGCAAGCAGAAGCACTTTTAGCAAAGGGAGAGAATGTAGTTGCTGGTGTAAATGCTGATTTTTATAATATGGCAACAGGAGAGCCAAATGGTGTTTTAGTAAAAGATGGGGTAATAATTAAAAATCATCCAGAATCAAGGAAGTTTTTTGGAATATTAAAAGATGGTTCAGCAGTAATTGGAGATTATAATAAATTCAATGAAGTAAAAGATAATATTGAAGAAGCTTTAGGCGGAAATGCTTTATTAGTTAAAGAGGGACAAGTTTTTGAAACTCCTCAAACTGGAGCTGATAAAGAACCTAGAACGGCAGTTGGTATAAAAGATAATGGAAACGTATTCTTTATAACTGTAGATGGAAGGCAGGAGCCATATTCAGCAGGATTATCAATGAATGATTTGGCACAGTTAATGATTTCTATGGGGGCTATTAATGCACTCAATTTAGATGGAGGTGGATCAACTACACATTTATCTAGAATACCTGGGACAGATAATTTAGAGGTTAAAAATAGACCATCAGATAACTCAGAAAGAAGTGTTGCTAATTCATGGATGATAATATCTAAGGAGCCTATAACTCATGAATTTAATTCAGCATATATTGAACCAAATGAAAAAAGCTTTACACCATATTCGGACATACAGTTTAGTGCAAAAGGAATGGATGCATCTGGATCTTCTGCCAGTTTACCAAAAGAAAGTTTAGAGTGGAGTATTTCTGATAATTCTTTTGGTAAAATAGACAGTAGCACTGGACTATTTTCATCTACAGGTAAAGAAGGGCAAGCCAAAGTATTATTAAAATATAAAGAAAATGTCGTAGGAGAAGCTAATTTTGAAATAGCAAAACCAGATGAGATTTATTTCTATAGTAAAGAGGTAAGCTTAGATAAAAATCAAAGTAAAGATTTAGGGTTAAATACTTTATTTAATAAAAGAAATGTTAAATGTAATGAAGAAGATATAATTTGGGAAGTACCAGAAGGCATTGGAACAGTAGATAAGGATGGAGTTTTACACTCGTCTGATAAAAATTCCTCTGGAGAAATTAAAGTTACTTTAAAAGGGACAAATATATCTGCAAGCATAAATGTAACAGTAGGGCAATTACCAATAATATTAGAAGACTTTGAAAATGGATTAGAAAAATGGGGATTTTCTACAGCTAATAGAGGGGAAAGTGGATCTTTAGCACTTACAACATATCCAGAGGAGCCTACAAGATTTGATGATCATTCTTTAAAGATAAATTATGATTTTACAAATGCACAAATAGGGACTACTCTTGGTGTATATGCTGGCCCAGGAGAAAATATATTAATTCAAGGAAGTCCAAAATCCATTGGTATGTGGGTTTATGCTACCAAAGAGGCAAATGGATACTGGCTTAGAATGAATTTAATAGCCGGAGATGGAAAAAGTAAAACCATTGATTTATCAAATCAAAATCCGGGAATTGATTGGGAGGGGTGGAGGTATATAGAGGCTGAAATACCTGATACTTTTATAGGACCATTTTCTATACATCCAACTCAAGGAATAAGACTAATGTCATTAAAGTCAGGACTTCCAGGAGAGGGACCTATGACTAAAGGAAGCATTTATATAGATAATATTAGAGCTGTATATGGAAATAAAGTAGACGATTTATATGCACCTGTAATTGAATCTATCAATATAGCTGATAATGATTATAATAGAAATGATGTTAATATTACAGCTAGATTATATGATTATGAAGATGATCAATATAAAACAGGAATTAATTGGGACAGAGTAAGAATATTAGTCGATGGAATTGATTATACGGGAAAAGAAGGCCATTTTTCTTATGATAAAGATGGGACTGTTTCTTTGTCAGGATACAAGTGGGCTGATGGAACTCATAGAGTAGAAGTAGTTGCCCAAGATAACTTTGGAAATGAAACTACTAAAACTGAGTATTTTAATATAGATACTAATTCATCAAAGATTACTATTGATTCTATTAATAATGAAGCAGTATTAGGAGGATATTTAGATTTAGCTTTAAAGTCTATTTCAGGGAATGAGATAAAAAATTTAAAGACAAAAATAAATATAGATAATGGATTTTTAGTAGAAAGTGTAGATTTTTCTAATTTATCTAAAAATGGTATATGGAACTACAATAGCGATTCAGGAGAGCTAGATATATATTGCGAAAATGAAGGCTTAACAAATGGAGAAAATATATTAGCTAATATAAAAGTTAAAATACCTAATACAGCTAAACTAGACTCAGATGTTAATTTTGAGATTATTAATTCATTGATGGAGTATATTCTTGAAAAAGAAGATAACTTTATAGCAACTTCATCTTCTAGAATAGGAAAAATACCTGTAGTTAGCGCATATAACATATCTATAGAAGAAATCTTAGTAGGGAAGCCAGGTGTAATTAAAGTTACTGATGTTCTTGGTAATGCGGTTAAAGATGTAAATGTAATAATGGAAGATGAAGATGGAAATAAAGTTGATTTAGGAAAGACTAATTCAAAAGGTATACTTGCTAGTGATAAATTGACTAATAAAGTACAAAAGTTTTTTATATATGCTGAAAAGGAAGGATTATCCTCTATAAAAATTAAGACTCAATCTTATGCTCCATTAAAAGATAAGATCCCTTCAAATATACTATTTGGAACTACTGAAGATGCTAAAACACAAAAATCAATATCTTGGATGTCTAATCCATTAACATCTGAGGATAAGGCAATAGTCCAATATATAACGAAATCTAAATATAATTCAAAAGGATTATTGAAAAATAAAATAAATACAAAGAGATTGGAAGGTGAATATACTAATCTTACTTTTAGTGGAAATAGTGATATAAATTTGAATGGGATAGTAAGATCAAACAAGGTAAAGATAACAGGATTGGAGCCAGGAACAACTTATATGTGTAGGGTTGGTGATGGTGAAAATTGGTCTGAATTTATAGAGTTTACAACACTAGAGGATAAAGAAAATATGAAATTCATTATTTTAGGTGATACTCAGTCACCATCAGAACAGGGTTTATCAGAGTTAGATAATATACTAAATATAATTGAAAATGAGCATAGTGATTCTGATGCTATAATACACCTTGGAGATTTTATAGATGATTCATCATTGTTTAATCAGTGGGATTTTATAACTTCACTTTTTGGAAAGTATAGTAAAGCTAACTCAATTGACATGATAAATGTTTTAGGAAACCATGAATATATGGGAGATCCGAGTGCAGACAAAGCAAAAAATATATTTAATACTCCTACTAATGGAATTAAAGATAATATTGGAGGGGTTTATTCAGTAGATTATAATGATATTCATTTTAGTGTAATTAGCTTTACATCTGACAAAGAGTTACTTAAAAAGGAATTAGAATGGTTAGAAGAAGATATAAATAATTCAGATAAGAAGTTAAAAATACTATTAACTCATCAACCTCCATATTATACTAATCCTGATGGAGGAAATGAATTGATAAAGGAAATGTTACCACCTGTAGTTGAAGAACTAGGGATAGATTTAGTATTTTCAGGACATGACCATGCTTATGGTAGAACAAAGAGATTAAAAAATGGAATAGAGGATAAAAGTGGAACAATATATATAGTTGGGGGAACTACTGGACCAAAACATTATGAAGCTGTTAATGATGGAAGTTTTGAAGTGTATAATGATGAAAATACAGTTATATACACTACTTTAGAGTTTAATAAGGGTGATATTAGAGTTGTTTCTAAAAAGCCTGATGGAACTATAATAGATGATTTTAACTTGGATAAAAGGGCTCCAGAAATAACAATAAATGGAGTAGAAGATAATGGAGTTTATATAGACTCTAAAATTAAAATTGAAGTATCCGTTGATGAAGAAGCAGAAATAATATCAACATTAAATGGGAGTTCTTATAATGGAGAGGAAATAGCAAAGGCAGGAAAATATGAGTTTGCTGTAGAAGCTACTGATAAATCAGGAAATAAATCTACTAAAATCATTAGTTTTATTATTAAAGAATCAGATGGAAGTGGTGAAAATGGTTCGGAAAATGGTGAAAGTAATAACGAAAATAATAATGGTAATAATGAAAATAATGCTGGTAGTGGCGAGCAGGGAGGTAACAATGAAAATAATAATGGATCTATAAATGAAAATAATTCACTAGGAGAAAACTCGAAAGGAGAGCTTGTTCAAACTGGAGATTTATATAGCTCTAAGTTGATAATTATTATTTCATTGGCACTAATATTAATTGGAGTCACACTAAACAAAAAGTATAAAAAGAATTTAATGTAAAAAGAATACCTCTAATCTTTTAATATAAGGTTAGAGGTATTCTTTTAGAGAAAGCAAATTTATTTAAATTACTTTGAAATAATTATTACATCAGATATTATTTGAACTTTTCTGGAAATTGCTTGATTATTCCATAAGAAAGTATATCTGCAAACATAATCATATGATCCTCTCCTTTATCAAATGCATCAATATCTGCTTTCCAATCTTTTTTTAGTCTAGCATTGACTGCTTCTAGAATCAAATCTAAATGAATATATAACATACTCTTTAAAATTTTGTTTGAGTATTTAGGATTAGCAGAACTTAAGAAGTCGTCTATTTGGTTTGTATTTTGATAACATAACTTATTATATTTTTCAAAATTATTCTTTTTACAACTTTGAGCTGAATCAAGAACTTGCTTACAAGTTTTATATTTGAAAACTACAGTATAAGGTTAAAAAAATTAATATAGATAGATTTATATTATAATGGAAAATAGTAATAAATATGTATATAAAAATTAATTTTATAAGAACAAATAAGTATAGTAATTGTAAATATAATGTGAGTATGATAGTATAAAAATATATAAGAATTTCCTTATATATTTTTTTAGAAAGAACAATATTTTAATTAATATATTGTACAAACTTAAATATTTAACTAATGGAGGAAATGAATTAATGCTAAGTTTACCAAATTGCCCAAAATGTAATTCAGAATATACTTATGAAGATGGAAGTCTTTTAATGTGTCCAGAATGTGCACATGAATGGACTTTAGACTCAGCAAATAATGAGAATGAAGATGAAAAAGTAGTAAAAGATGCAAATGGAAATGTTTTAAATGATGGAGACTCTGTTACTATAATAAAAGATTTAAAGGTAAAAGGAAGCTCATCAGCATTAAAACAAGGTACAAAAGTAAAAAATATACGTTTAGTTGATGGAGATCATAACATTGACTGTAAAATTGACGGATTTGGTGCTATGAAGTTAAAGTCAGAATTTGTTAAAAAGATTTAATAAAGTATTGACAGAAAATAAAATTAGATATATTATATTAACAAATATATGGAAATAAAAATTCTATGAAGAGAAAAAGTAAGTTATTATTTTGTTCAACAGAGAGTTGGTGTGTGCTGAAAGCCAATGTTCAAAAATTAGCTGAAAATCATCTCTGAGAAGCAATGCTGAACTTTAGTAGGTATTGCCGGAGTCTTTCACCGTTAAAAGATAGGCGTATTGTTAGATACGTAGCTAAGTGCTATAAAAGGTTTATTATATTTATAAACTAATTTTATAGAATTAGGGTGGTAACGCGGATATTTCCGTCCCTTGTTTTTCAAGGGACGGTTTTTTTATTTCCTAAAAAGAGGGGGCTTTTTATGGATATCGAAGGTGAGATTATTAAATTAAAGTATAAAGACAGTTAATTAGGGGGAACATTAATATGAAAAATTTATCAAAAAGAGATTTATTATTTATAGGACTTATGCTTTTTTCTTTATTTTTTGGGGCAGGAAATTTAATTTTTCCTCCGTTTATGGCTCAGGCAGCTGGGGAAAAAACTTGGATAGCTATGAGTGCATTTTTTATAACAGCAGTGGGATTTCCAGTATTAGGAGTGATAGCAGTAGCAAAATCTGGAGGATTGACTAATTTAGCAAAGAGAGTAAATCCAGTATTTGCAAGCATATTTACTGTTTTAATATATTTATCAATTGGACCAGGACTTGGAATTCCAAGGGCAGGTAGTCTACCTTTTGAAATGGCAGTAGCGCCATATTTACCAGAAAGTATATCAATTAATATATCTTTATTTATATACACATTTTTATTTTTTACAGTTGCATATTGGCTTTCACTATCACCAAATAAATTAGTAGATCGTATGGGGAAGGTATTAACTCCTACTTTATTACTTCTAATTTTAATTATGATAGTTGGATCACTAATAAAGCCGTTAGGTGGATATGGCGCTGCAACAAATGGTTATGAAATATCACCATTTTTTAAAGGATTTTTAGATGGGTATCTAACTATGGATACAATAGCAGCTTTAAATTTTGGAATAGTGATTGCTCTAGCAATAAAATCTAAAGGTATAAATGATGAAAAAACTGTAGTTTCTTTATCTATAAGGGCTGGATTAATTGCAGGGGGACTATTAGCAGTTATTTATGCATTACTTGCACACCTAGGAGCAGCAAGTGGAGGAAGATTTGGATTAACTGAAAATGGAGCGCAAACATTAACAAATGTAACTAATTATATATTTGGGAAACCAGGTGCAATATTACTTGCTTTAATATTTACTCTTGCTTGCTTAACAACGTGTGTTGGACTAATTACTTCATGTAGTCAATATTTTTCTACATTAACTAATAAAATATCATATAAAAATTGGGTTAGAATATTAACTGTATCTAGTATGCTTCTGGCTAATATGGGATTAACAAAAATTCTTAGTATATCAGTACCTGTATTAAATGCAATTTATCCAATAGCTATAATGCTTATAGTACTTTCAATGTTAGATTTTATATTTAAAGAAGATCATTTAATTTATAGTTTAACAATTTTATTTACAGGAATTGTTAGTATAATCGATGCATTGGGACAAGTTGGGATTAAAATAGGGTTTATTACAAAGTCTATTACTTTTTTACCTCTTTATAATGAAGGATTAGCATGGATAACTCCAGCTATAGCAGGAATTGTTATAGGGTTATGTGTTAAATTTGTTAAAGAATTTTTAAAAGAAAATAAAATTTTTTCAGAAAAAATAAGTGATTAGTATTGTTTATAAAAAATGAATTGCATGCAATTAAAAAAATATAAAAAATAGAAAAGGAGCTTTATAAGTTCCTTTTTTGGTATAACAACCTCATATTTAATAAAGTATAAACTAATATATATTGAACATCATATTAATGTAGTTTAATTTATAGGAGGTATTAAAATGAAAAATAATCCTGATGATAGAAGTAATAATGTGGCAAGAATACAGCAAAATATCGATAACGTTTTAGAAAATATTAATTTAGCTAATGAAATGATTGACAAAACAGATGATCCCAAAACAGTTGAGACTTTAGAAGAAAGAAATGAAAAGAGAGAAAGAGATTTAAAAGGACTTCGTAAGGAAATAAAAGATGAAGCAATAGCAAATGAAATTAAATCAGAATTGTTATCAAATGAAAATTCCTACAAATAACCATTTTATATTTATAAGAATTTAATTTAGAACATCTATAAAAAATTTCAAAAGCCATACAAAAATGAAATATAAATTTTACTTAATGTTAATACTTAAGGTAAAATTTAATGTTTAATTTTTTAGTATGGCTTTTGTTGTATTTTTATATGTTTTATTGGTTTGGAGTAAAAGCATTTTAAGCATATTAGTACAACTAATACAGTACAAATATCAATGATAAATAGGGTATGTTCATATATAATAAGACTATACAGTAAATTAAAATCTGTGTGGGAGGAATAAAAATATGGAAAAGAATAAAATTATAATTAGAAAAGGAACAAATCAAGATGTTGATGCAATAGCTAATCTGATTTATTGTACAGAAGTACATCCTGATTATGTTTGAGGGGGAGAATCTAAGCAGGAGAGTTTAGATAATTTAAAAACATTAATAAAAACAAAAGGATCAAGGTATAGTACTGAATATATAACAGTAGCAGTAGCAGATGGTAAAGTATTAGGTGCAATGATATTAATACCTTATGATGAACTAGATAGATTAAGTATAAAAACTGACTTTAAGCAAATTAGAAAAATGGATGGCTTTAGTGAAAAGTTTTATTATTTAATTACAAGAGTTAAATACATGCTATTTAGAGAATGTAGAAGAGGAAATTTATATATAGCCAATATTGCTACTGACGAGAAAGCAAGAGGGTTTGGAATAGGTAAAAAACTAATGAAATATGCAGAGCAAGTTGCTAAAAAAGAAAAGTATGAAGGTATATCATTACTTGCAAAAGATGAAAAAGTGAGTAAATTCTATGAAAAATTAGATTACGATAAAGTATTTGATAAAGTACTTTTAGGTGAAAGAATAATAAAAATGGCGAAATGCTTTTAATATATAGATAAAGTTCCTTAGAGTTTCTCTAGGGAACTTTTTTACTATTAAGAAATATAAAATATTAATTAGAGTAATATCTACTAGTGGGATGTACAGATAGATTGTACACCTTTTAAATTTATTTTATTATAAACATAATATACATTAGGTGAATTAAAAGATTTAGAAAAAGGAACAGTATGAGAGGATGATTTAATAAATAGTGTATATATAGATAATGTTAAATTTTCAGTATTACAACGATAAAATACAATTATTTTAAGAGTCAAGAATATAACAATTGATATTCCTGATTCTTATTTTTATGGTAAAATCAAAATAAGAGTAAAGTTAGTGAAGATTTAGAAAAATCATATTTAAGAAATGGAGAATGAAAAATGAATTATAGAGTATTTGGTGAAAGAATTATTTTAAGATTAGAAAAAGGTGAAGAAGTTATTGAATCTATTAAAAAAGTTTGTGAAGAACAAAAAATAATAGCTGGTTCAATATCAGGATTAGGAGCTACTAATCATGTAGTTGTAGGCTTATTTAAGCCAAATGAAAAGAAGTATTATTCAACTACTCATGAAGATGATTTTGAAATCGCAAATATTACTGGAAATATTTCGATAATGAATGAGGAAGTATATCTACATATACATGGAACATTTGCTAATTTAAAAGGAAAATGTATAGGTGGACATTTAAATAAAGCTATAATCAGTGCAACGGCAGAAATAATAATAGATAGAGTAAATGGAGCTATAGGAAGAAAGTATGATGAAAATATAGGATTAAATCTTATAGAATTTTAACTATAATAGATTATTTTAAATATTAGACTAGACAAATTTAAAAATCAAATGATAAATGAATTAGTAACTAAACTAAAGGGAGAATTCTTGATGGGGACATTATTAAATAGATTATTAATTATTTTAAATGATGGAAAAGAAAGTTCGACTTATTATCATATAGCTAATATATTACTTTGTAATTATGATTCTATACAAAATATGACTATATCAGAAGTAGCAGATTTATGCTTTGTATCAAAATCTACAATTTCAAAATTTACAAGGCATATAGGATTTGATGATTTTCTTGAACTTAAGGCAGCAGCATCATATAGAAGTAATAAGTCTTCTAATTATTTAAACTATAATGATAATATAATTGGGTTTATGGAAAGTCATACAAATGAAGAATATATAGATACAATTATTCATGATTTAGAAATTATTAAATCAAATCTAGATATGAATAAAATTGAGGAATTAGCTAAGGATTTAATTAAATATGATAAAGTAGCGGCTTTTGGACTTTTATATTCTGAATCAGCAGCTATGGATTTTCAAACTAAGCTTGCATACAATGGAAAATATATTATTTCTCATATGCATGATATTAAACAAGATGAATTTATAAAAAATGCTAAAGAAGATACATTAATTATAATATTCACTAATTCTGGTGATTATATAAAGAAGTATCAAATGATGCAGGGAAATATAAATAAAAATGTATTTAAGCAGACAAAAGCTAAAATAGTAGTAATAACTGCAAATAAGAATATGGAAAATCATCCTTATGTAGACTTGTGTATAGACTTTCAGCATAGTTCTGAAGTTCAAACACATGCTATATTGTATCAAGTTATTACAGATTTTATAACCTTTAAGTATAAAAAGTTAAAGGAAAGCATTAATATATAAACTTTAGCATGGGTAATTTATTAATTATACCATGCTTTTTTTTATTTTTCTAAAGTTTCCAAAAATCGAAATTTTATAATGTAAAACTTTTCAATGCTATAATTTCAATATAAGGTGTAACCGGTGTCATCAAAGAACAAACTATATAGGAGGGATTATAATGGCAAAGAAAAACTATGATTCACTAGCAAAAGAAGTAGTTGAAAAAGTTGGTGGAGTAGAAAATATAAATAGTTTATTCCATTGTGTAACAAGATTAAGATTTAAGTTGAAAGATTCATCAAAAGCTGATAGAGAAGCAATTAAAGATATACAAGGTGTTTTATCTGTAGTAGAAGGAAATGGACAATTTCAAGTAGTTATAGGAAATCATGTTACAGATGTTTTTGATACGGTTTTGAAATTATTCCCGGAAATTAAGAGTGAAGCAATGAATACTAACGATGTAGAAGAAAAGCCTTCAGGCAATATATTAACTCGTATGTTTAATACGATGTCTTCTATATTTAATCCAATCATAATAGCACTTGCAGGTGCAGGTATGATAAAAGCATTACTTGTTATTTTAACAACTTATGGGTTCATGGACAATACAGGAAGTACTTATAAGATTTTAAGTGCTGCGGGAAATAGTGTATTTTACTTCTTACCACTTTTCTTAGCATTCAGTACAGCAAAAACATTTAAAGTAAATCAATTTGTTGCAGTTGCTATTGTAGGAGCATTAATGGAACCTAACTTTGCTGGTCTTATGAAGGCTACAGGGGATGTAGTTGATTTCTTTGGAATTCCTGTTGTACTTATGGGGTATTCAGGTACAGTTATTCCAGCAATATTAACTATTTGGGTATATTCATATGTTGAAAGATTCTTAAAGAAATTTATTCCTAAGAGTATAGAAATATTTACTTTATCAGCAGTGGCTTTATTAGTTATGGTACCATTGGCAGTTATGGTAATAGGACCAATTGGAGTTACTTTAGGTAATGGAATGGGTGATTTAATTAATTTCTTAAGTGACAAGAGTGGATTAATAGCAGGTTTAGTAGTTGGAGCAGGTTGGACATTCCTTGTAATGATGGGTATCCATTGGGGGGTTGTGCCTATAATGATAAATAATATTGCAAATCAAGGATATGATGTAATAAGACCGATGATTGCTGCTGCTACTTTTGCAAGTGCTGGTGTGGCTTTAGGTGTATTACTTCGTTCTAAGAAGAAAGAAACAAAGGCATTTGCTGCATCAACTATGATTCCAGCTTTATTAGGTGGTATAACTGAACCAATCGTATATGGATTATCAGTAAAATATAAAAAGCCTTTAATTGCTCAAACAATAGCAGGTGGTATAGCTGGTGCATTTATGGGAATGTTCCAAACTAAAGCTATAGTATATGTATTCCCAGCATTAACAACCTTACCAGCATTCTTTGGAGATACATTTGTAATTTATTTAATTGGTATAGCAATGGCATTTGGATTATCAGCAATTTTAACATATATTTTAGGATTTGAGGAACGCGGAGCAAAGTCTAAAAATAGTACATTAAAACCATCAGAAATAGCAGCTTGTGTTAAGGGGGAAATGATTCCATTAGAAGATGTAAAAGATCCTGTTTTTGCAAATAAAACAATGGGAGATGGAATAGCCTTTATACCAGAAAAAGGAGAAGTAACATCACCAGTTGATGGAATAATAGAAGTGGCATTTCCAACAGGACATGCGATAGGATTAAAAAGTGATAATAATGATGAAATTTTAATACATGTTGGTATTAATACAGTAGAGTTAAATGGAGAGTACTTTAAGCTTTTAGTAAAGCAAGGAGAAAGAGTAACAAGAGGACAAAAGTTAATAGAATTTAATTTAAATAAGATTAAAGAAAAAGGTTATGACACTACAACTATGCTTTTAGTAACTGAAGCAAAAAATAAAACATTAAAGAAAGAAAATTATCGTAATGTAGCAAATGAAGATAAAGTTTTAGAACTAATAGGTGAGGGGGCATAATAAAATGACATTTCCTAAAAACTTTTTATGGGGAGGAGCAATTGCAGCTAATCAAGCTGAAGGTGCTTATAATGAAGATGGCAAAGGCTTAAGTGTTGCAGATATACTACCAGTTGGAGTAGATAGATTTAAAAATGTAGAATTAGAAATTAATGAAGAAAAATATTATCCTAGTCATGAAGCTATAGACTTTTACCACACCTATAAGGAGGATATTAAGGAATTGTCTGAGCTAGGAATGAAATGCTTTAGAACCTCTATAGCTTGGAGTCGTATATTCCCTAATGGAGATGATAAAGAGCCTAACGAAAAGGGATTAGAATTTTATGATAATTTGTTTGATGAATTATTAAAGTATGGGATGGAGCCAGTTGTAACTATATCACATTTTGAAACACCTCTTAATTTAATAACTAAGTATGGTGGATGGAAAAATAGAAAACTTATAGATTTTTATGTTAATTATTGTAATGTGATATTTAATAGATATAAGAGTAAAGTGAAGTATTGGATGACTTTTAATGAAATTAATCATGCTCATACATTACCACTTATAGCTGCAGCAATAGTAGTTAAAGAAGATGAGAATAAGCTTCAAGACATATATCAAGCAAGTCATAATATGCTTGTATCAAGTGCGAAAGCTGTAATTATGGGACATGAAGTTAATAAGGATTTTAAAATAGGATGTATGCTATCATTATCTCCTATATATCCAGCTTCTTGTAAACCTGAAGATGTATTTGAATCCTATGAATTAAGAAGAAGATCTTTATTTTATAGTGATATACAAATGCTTGGAGAATATCCTTCATATTTCAACCGTATTGCTAAAGAAAACAATATAAAGATAGAAATGGAAGAGGAAGATAAAGAAATTCTTAAAAAGGGTGGTTGTGATTACTTAGGGTTTAGTTATTATAGATCATCTTTACATGAAGCTGGAATGAAAATACTAGGTAATACAGGTGGCTTATTAGGAAAGAAGAATCCTTATTTAAGTGAAACAAAGTGGGGATGGCCAATAGATCCGTTAGGATTAAGATATGTATGTAATGAATTAACAGATAGATATCATAAGCCTTTATTTATAGTTGAAAATGGATTAGGTGCTATAGATGAGATTACAGAAGATGGTAAGATACATGATGAAGAAAGAATGGAGTATTTAAAGAAGCATGTAATAATGATGAATGAAGCTATAGAAGATGGAGCAGATATAATAGGATATACATGGTGGGGCCCAATAGATATTGTTTCAGCAGGTACTGGAGAAATGAAAAAGCGATATGGTTTTGTTTATGTAGATAAAGATAATAATGGAAATGGAACTTTAAAACGTATAAAGAAGGATAGCTATAATTATTATAAGAAAATAATAGCTACAAATGGAGAAAATTTAGAGAAATAATGGAGGCAGTATTATATGAAAAAAATATTATCTTTTCCTGAAGGATTTTTATGGGGAGGAGCTATAGCAGCAAACCAAGCAGAAGGAGCATGGAATATTGATGGAAAAGGAATGTCTGTAGCAGATGTTGCTATGTACAAGCCTAATATAGACATAAAAGATTATGTAAAGCAATGGCATGTTGGATTACAAGATATAAAAAATGCAATGGAAGCTACAGAGGATACTTACTATCCAAAACGTAGGGGAATAGATTTTTATCATCATTATAAAGAAGATATAGCTTTATTTAAAGAGCTGGGATTTAAAACTTTACGTGTATCTATAGCGTGGACTCGTATTTTCCCAAATGGAAATGAAGACAAGCCAAATGAAAAGGGGCTAGCTTTTTACGAGGACCTTTTCAGAGAACTAAGAAAAAATGATATAGAGCCATTAGTAACTTTATCACATTATGAAATGCCAATTTATTTAGTTAATAACTATGATGGATGGGTATCTAGAGAAGTTGTAGATATGTTTGTAAAATATGCAAAAGTATGTTTTGAAAGATATAAAGACTTAGTAAAATACTGGCTTACATTTAATGAAATAGATAGTGTTTTCCGTCACCCATTTACTACAGTTGGAGTGGTTGAAGAAAAATATGCAAGTAAAAAAGAAGCAGAAGAAGCAATTTATCAAGCTCTGCATAATCAATTTGTAGCAAGTGCACTAGCAACTAAGTATTGTCATGAAATAATACAAGGTTCGCAAGTAGGATGTATGGTAACTAAAACTTTAACATATCCTGAAACTTGTAATCCTGACGATATAATTTTAGCTCAAAGAGATAATAGAAATAACTTTGTTTATACTGATGTACAAGTATTAGGTAAATATCCTAGACATCTTTTAAAATACTTCAAAAAGAATAATATCAATGTGAAAATGCTTGAGGGTGATGAAGCTATATTACAACAATATACAGTAGATTTTATTTCATTTAGTTATTATATGTCTATGGTTCAAAGTATAAATGCAGCAGAGAGAGAAAAAGTTGGTGGAAATTTAGTTACTGGAGTTAAAAATCCATATCTTCCAACAAGTGAATGGGGATGGCAAGTAGATCCAAAGGGATTAAGGGTTTCTTTAATAGATTTATATGATAGATATCAAAAACCATTATGGATAGTTGAAAATGGAATTGGTGCTTATGACAAAGTTGAAGAAGATGGCTCAATTAATGATGATTATAGAATAGAATACTTCAAAAAACATTTTGAGCAAATTGCTATAGCTATAGATGAAGGTGTAGAATGCATGGGATATACATCTTGGGCTTGTATAGATATTGTAAGTGCATCAACTTCGCAAATGTCGAAAAGATATGGATTTATTTATGTTGATGCAGATGATTTAGGAAATGGGACATATAAAAGAAGTAAAAAGAAAAGTTTTGAATGGTACAAAAATATTATTAAGAACAATAGTATAGAAATAGAGTAATTTAAATAAGGAATACAAAAAGCAAGGCATCGTAGCTAAAAAAGTTACGATGTCTTTTTTTGATTAGTTTTTACTGATATTATACTATTTATAATCACTCCAATAATTATAAGAAATAAACCTATTTAGGTATAATACCATTTAAAATAATTAAATCAGAAAGAATATTAAAATAACTTCTTATGATTGAGTAAATTATTATAGCTACAATTAATTGATTCAGTATCTTTTAAAATATAAATATTATAATTATTCCACAAAATATAAATTTATGTATTGTTGGAAAAACACATTGACTTTATTTTAACAAGAGTGTATTATAAAAATATAATAGTAATGATAATCATTCTCAAATAATGAAGAAAGAGGGAAGATATATGAAAATTATTTATTGGAGTGGTACAGGAAATACTGAAGCAATGGCAAAATTAATTTTAGAAGGAGTTAAAGAGTCTGGAGCAATAGGAGAACTAATAAACATATCAACAACTGATGCGGATTCAATAGCAGATGAAGAAGTAGTTATTTTAGGTTGCCCTTCTATGGGAGATGAAGAATTAGAAGAAGGCGAATTCTTACCATTTTTAGAATTAATAGAGAATGACTTAAGAGATAAAAAAGTAGCGCTATTTGGCTCATATGGATGGGGATCTGGTGAGTGGATGGAGAAGTTTGAAGAAAAGATTAAAGATTTAGGAGCTACTTTGCCATTAGAGTCTTTAATTGTTAATTATACGCCAGAAGGTGAAGATGAAGATAGATGCAGAGAGTATGGGAAAAAAATAGCTGCATTATAATATAAAATAAATATTTAAAGATAATTGTATATATTTAAAATTAATATATAAACATTTTTCTCATTAATAAAATAAATTGTTTAATAACCCCTAAAATAAAGAATCCTAATTATATTTGGATTCTTTATTTTTTATTAAATTAAAAATTTTGCTATGTAAATATATTTAAAATATTGGAATATAAATTTTCAAAAATTCACTTGAAAATATAGGACAAGAGTTTGAACAAAACTACAATAAATGAAAAAAGTTCCATGAAATCGTTGACTGAATGTTTTATTTTATATATAATGTAAAAGTAAGTTAAAATATGTTAAATTTTAGCGTGTAATCTAATTTAATTTAGAGCATTAGCTGGGAAGGGTAAGTGTACCTTTTCCAGTTTTTTTATTGTTAATATTGATAATTTAATAGGATTAACAATTATTTAATTGCTTAATATATATTAAATTACATTATTATATATTTTAAATTAAGGGGGATCAGATAGTGAGACTAAAAAGCAAAAAATTAAAAAGGCTAATAGCAAAGACTATGATGGTAATTATGTTATTTACATTATTACCCAATGTATTTACATTAAAGGCTAAAGCTTTAGACGGAAATGAGGCAAAAAGTGAAGGGTATGAGATATATCCAATTCCTCAAAGTATTGAATATGGTGATGGTAATATAAATTTTCAAAATAAGGCAAATGTTATATTTGAAGATGGAATTGATGATGCAACTAAAAATAGGTTGTTTGAAGTATTGAATATTAAAGGTATTTCATACGAAGTAGGTACTGAAATAAAAAGTGATCAAACAAATTTTTTAGTAGGAATAAATAATTCTAAAGGTATTGTAGATAATTATTTTAATAATAAAAATTTAGGTGATGATGCTCATTTTGAGAAAATAGATTCTCATATAGTGTCAGTAGATGATAATGTAATTGCAGTATTAGGTAAAGATACTGACTCAGCATTTTATGGGCTTACATCATTAAAATTAATATTTAAACAAATAGAAGGAAATGAAATAAGAGAATTATTAATTAAAGATTATTCAGATGGACATTGGAGAGGGTTTATAGAAGGATATTATGGTATTCCTTGGAGTAATGAAAATCGTATGGATTTAATGAAGTTTGGTGGAGACTTTAAGATGAATGCATATATTTTTGCTCCGAAAGACGATGAATATCATAGCCTTAAATGGAGAGAGCCATATCCAGCAGAGAAGCTAGAAGAACTTAGACAATTAGCCGAGGTTGGAGCAAAAACAAAAAATAAATTTATATGGACAATTCACCCATTCTTAAAGGATGGAATGAAGTTCGATACTGATGAGAACTATCAAAGTGATTTATCAAAGATTATTGCAAAGTTTGAACAATTATACAGTATAGGTGTTCGTCAATTTGGAGTACTTGCTGATGATGCTGAAGGAGAAGCAAAAGATCAAGTAAGACTTATGAATGATCTAGAACAATGGAGATTATCAAAAGGTGATGTATATAGTTTCATTTTTGTTCCTAAGGTATATACAAAAGAGTCAGCAGGTGGAGATGTTAATAATGAATATTTAAGAACAATTTCTGGAATGCCTGAAAGTACTGAAATATTATGGACAGGTGATACTATACTTGGATATGTAAAGCAAGATAGCTTCGATTTCTTTAAAGAAGCAGTAGGAAGAGAACCTTTCATGTGGTTAAACTGGCCTGTAAATGATATTAATAATAGTCGTTTACTAATGGGTAAAGGTGAAATGTTAGATAAGGATGTTACAAACTTTAGAGGAATTGTAACTAATCCAATGCAAGAGGCACAAGCTTCAAAGGTATCTTTATTTGCAATTGCAGACTATGGTTGGAATCATGCAAGTTTTGATATGGACAAGAGTTGGGAAGATTCATTTAAATATATTGAACCAGATGCAACTGAAGAATTGCACACATTTGCAAAACATATGAGTGATCCTGCTCCAACTTGGCATGGATTAACATTAGAGGAATCAGAAGAATTAAGACCAATAATTCAAGATTTTACAAAGAAGTTATTTAGAAAAGAATCAATAGTAGAAGATAGTAAGATTGTTTTAGCAGAATATCAAGAGATTTTAGATGCAACTAATAACTTTGCACAAAAATCTAAAAATGAATTGATGAAAAATGAAATAAAGGCATGGGTTGACTCTCTAAGAGATTTATCTGAATCAACAATTGCATACGTTAATGCAGCACTTGCTTTAGAAGAAGGTAACTATGAAGAAGCTGTTAAGTATTATAGCTTAGGTGAAAGTGAATATACTTCTTCAAGAAGTTATAGAGTTCAAGGAATTAATGGACAAATTAGACCAGAACCAGGTAGTAGACACTTATTACCATTTGCGAAGGATTTATCAAGAATAATTAGTGAAAAAATGGCTCAAGTAGTTAATCCAGATAGTAACAAGCTAACATTATTCCCTTATACCAATATGGGATACAACTTATATTGGGGACATGTTCAAAATATAGTTGATGGAGACAATGCTAGATTATCAACTATGTGGATTCGTAGAGCTGCTAATGAAGATGACTATGTTGCTTTAGAATTAAACGAAGTAACAGAGGTTAACAGCATTACATTTGAACAAGGTGAGCCAGGTGCTGGAGATAAATTTAACTTTGTTAAATTCCAATCTTCAATGGATGGAGAAAATTGGACCGATATAGATGGTGTTGCATATGGACCAGAAAAAGAAAAAATAGTTGTAGAAAACCTTAAAGTAAAAGCTAAATATGTAAGAGTTGTTCCAACAGGAGAAATCAAAAGTAACTGGATATCAGTTCGTGAATTCTCAATTAATAAAGAAGATGAGAGCAATTTATTTAGAGATGTTTATACAAATATAGAAGCTTTATCTAACAATAAAGTTAATATATTACCAGAAACAGCTATACTTGAAAATATAAATGATATTACATTAGCAGAAAATGAATATGTTGGTATTAAGTTAAACAAAATAAAAGAATTAAAAAATATTGTTGCTGAATACTCAAATAAAGATAATTTAACTTTAGAAACATCAATCAATGGGATTGAATGGACAGCTGTAGAAGACTTAAGTTCTAGTGTAAATGCACGTTATATTCGTATTATTAATAAAGGTAAAGAGTCAGTTAAAACTAATATTACAAAGTTAGAAATAGAAAATACAACTAATGATGTAACATTTGATGTTAGACCTGCAGCAGAAGCTAAGTTTGAACCAACTAATTTAATAGATGGCAAATTAAACACAGCATTTAAACCTAATGTAAATGCGCCTAAAACAGGTCATTTAACATATTATATTTCTGATAACACAGAAATCAAGAAATTTACTGTATTACAAGATCCAACTACATTATCAAATGCAGCAGTATCTATAAGAACTGAAAATGGATGGAATAATATAGGGGAACTAAGTAAGAGTGTTAATGTATTTAATACATCACAATTCCAAAATGTATTTGAAATAAAAATAGAATGGGATGGAATGGCTCCAACTCTAAATGAAATTGGAGTTTCAACAGTTGAAGAAAGTGTGAGTGTTAACAGAGAAGCATTGATAGAAGCAATAGAAAAAGCAGAAAGTATGCTGAACTCAGATAAATACACTGAAGAATCAATAGCTAACCTAAAAGAAGTGCTAAATGCAGCAAAAGAAGTTATGATAAATGAAGATGCTACTCAAGAAGATATAGATAGAGCAGTAGAAGATTTAAACAAAGCAATATCTTCTTTAGTTGAAAAACCATCAGTTCCAGGTGAAGAAGAAAATCCTGGAGAGGATGGAAAACCAGGTGAAGATAATTCAGATAATGATAGTAATCAAGGGGAAGGTAGTAAACCACTTCCTCCAACAGATGACGAAAATAGTAGTTCAGGAAAAGGTGATGGAAATTTACCTAATACAGGAGGAACATCACCAGTTATGGTTCTAGCAATTGGAGGAATTATTTTAATAGCTGGAGTAATAACATTGAGAAAAAAAGCTACAAATAATTAGATAAAACTTTTTTTAATGAAGTCTGTTTAATTAAGAAAAAATAATTTTTTAGAAAAGAGTAATAACAACTTTTATGGTTATTACTCTTTTTTCTTTATAATGATATATTACATTATTTCACTATTATAATGAGCTTATAATATTATTAGCATAGATAAATTAACATAATTATGAAAAAAATACATGAAAGCGTTGACAAGTTGGATGAATGTATATATACTGTAAATGAAAGTTAAATTATGTTTATTTTTGGCGTGTAATCTAATTAAGTTTAGAGCATTAGCTGTGATAAAAATGTTTTGTTTATAATTATTATTTTGGTTGTAAATAAAATATCTTTTTATTGCAGCTTTTATTATTTTAATATAAAAATTTATAACAAAATACAAATGAAAGAGGGATAAAATGTTAAAAGCAAAATTAAATTCTATTCTAGCAAAGGTAGTTGTAGCATCATTTATATTTACAACAACTCCAACAACAGTTTTTGCAGATATGCTTAACGATCAAGGTAAGCAAATAGTTAAATTAAAAGTTGAAGCACCAAGGGTAAGCCCAACACCACAATTACTAGAATCATCAGGAGAAGGAGTAGTTTTATCTAATAAAGTAAACATAATTGGACAAGATAAGGCAGACAAAGATGCTGTAAGAGAACTAATGGAATTTTTAAAAAAGTTAGGTCTTGAAGTAAATAATGAGTTTAGTGATGAATCAACAACGATAATAATCGGTGAAGATGATGATAACATAGAGGAAATGAATAAATTCTTATCTGAAATTAATAAAGAAGGTGCAGAGTCCATTTCAGTTAATGAAGGATATGTACTTGCTGCAAACCCAAATAAAAATGGGGCTATGACAATAGCTATAGAAGGTACTGATGAAGTTGGTACTTACTATGGAGTTAAAACTTTAAAGGAATTAGTGCTTAAAGAAAACAATCAAAATGTTATGCCTGAGGTTTATGTAAATGATTACCCAACTCAACATGTAAGAGCTATAGTTGAAGGGTTCTATGGAAATCCTTGGACACATCAAGATAGATTAGATCAATTTAGGTTTTATGGAGACAATAAATTAAATATGTATATATATGCTCCAAAGGATGATCCATATCATAGAGATAAATGGAGAGATCCATATCCACAAGAAGAAATGGCAAGAATGCAAGAACTTATTAATACAGCTGCTGAAAATAAAGTTGATTTTGTATTTGCAATTTCTCCAGGTAAGGATATAGACATAAATTCAGAAGCAGATTATCAGGCACTTGTTGATAAGTGTGAGTCATTATATAACATGGGAGTTAGAAGTTTTTCTATCCTTTGGGATGATATATTTACAGATGATGGAGCAGGACAAGCTGCTATAATGAATAGATTTAATAAAGAATTTGTTAAGGCAAAAGGTGATGTTAAGCCGTTAATAACAGTTCCAACTCAATATTGGGGAACTTCAATGTTCACTGATGGACAAGTTAAACCTTATACAAAAGGATTTGCAGAAAATCTAGATACTGATATTGAAGTTATGTGGACTGGCGAAAATGTTATGTCTGAAACAGTAACTTTAGATGATGCAGAAAAAGTAAATAATTTATACAATAGAAAAATGCTTTTATGGTGGAATTATCCTGTTAGTGACTATAGAGTTGATAAGTTAGCTTTAGGACCAATATATAATTTAGGAAATGATTTAGATAGTAAAATTGGTGGATTTATTATGAATCCAATGGAGTTTGCAGAAGCATCAAAAATAACTCTTCATACAGGGGCTGATTATGCTTGGAACACTGCAGCTTATAACCATGATAAAGCTTGGGATAATGCAATTTCAGATTTAGTTGGAGAAGAATTAAAAGAAAGCTTTAAAAAGTTTGCTGATCATAGTACAAGACTTGATACTGGTAGAGAAGATGCGCCAGAAATGAGGGCTATAATGGATTCTTTCTGGAATAAGGTTGATAATAAACAAATTCCAGCTACAGAACTTGAGAGTTTAAAATCAGGATTTGAAGCAATAAAATCAGCAGTATCAGAAACTCAATCTAAGTTATATGCTGAAATGCTTGAAGAAGTAGCTCCACAACTTGAAAAACTTACTAATTATGCAGATGCAGCCTCTACAGCAGCAGATATGGTCATAGCAATGTTAAAAGGTGATAGTAAGCTATGGTGGGAATTAAAATCAAAGCTTTCTTTACAAATTGAAGTATTAGATGCATCAAAGGCAATAATATCTGAAAAGGTATTAGATGACTTTATTAAACAAGCTAATATAAAGACAGACAATATGTATTTTGATGGTGTATTAAAGGAAGAAGTGAAAGCTTATAATTATCAAGCAACAACATCTGATAATCTTTCACCACTAAAGTTTGATGAATGGTATAATGCTAAATCACCTTACGAACTTTCAAATATGTTTGATGGTAAACTAGATACTGCTTATAGATCATCAGGAAATATTAAATCTGGAGATGAAGTAATAGTAGATTTAGGACAAGAAGAATATATTGAAAATATTTATATATTAATGGGAAGAACTTCAGAAGATAATATGATTATGAATGGAAATCTTCAAATATCTAATGATGGAGTTGAATGGAAAACTGTAGTTGAAGGAAATACATTTAGAGAAGTATTTGAAGATGAAATTAATGAGAAGGCTAGATATATTAAATATGTAGCAACAGAAGATCAAGAAAATCAATTATTCATAAGAGAGTTTATGGTAAATAAGAATACTAATAGCGGAGTTAAATCTAGCGTAGATACTAAGCTTTCTTATAGAAAGAGTATAGCTGATAAAAATGAAATCAATTCAGTTGTTGCAGAGGAAAAAGTTAAGTTAAAAACTGGAGATACAGTTGAATTAGAGCTTCCAGAATTTAAGTTTATTACTGGAGTTAATGTAAATGGCAATGTAAATGGTAATGTTGAATATACAATAAATGGAATTGATTGGATTAAGCTAGGAGATAGTGAAACAATAAAATTAGATAAAGCACAAGTTGTAAAAGCAGTTAGATTTGTGGCAAATGAAAATAAAACAGTAAAGAATTTTAGCATGGATGTAGTGATTGAAGGAAGAGGAAGTCAATCAATTGAAACAAATAGAAAGGGTAGCGGAAATTATACAGATTTAAATGCTATTGTTGATGGAGACTTAGATTCAAGCTTTATTTCATCAGGTGCATTAAAAATTGGGGACTATTTCACTTTAGATTTAGGAGAAGTAACTAATGTAAGAAATATTCAAATTATTGGGGATAGATCATTTGGTGGAGATAGAATCCGTGATGGTAAAGTTGAATATTCATTAGATGGAACAAATTGGACAGAAATATATACTGGTGGGATTTCTGAGCAATTTAGAATGCATGATTTAGATTTCAATGCTAAATATGTAAGAGTTACTGCAACAAAGGGTACTGATTCATGGGTTAGAATGTCTGATTTCTCAGTTAATTCACCAGAAGCAGAGGTTATATTTGAATCAACTGCTAAACCATCTGACGATAATCATAGATTACCTAATTTAATGGATAACAATATTCAAACTTCATATATACCATCTAGAGATCTTGCTAGTGGAGATAAGTTAGTTTACAACATATTTGATGGTGCTTTAGTAAATAAAGTTGAAATATTCCAAAGTGAAAAAACTATATCTAATGCTAAAGTTATTGCTAGAACATCAGATGATAGAAGAATAGAGCTTGGAACATTAGACAAAGGTTACAATATGTTTAATATGGAAAAGGCAGAAGAAGTTATATCGATAACTCTAGAATTCCAAGAAGGATCTGGAAGGCCAGAAATATATGAAATAGTAACTGAAAACTTTAGTTTAGAAGCTATAAAAGAAGTTGCAAAAGCTAATTTAGCAAAGGCAAAAGAGTTATTAACAAACACTGAAGGTAAATCAAATGAAGTTATAGAAGCTTTAAAGGTAGCAGTAACTGAAGTTGAAACATTATTAATAGATGGTGGATCTAGAGAAGAAATATTCTTATCAAATAAAAAACTTGAATCTGCAATAAAAGATTTTACAGATTATACTGAAGAATCTAAGCCAAATGAAAAACCAGAAGTTAAACCAGAAGAAAAGCCAGAAGAAAAGCCAGAAAATGGTGGTGGAGATACATCAAATGGTACAGAAGAGGATAAAAATAATAAACCAGGCAAGCTTCCTCAAACAGGTGGGCCATCAGGATTATCAACAATGCTTTTAGGAATTACATCACTACTTGGTGGAGTAGCAGTTTATAAAAGAAGAAGAAAATAAAAATTTATAAATTAAATAAGAATATAATCTGATATATAAAAAGCTATTATTACATTGCTTCACTTTGTAATAATAGCTTTTTTACTATTGTATATATTTCTAACCAGTTATTTACTCTTATTATATTTTTATTAATAGGATCTTTATTATAATTAGTATTAATAAGTAAAACTTTAAAGCCTGCATTTGAAAGATCTATTGCATTTGAATAATTATCTTCAATAAAAATATTGCAGTTTAATTCTCTAGCTTTATCTACTTTATAATGACTACCTAAAAGATACAGATTATCATAGTAAATTGAGTTTTTTCTCAGATATCCGTGAGTTAGTAATGCAAGATTTTTTTCTCTTGCAGTTACAAAATAAATATTACTATATAAACTAAGTTCATTTATTACATATCTTACATGCTCTCTTATTTTTTGTTTGGAATGAAGTTCATACTTATATTTTTCATAAAATTCTAAATAACGTTCTTCACTTATACCTAAAATCTTAGAAATAGAGTATTCTGTGACTTCATTTTCTTTAATATTTGTTTTAAAGTATCTGTTACAAGGTTCAAGCCAATAGTATGCATCAGTTATAGTTCCATCTATATCAATACATATATTAAATTTTTTCATTTTCTCACCTTCTTTATAATTATATTTATATAATACTACTTAAAAGTTAATAAGGAATTAAAAATATGTTAAATTATCAAATAAGTTAAAATAATGTTATATAGTACTTTGATAGTATAATTTATAAATGAATATTTTTATTTAGAAGTATGAATTTTAATTGATGTATTCAATAATGGTAAATAGTGTTTATTAAATAGAATAGGATATTCATTGTTTTTATATATAGATTCCTCAATTAAATAATATTGTTTTTCAGAGGAAATGGAATGTCTTTTAGTTGCAAATTTTCCTGATGATGAAAATTTAATATCTATAGAGCTATGGCTACAATTATTGTAAATATCGTCTTCAATAAACTTAAGTAGGCTATTAGTATTATTTAAATCTATATCAAAGGCAGAGATAGTTTCAATAGGAACAATTGTATAAGTATATGCAAGGGCATTTCCATTACTCATATACCACCTATCAATATTCACTGCAGCAACAGTCTTTTTACCTAAGACCTCTATAAAATAATCAGATGGAGGTTCTATATGAAAATCCATTTCTACATGATCTATTTTAGCTTCTAATGATTTATATATAATATGTCCTAATTTTTCAAGTCCAATCTTTTTATTTTTTTGATTTCTTACTATGAAGTTACCTTTTCCACGAATATTTTTTATTAAACCATCATCTTGTAATAATGATAAGGCTTGACGTAAAGTTGTTCTACTTACTCCTAGTTCCTTAGCTAAATCAGGTTCTGAAGGAAGTCTATAATTATCTGGAAGGTCTTCTTCCTTTATCATTTTAAATAATGTGTTATATACTTCAACATATCTTAAAGTTTTAGATTTTTTCATAATATCAGTATTAAGCATAATAAAACCTCTCTCTATAAAAATAAACAAGTTAAATACAAGTTTATATTAGTTATTATAATATAATTATAGAATAAATTATCAAATTTTTCTAATAAAATATCAATAAAATACAACAGTGAAAACGTTGACCGATACAAATGGATTGTAGTATTATAAATATATAATAGACAAGTTAAAGACAAGTTTAGTGATGTATTATGAATTTAAATATGCTATAATTTAACTAATTAAGTTTAAGATTAATTAATTGAATTATAACAAATAATATATAATATATTATTTATAGTCTTAAATAAAGAAGCTTGGAAAGGAGTAATAACATGAAGAAATATAAAAGAATTTTTACTATTGTAATAGATTCATTAGGTGTTGGAGAAATGGAGGATGCAAAAGAATACGGAGATGTAAATGTTGATACTCTTGGTCATATTGCAGAATCAGTAGAGTCTTTTAAAGTGCCTAATCTTGAAAAAATGGGAATTGCAAATTTACGTCCAGTAAAGCATTTAAAAGCTAAAGAAAACCCATTAGGATATCAAATGAAAATGAAAGAAGCTAGTACAGGTAAGGATACTATGACAGGACACTGGGAAATTGCTGGCTTACACATTACTAAGCCATTCCAAACTTTTACTGATACAGGATTCCCTAAGGAACTACTAGATGAGTTGATTAAAAGAACAGGTCATAATATAGTAGGAAACAAAAGTGCTAGTGGAACAGAAATATTAGATGAGTTTGGGGAACATCAAATGAAGACTGGGGATATGATTGTATATACTTCAGCAGATTCAGTATTACAAATATGTGGACATGAAGAAACATTTGGATTAGAAGAATTATATAGATGCTGTGAAATTGCAAGAGAAATTACCTTAAAAGATGAATGGAAGGTAGGAAGAATAATTGCAAGGCCATATGTTGGAGAGAGAAAAGGCGAGTTTAAGAGAACAAGCAATAGACATGACTATGCATTAAAGCCATATGGCAGAACAGTGTTAAATGAGTTAAAAGATAATAATTATGATGTTATTTCTGTAGGAAAAATAAATGATATATTTGATGGTGAAGGAATAACGGAATCACATAAATCAAAAAGCTCAGTTCATGGAATGGAACAAACATTAGAGATAATGGATAAGGATTTTGAAGGTCTATGCTTTGTAAACCTAGTAGATTTTGATTCATTATGGGGGCACAGAAGAAATCCACAAGGATACGCAGAGGAGTTAGAAAAGTTTGATGTTAGTTTAGGTAAAGTTTTAGAAAAACTTAAAGAGGATGATTTATTAATTATAACTGCAGACCATGGAAATGATCCAACATATATTGGATCAGACCATACAAGAGAACATGTACCATTCTTAGCTTATTCACCTTCAATGAAAGGAAATGGAGTATTAGAAACTTGTAATAGTTTTGCAGCAATAGGTGCAACAATAGCTGATAATTTTGATGTTAAAATGTCAGAAGGTACTATTGGAGAATCAGTTTTAGGAAAATTAAATTAGTTTAAATAAAGTTTATAAAATTTTCTTATATAGAAAGTTTTATAATTATTAAAAAGATTAAAAAACAAGGAGCTGTCGCAGAAAGCCATTTAATGTAATGCCACAGCACCTTGTTTTTATTATTCTCTTATTAAAATTTTTTCTACTTCTGCAATATATAAGGTATGATAATCTTTTTCAGGATAACATTGTTTATCAATATCTTTGTCTATAAAGCATTGAGGTTTTAGTTCTTGAGCGTATAACTTTTTACAGATAATTGTAAGCTTTGCTTCTTCGAAAGCTGGAGTATTATCAACATAGGCAACTGTTAAATTAGTTTTAGAAAGCTTATCTTCATCCCTTCCAGAAACTGTTCCCAAGTAGCTTAGATCCTTTTTGTAACTTTTATCAAAGAATGTAAGGGAAAATGTAGAAGATGCATCTACAAATTCTTTCGTAAACCTTTGAGGTCTTAGAACTATAGAAACTACATTTTTCCCCCACATAATACCCAAACTACCCCATGAAGCAGTCATTGTATTAATTTTATTTTCTTTCTCAGCTGTAACAAGCATCCAGTCATGACCAATTAATTTAAATGCACTTTCATTTAAATCTTCAGGTTTAATTTCTCTAAAATTACTCACAATATGTTCCCCCGTAATTAACTTATTAAAAATATATTATATAAATTATTATACATATATACTCAGAAATTGTATGCTATATAAATTTAAAAATTATTTATAAAGTAGGATTATCTAGTAAGTTTATTTTTATGTAACAGGATGTTTGCAAGAAAAGATTGAAGCTTTGATATTAAATGTAAATCAAAAGGAGAGTAATATCTAACCTTACTCTCGCTTTATAATAAAATTATTTAATTATTTTCCCATAATATATTTTGAGGCATCACTTCAAGAATAGTATTAAGTATCTCTATAATATTTTCCCTTTTTACATTAGAAGATGATAATAATTGCTTATACTTCTTACTTCCTTTTTGACTCTGAAACAAACTTTGAAGTGGGGCAATTAAAGAATGAATACTATTAGCATTTTCAAGTTCTTCTATAATATATGGAATATAAGACTTTATAATTTCTCCTCTTGAAATAGTTTCTATATTTTTATTATTTTCATAAAGTTTATGGAAGTTAGCTAAAAGATAACAATCTTCATATGAAGCTCTTCCTATCATTACACCATCTACTTTTGTAAGAGCATCTTTAATTGAATCTAATGTTTTAAAACCACCATTGATTTCTATATTTAAATGATTAAATTCTCTTTTTAATTTATATACCATATCATAATTAAGTGGAGGAATTTCTCTATTATCTTTTGGACTTAAGCCTTTTAATATAGCAGAGCGTGCATGAATTGTGTATCTATCAGGCTTAGCTTTAGATACAGAATCTAAAAATTCTAATAAATCTTCATAGCCATCCATTATAATTTTGCTTTTTTCATCCTCTATAACACCAGTTCCATCTATTCCTATTCTATGCTTTATTGTAACAGGTTTGTCTGTTGCTTCTTTCATAGCACATAAGATTTCATAAACCAATTCTTTAGAAGACATTAGAGCTGCCCCCATTAAGTTACCAGATACTCTATCAGATGGACAGCCACAATTTAAATTAACTTCGGTATAGTTATAATCATTGGCCAATTTAACAGCCTTATAAGCATCTTCAGGGTTAGATGCTGCAATTTGTAGAGCAACATCACCTTCCTCTTTCCTAAAGTAAAGAATTTTATCTCTATCACCGTTGATTATTGCTTGGGCTGTAACCATTTCTGTATAAAGTAAAGCATCTTTAGTTAAAAGCCTTGAAAAATATCTAAAATGCCTATGGGATTTGTCTACCATAGGGGCAATACTAATCTTCGAAGTTTTTATATTTGAAATATATTTTTCCATCATTCGTTTCCTTTCGTAGTTATTTATAAATTGAGAATTAGCCTTAATGATATGCATCAAATTGTAGTTTCTCATTATAATAAAATCTCCAATTTAATACATATCATTAATGAGGATAATTCTTCATTTGATAATTTTAAGTGGCAAAATATAAGTTATCGTAGCCTTTATATTCGCAATTTATAAAAAGTATTCACAAGTTATTTTTTATTATTATAGCATATAGAGTTAATAAAATAGTAATGTAATAAAAGTAAAATATGATAAAATAGTAATTGGAATTAATATGGGAATGGTTGGTGATAGTGATGGTAATAACTACATTAGTTGAAAATACTTCAGTATCGAAAGAGTTTAAATGTAAACATGGATTATCTTTATACATTAAAACAAATAAGCATAATATATTATTTGATTTAGGTTCTGATGGATTGTTTATTGAAAATGCTATTAAACTTAATATTGATATATCAGAGGTTGATATTCTTATTATATCTCATGGGCATAAGGATCATGGAGGAGCATTAAAGTTATTTTTGAAACACAATAATAAAGCAAAAATATATATTCATAAAGATGCTTTTAATAAGCATTATACTTCAGTTTTAGGAGGACTTAAATTTTACGTGGGTCTAGATGATAGACTTCAATTTAATGAAAGAATTATATTTACTGAAGATATATTTGAAGTTGATGAAGAGATATGTCTTTTTTCAAATGTCCCAAAGAAATATGAGACATCAAATTTAAATGACTCATTATTTATTAAAATTGATGGCAAATATTATAAAGATGACTTTACTCATGAGCAAAGCCTATTGATAAGAGAAAATGATAAATGTATATTAATTGGTGGATGTGCTCATAATGGAATAGTTAATATAGTAGAAAGGGCTGAAGAACTGATATCTGGTGAATTAGCAGCTGTTATTAGTGGGTTTCATTTATTTAATCCGGTAAATAAAAAAAGTGAAAGTTTAGAATTTATAAGTAATATAGCTGAAAATTTAAGTAATAAGAATACTGATTTTTATACTTGTCGTTGTACAGGAAATAAAGCATTTAATATTTTGAAAGAAAACCTTAAAAATAAAATTACATACTTATCTACAGGACAAGTTGTAAATATTTAATAAAAAATCGTACCGGCAGATGGTACGATTTTTATTTATTTCTTATAAGAATCAAATAATAGCATAGTTACAAATATAGCTAGTAATACTCCTCTAGCGATATTAAAGCCTATTACTCCTAAAGTTAAAAAGTCTATTAGAACGTAACCAACTATGTAAATAGCACAGCAGATGATTGTCCAAATTATTTTACCTTTAGTTGTTTTTGCAGCTTTAAATGGAATCTTTCCAGTACTTATTAAATATTTTGATGAATAATTTAAAATTATACTAGCTATAATAAATGATAATACAAGCGTTAATATATTAGCCAAATCTTTTTCTCCTTTCAAATTTATAGTAATATTATAACATTTATTATACAAATTAAGTGTAACTTTATTTTAAATTTATAAGAATTAGTTTTTTAGTTTTAAGAACATTTCGTATTGTCTAATAAAGTTTTGAAATCCTTCTTAAGATATCAACTATACTTTTACTATTTATATAAGTTTATCATGAAAATAAGGGATAATATATAAAATAAAAATTTACATTAACAATTGACAAAAAAGTAACAATAAAATACACTTAAAGTAATATATGGATAAAATATGAAGTTTTTCTGGCACTAGGCTTTTATCGATTACATACTAAAAGTTATAATAAATTATAAATTAATTCATATAGATACCAAAAAATAAAATAACATAAGAGATATAGTTTAAAAAATAACAAAGTATTATGGTTATAAAGTAAATCATTTAATTTAAAATAAAAATAATTATATTTGGGAGGTATTATATATGAAACTTAGTGGTAAAGTTGCTGTGGTTACAGGTGCAAGTTCAGGGATGGGAAGGTCTATTGCTCTTCTTTATGCAAAGGAAGGAGCTTCTGTTGTTGTAGTTGCTAGAAGAAAAGAAAAATTGGATGAAATAGTTGAGATATCAAAGGATTACGATGGTACGATAATAGCTATGCAAGGTGATGTTTCAAGAAAAGAAGATAATGAAAAGATGATAGATCTTGCTGTTGAGAAGTTTGGAAAAATTGATATTTTAGTTAATAATGCAGGTATAATGGATGAAATGATGCCAGTTGGGGAAGTTGAAGATGAATTATGGGAAAGTGTAATGAATGTTAATTTAAATGGTCCATTTTATGCTTGTAGAAAGGCAGTAAATTTAATGATGCAGCAAGGTGGTGGAAATATAATTAATGTTGGATCTATAGGTGGTTTAAATGGTTGTAGAGCTGGAGTTTCATATACAGCTTCTAAATATGCGTTATTAGGATTAACTAAAAATATTGGATTTATGTATGCTGATAAAGGGATAAGATGTAATGTTATTTGCCCTGGAGGCGTAGATTCAGAAATTGGAGTAGGGATAAGTCATCCTAGTCAATTTGGATTTTCAAGAGTTAAACTTGGCATGGAAAGTGTGCCTAGATCAGGATCTCCAGAAGAAATTGCAACAATAGCTTTATTCCTTGCAAGTGATGATTCTAGTTTGATTAATGGAGCAGAGATAGTTGCAGATGCAGGGTGGACAGCATTTTAAAAAAGGTTTAAATAAATTATAAAAACTGTAGTTCATGAAAATTCTGATGAAATCGTTAACGGAGGGATGAGCATATCTTGTAATGCAAATATACTAAATCGGATAGTGTTTTTTAGTATAAGCTAAACTTGTTTGCATAGAAATTTTCACTTTAAGGTTGATTTTATTTTGCATGTGAGTGGGGATGGCAAATTGATTAACTTGGACATACAACTTGAGAATGTATTGACTTAGTGAGTGTAGAAACTGGTGAAATGAAAAAGTATTATGGATTTATTTGTAAATAAGTTTCAATAAATTTATATCTTAATTGTACAATGGCTATATCAAATCTGATTTGATATAGCCTATTAAAGTTTACAAAAAATAAATAGCTAAATAGTAAAAATATTTATGCTAGTAACTAATAGTAAAATTTGATATTCTAGAAAGAGAAAGTTAGATAACCTAAAATATTATAAAATAAGTAAAATATATAAATTAAATTGGAGTGTGTTATGAAAAAGTTAAGTCATGGTTGTACGTTAGATTGCTTTGATTGTTGTAAGTTTAATATTTATGTTGATAAAAATGAAATAGTAAAAATCCAGGGAGATAAAGATCATCCTTATACTAAAGGATTTATATGTAAGAAGGGATTAGCACATTTAGATAGGTTAAAGCATAAGGACAGAATATATTCACCAATGATAAAGATAAATGGGGAATGGAAGGAAATATCCTTTAATGAAGCTTTAAATATTATGGCTGAAAAGCTTGAGTATTATAAAAGTAAATATTCATCAAAGTCTTTATTGTATTATGAACAATATGGAAATGGTGCATTACTTAAAAGTATGGGAGATTTATTTTTTAATTTTTATGGCGGAGTTAGTAAATCTAAAGGTGGACCTTGTTGGAGTGCTGGAATTAAAGCACAAACATATAATTTTGGAGATGTGAAAAGTCATTCTTTGGATGATATGATAAATAGTAAAACAATATTTATATGGGGAAAAAATCCTGCTTTTACTACTATACATACAATGCAAAGTATAAAGAAAGCTAAAAGTAATGGAAGCAAGATAGTAGTAATTGATCCAATATATACAAAGACTGCAGAAATGTCAGATAAATACGTGAGAATCAAACCTAATGGCGATGGAGCTCTTGCACTTGCAATGGGTAAAATAATAATTGAAAAAAATTTATATGATATAAACTACATAAAAAGCTATGTTAATGGATTTGAATATTATAAAAATTATGTGGAAAGCTTAAATCTTGAAGATCTAATAGAAATTTGCGGTGTAAGTAAAAAAGAGATAGAAGAATTAGTTATGTTATATACAAATAAATATTCTACTATATTGCTTGGATATGGTATGCAAAAATACAAAAATGGTGGAAATACTATAAGCCTAGTAGATATTTTAGGGGCTATTACAGGTCAAATTGGATTTAGTGGCGGTGGTATTAATTATGCTAATAAAGTTTATCCAAAGGTAATTAATTCTGATCCTTACAATAGTGAGGAAAATTGTGAAAATAGATTTTTTTATGTAAGTCATATGGCGGATTTTATAAATAATTCATTAAATGGAAAAGATTTTTATGATGATAACAAAATTTATTTGAAAGATACAGAATTAGATGAAGAAGCTCAAAAATATAATATACCAATAAAAATGGCTGTAATAACGAAAAGCAATTTATTAAATCAATTAGCACATTTAAATAATTTAAAGGATGCATTTTCAAAAGTAGAATTTAAAGTATGTTTTGATATGTTTATGACTGATACAGCTAAAGAATGTGATTTGTTTATTCCAACTACAAGCACATTAGAAAGTGAAGATTTAATATATAGTTCTATGACAAGTCCATATATAATTTATAATGAAAGAGCAGTTGAACCTAAAAATGAATTAATGGATGAATATGAATTTTTTAAAGAACTTGCAAAAAGAGTTAAATTAAATAATTATCCATATGTTAATAAGCAAGAATATTTATCAAAAGTTATAGAACCATTAAAGAAGTTTAATGACAAAGTAGATATTGAGTATTTAAAAAATAACTATTTTACAATCCATAAACCTATAGCTTGGGAGAATAAACAATTTAAAACAGATTCAGGAAAGTTTGAAATATTCTTTAATGAAAATTTATATTTAGAAAATGATAATAAGAAAGATAATAAATTAAGTTTTAAACTGCTTACTAATCATAGTAGAGATACTTTATCAAGCCAACATATGATGGACGAAGATGGAATATCTATTGCTTATATAAATGAAAGTATGGCTAGGAATTTATCTTTTAATGAAGAAAAAATAGTTACTTTAAGAAATCGTAATGGAGAAATAAGAGTAAAGCTAAAAGTTAATAATATAGTAGCAGATTATGTGATTTTAATGTATGTTGGATGGTGGACAAAACATGGGAATCCTAATTATTTAACAGACTCAGGAATATCAGATATAGGTGGACAAGTAACTTATAATGAAACAGAAGTAGAAATAGATTTTGTTGTATAAAGAAATGTTTTAAATAAAAATATTATAGATAAATAATAATAGCTAGTTTGATAAGAGCAATTCTATTATGAATTAGTGAGCTTATTAAGAAACAAGATAAGGATAGACTTATTTTAAACTATAAATTACTTTAATTATTTTATAAAAAAAGGATGTTAATTTTACTTGTAATTAAGTAAAGTTAATATCCTTTTTTATATTAAAGTATATAAATTTGAACTTCATAAATTCTTCATAAATTCTTTAATATTTATTGCGAATTTTAATTCAAAATATTCAAATTTGATATTTAGAATTTAGTATATAGAAGATGAATTGTAAATGGAGGTAATAAAAATGAAAATATTAGTTATTGTACCTGCTTATAATGAAGAGAAAAGTATATATAATGTAGTTTCATCTGTTAAATTAAATATTCCATTCGCAGATGTTCTAGTTGTAAATGATGGTTCTACTGATAATACATATAGTGAGGCGATAAGAGCAGGAGCAAAAATTATCAATTTAACTAATAATTTAGGAATAGGTGGTGCAGTTCAAAGTGGGTATATTTATGCATATATCAAAGGATATAATATTGCTGTCCAGTTGGATGGAGATGGACAACATAATCCAAGGGATTTAAAGAATTTAATTAATGAAATAGAAGAAGGCAATGCAGATATTGTAATAGGATCTAGATTTGTTGAAAGAACTGAATATAAACCGAGTTTTTTTAGAAATGTTGGAATAAAATATTTTTCAAAGTTAGTTTCAATATTATGTGGGAAAAGCTATTATGATACAACATCTGGTTATAGGATAGTAAATAGAAAAGTAATAAAACTGTTTTTGAATTATTATCCAAAGGATTATCCAGAGGTTGAAACAATAGTGTATGCATGCAAGAAGGGATTAAATATAAAAGAGGTTAAAGTTGAAATGAATGATAGAGAAGCAGGGAAATCTTCTATAACTCCTATTAGAGCTATGTACTATATGATTAAAGTAACATTATCAACTATAAAGGTTGTAATTAATTGTTCTTATAGTAATTTTATAAGTCTTAATAAGAAAGGAGTCGAAGCATAAGATGAAAGCATTAATAATTACAATCTTTGTAGTCTATATTCTTTATGAAATCTTTAATGTGAAGAAAAAAGTCATAAGATTGACACAAGAAAATGCAATTATTTTAGAGCTATTAAAGGAGAAAGTAAATAAATGATTTATTTATTAATAATTATAAATATTGCTTTATTGCTTCTGGGACAAACTATATGGAAACTAGGTACAAAAACAATAAATTTTGAAATAACTTTAAAGGGAATAATAAACTTTATTCTTAATCCATACGTTTTAGGAGGAGGAATTATATATGTAGTTGCAAGTATAGTATGGATTTATATATTATCAAAAGAGGATTTGAGTAAGGTATATCCGTTACAAAGCCTTTGTTATGTGTTTGGTACCATTATTGGAGTATTTTTATTTAATGAAAATATGAATGTCCTTAAAATATTTGGATTGGTTCTAATAATTTGTGGAGCAGTTATAATAAGTCTAAGTTAGGGAGAGAAATATATGTTTTCAATAAAAAAAGAAGAAAAAAATATAAAAGTAACCCTTATTTTAATAGAGGTAATTTTTGCTTTAATAGCTTTATTTTATATATTAAAGTTTGGAGATTCAACACTATTAGGTAGTTTAGAAAAATTTGATAATGATGATGTTAAATATATAAGAAGTGCATGGAACTTAGTGGAAAATGGTATGTTATCCTATGAAAATATAAATGAGCCAACTGTATATATTATGCCAGGATTAACTTTTATACTATCAGTTTTTGTTACTTTGTTTGGCAAGTTTAATGCAATAGTGGCATTTAGAATATTTCAGATATTTATTCAATGTGCTTCCTTATATATAATATTCCTTATAGGAAGAAAATTATTTAATAGTAGGATTGGGATAATAGCATGTTTAATTAATTCATTATATATAGTAGAATTTTATGTTACGAGTTTAATTCTCATGGAGGTTATTTTTAAGTTCTTGTTACTTTTATTAGTATATTTAAGCATATATGCAATTGAAAGAAAAAGTGCAAAGTTATATATAATATCAGGAGTAGTATGGAGTATAGCATGTTTATTTAGACCTACAATTGCAGCATTTCCAGCAGTGATACTATTAGCTTGGATAATAAAAAGAGAGTACAAATTGAAGGATATGATCAAGTATGCTAGTATTGTTTTATTAATATTTTGCTTAATAATGTCCCCTTGGTGGATAAGGAATTATAAGCAGTTTAATATTTTCATACCTTTTACAGCATCTAGTGGAAATCCATTTCTACAAGGAACATTTGTAAATTATGATCAAAGTGATGGTTTTGGAGTTCCATATGAGAAAGGTGATAATTATATTGAAAGCAATAAAAATGAAATTAAAGCAGGAATAGAAAGATTAAAAGTTTATGGTAGGAAAGATCCCCTTAAATATATATACTGGTACACTCTAGGGAAAACATTTTATTTTTGGAGAGAACCATTTTATTGGAATGGAGCAATAGGATTTACAGTAGCTCTAATTCAACATTATTTAATTTTAATTTTATCAATAGTGGGAATAGTAATGTGTAAGAAAAAGTTAAAGTGGAGTTTTGATATAATAATTATAATAGGAACTATAATATTAATTAATTTTGTTTATCTACCTTATTTTACATTTGAAAGATATTCTTATCCATTAATTTCAATGCTTACAATTTTTTTAGGATATACAATTGATAATTGGATAAAAAAGATAAAAATGAAAAATTAATTGAAAGAAGGATGTTTTTGATGGACGATAAAAAAACAATATTAGTTGTTGATGATGAAAAAGATATTAGAGAAATAATAGAAATTTATTTAATTAACGAAGGATACAATATTGTTTTAGCCAGTGATGGAATAGAAGCCCTAGAAAAATTAAGGAAAGAAAAAATAGATTTAATAATTTTAGATATAATGATGCCAAAGCTTGATGGTATTAGAACATGTCTTGAAATAAGGAAAGAAAAAAAGATGCCTATTATAATGCTTTCAGCTAAGAGTGAAGATAGTGATAAAATATTAGGATTAAACATAGGGGCTGATGATTATATTATAAAGCCTTTTAATCCACTAGAGCTTGTAGCAAGGGTTAAATCTCAGTTAAGAAGAGTTACTAGTTTTAGTGAAGCCAAAGAAATTAATAATGAAGAAATATATATAGATGGTCTTAGAATCAATAAAGCAAATAGAGAAGTTTTGGTAGATGATAGAAAGATAAGATTGACGCCTAGAGAATTTGATATATTAGAAGTTTTAGCTATAAATAGAGGTAGAGTATTAAGTACAGAACAAATATATGAAAAAGTATGGAGTGAGCCATTTTATAACTCTGAAAATACAGTGGCTGTCCATATTAGAAATATAAGAGAAAAAATTGAGATTAATCCTAAGGAGCCTAAGTATATAAAACTTGTGTGGGGAGTTGGATATAAAATTGAAAAATCATAGGATAAAAAATATGTTTAAAAGAAGCTTGAAAAAAGAGTTTTTATTATTAAGTCTTATCTCTCTTTTAATTGTTGTAGCTGGAATTATTATGAGCATTAGGATTGAATATGAAAATTCAACTGTAGGATTAATTAACCTTTTTAATAAAAGTTATATAGATATACAAAGATACGTGAATAAACTTGATGATAATAGTAAGGAATATTTTAATGAAGTATGTGATCTAAATAAGGTTAATGCAGCTATTGTAGATGTTCACGGAAATATCTATATGAAATCAAAAAATGTAGATGAAACTATAATTGATGTTAATAAAATTGAAAAAATATTTCATAATAAATACTCTGATGAAAATATATATCAAAGATATGATATTAGATTAGATAATAAAGATTACAATCTTTTAATATGGAGAGAAAAAGTTGGAAGTGAAGTATTTATAAAAATAATTTTAGTTATTTCAATAAGCTTTCTGTTAGCAATATTTATAATATACATCTACGCTTTTAGAAAAGCTAAATATATAGGAGAATTAACTAAAGGAATATATGAGTTTTCATCAGGTAATTTAGATTATCTAATATCAGAAAAAGGAAAAGATGAATTAAGATTCTTAGCAAAGGGTATGAATTTAATGGCTAAAAATTTAAAAAATAGTATAGATTCAGAGAGAAACCAAGAAAGGTTTAAATCAGAATTAATTACAAATGTTTCTCATGATTTAAGAACTCCATTAACATCAATAATAGGATATTTACAACTTATTGATAATGAAAAAACTTCAGAAGAAAATAAAAAAAGATATACTAAAAGTGCAATAGAAAAATCCTATAAGTTAAGGGACTTAATTGGAGATTTATTTGAATATTCTAAGCTTCAATCTAACTCAGTTTCTCTAAATAAAAGTAATGTAAATATAATTGAGATAATAGAACAGAGTATAGGCGAATTGTATATTGAGGCAACAGAGAAGAATATAGTATTTATTAAGAGATATGAATATTCAAATATCAATTTGAGCATTGATTCTAGTAAAATAGGTAGAGTTTTTCAAAATGTTTTATCAAACTCTGTGAAATACAGTAGAAAAAATAGTAATATTTTAATTAATATTTTTAAAAAAAATAATAATATCATAATATCTTTTGAAAATGAAATAGAACAAGAATCATTGAAAGATATAGATAAAATTTTCAATAGGTTTTATAGATGTAATGAATCTAGAAATTCAGAGATTCCTGGTTCTGGACTTGGCTTGGCAATAGCTAAGAATATTATAGATCTTCACAATGGAGAGATTTATGTAGAATGTAATAATAATATATTTAAGCTATATATTAAACTATCCGTTACTTAAAATGAGAGCATTAATGAATTTATATCATTAATGCTCTCATTTAACTTTAAAATATTATTAGTAATTAATATAAACAAAATAATAAACAAAATTATTAAATAATATATAAAAATTAGAGATAAATTAGTTTAGAAATTTAAGAAAGAGATATTAATTTAAAATCAACTATGTTATCACAATAAGGTTATAGAAGATAAATTTGACATTTGCTAAATAAATGTTTAATAATAAATATGAACAGAAGTTTAAAAATAATATAAACATAAGAATAATAAATAAGGGGAGACATATGAAATTTTATAATAACTTAAAGTTATCTACACGGTTGCTAATATATTTTTTTGTTACTATTTTTTCGATGGGGGTAATTGGAATAATAGGAATAAATAATATGAATAAGATTAATCAGTCAGTAGATTATTTATATGACACTACTATAAAATCAATTCATGCAATTAATAAAATAGATAAAAATCAGTTGAATATTTATAAAAATGTAGAGTTAATGAATAATTCAAGTAATAAGGTTGATTTAGATGAATTAGTCAAAGAAATTAAAACTCTTTCAGAAGAAAATGAAAAGCAAATTGCAATTTATGAATCGACAATAGATGATAATGAAGAAAGAAACATATTTAATAAATTTAAAGAAAATTTAAAGGTATATAAAGGGGTTAGGGAAAAATATACAAACTTAATTATTAGTGGTAACAAAAAAGAAGCGGAAATAGAAATTTCAACTATGACAAAAATAAGAGATGATATGAGCTATGAGTTAAATAAGTTAATAAATTTAAATGAACAATGGGCAAATGAAGTTAAAGAAGAAAGTGAAAAAACTTTTAATAATTCACTTATATTAATTGTTTCTATTATAGTAATATTACTTATATTAATGAGTTTATTTGCTTTTGTAATGCAAAAATCAATAAAGAAATCTTTAAATAAGATAAAAGAATTATCTAATAGATTATCTAATTATAATTTATCAGACCGAATTATAATAGAATCAAAGGATGAGTTTGGGGAAATAGGAATTAATTTAAATAAGGCGCAAGAAGATATTAGTGAATTAATAAAAAATATTATGAGTAGATCTCAAGATATGAGTGCGTCAAGTGAAGAATTATCAGCCACAGTAGAGGAAATTACTGCAAAATTTGAAAGTATAAATGTTTTAACAAGTGAAGTTAATTCAGGTGTACAAGAAAATAGTGCAACAGCTGAAGAAATATCTGCAGCAGTACAAGAGGTAGACTCAAGTGTAAATGTATTATCCAATAAAGCAATGGAAGGTAGTAATAATGCAGTTGAGATAAGAAATAGAGCAACGAAAATTGGAAGGGATAGTAAGATAGCAGCTGAAAACACAAAAGAAGTTTATAGTGAAATGGAAAAAGAAGTTTTGAATGATATAGAAAAGGGAAAAGTTGTTGAAGATATTAAAGTAATGGCAGAAACTATTTCAGGAATAGCAGAACAAACAAACCTTTTAGCACTTAATGCTGCTATAGAGGCTGCAAGAGCAGGAGAGCAAGGAAAAGGATTTGCTATAGTTGCAGAAGAGGTAAGAAAACTAGCAGAACAATCTTCAAAAGCAGTAGGAAATGTTAAAACTACTATAGAAAAAGTGCAAGAAGCTTTTAAAAGCCTATCAGGAAATAGCAATAAATTATTGAAGTTTATGAATGATAGTATTGTTCCTCAGTTTGAAACTTTTGTAGAAATTGGAGAACAGTATCATGGTGATGGAATATTTGTAAATAATATGTCAGAAGAGTTAGCTGCAATGACAGAAGAAATTTTAGCAACAATGAATCAAGTTAGTGAAGCGGTTCAAGGTATGGCAGACATGACTCAAAGATCATCGGGAAATTTAGAGGGGATAAATGGAAGTGTTGATGAGTCTACTAAGGCTATGGAACAGATAGCTAATACAGCTAAATCTCAAGCGGAACTTGCACAAGATTTAAATGAAATGATTCAAAAGTTTAAAGTGTAAAATTATATTATTATATACTTTAAATTATGTTATAATTAATAAGATATATGCATTGATTTATTGAATTAAAATGCAGAATTAGTATTTATAAGTGTTTTTGCATATGTTTTAAGATACAGAGAATATATAAGTTTACTTAGATTTTGAGACAAATGACTGAATAAGTAAATTTGTATATGTGCTTTTTATTCTAGGAATAGAATTAATATTAATTTTTATAAAAGTGTATCGAAAGGTACGCTTTTTATAATGAATAAAATAGGATTAGGAGGAGATAAATTATGGTTATATCATATTTTAAAGATTTAGTTGAGGATAAAAAATTTCTAAAGAAAACTGTAGCAATTGGGATTCCTATAGCTATACAGGCACTTCTTAATACAACCCTAAATCTTGTTGATACAATGATGATTGGAACATTGGGACAAAGTGCTATTGCAGCAGTTGGACTAGCTAATAAAGTGTTTTTTGTTTTTACATTATTATTATTTGGTGTTGTTAGTGGTTCTTCAATATTAACTGCTCAATATTGGGGGAAAAGAGATGTGAAAAATATTAGGAGAGTTCTTGGAATATCTCTTATTATAGGACTTTTAGGTGCTATTATTTTTATGTTAGCAGGACTTTTTATGCCTAAGACAGTTATGAGAATTTTTACTCCAAGTGAAAATACAATAGCTGTTGGAGCATCTTATTTAATTATAGTAGCTTTAAGTTATCCTTTAACTGCAATAACAAATTGTTATATTTCACTTTTAAGAGCAACAAATAAGGTTAAGGCACCTGTTTTTATAAGTGTAGTAGCTATTGGAGTTAATGTAATATTAAATTATACATTTATTTTCGGTAATTTTGGGGCACCAAAACTTGGTGTTCAAGGGGCTGCAATAGCAACTGTTATTGCTAGGTTAGTTGAGTGTTTATCTATTTTAGCTATTGTTTATATAAGTAAAGGACCAGCAGCAGCTAAGATAAAAGAACTTGTTAACTTTGATAAGGAGTTTATTAAAAAATATTTAATTACAGTATCACCTGTTATAGCTAACGAATTTATGTGGGGACTTGGAGTTACTATGTATTCATTAGTTTATGGAAGAATGGGAGATGAAGCCGTTGCTTCAATTACAATAACTCAAAATGTTGAGCAAATATGTGTTGTTATATTCCAAGGATTAAGTTCAGCCACTGCTGTTATTTTAGGAAATGAATTAGGTGCTAATAAGCTAAAGGATGCAGATAAACATGCTAAGAGCTTTTTTGTATTACAGTTATTATTAACACTAGTCATGGGATTAGTATGCTTTATGATAAGAACTCCATTAATTAAATTATTCTCTGTTCCAGATAATATAGCATTAGATATAACTAAATGTTTAACTGTATTCATATGCTATTTACCATTTAGAATGTTTAATTTAGTTAATATAGTAGGTGTTCTTAGGAGTGGTGGAGACACAAAGGCATCTCTACTTTTAGATATTACAGGGGTATGGTGTGTTGGAATACCAATGGCTTTCTTTGGAGGAATTATTTTAGGATTACCTATTTATTATGTTTATGCAATGATAACACTTGAAGAGGTTTATAAATTTATATTAGGTTTTAGAAGATATAAGCAAAAGAAATGGCTTAAAAATATAGTTGAAGCGTAAATATTAAAAGCAGTATTTACTTAAAAATATACTTTAATAGTAATAATGTGAGTATCAAGGGGGCTTTTAGTTGGATTTAAAAGAAGTTAAGATAAAAGGTATTATTAGTAGAGTAAGAGGAATGATACCAAGTCATGAAATAACATCTGAATCACTAAGATTAGGAGTACTACTTGCAATAGTAGGAGGATTCTTAGATGCTTATACATTTATATGTAGAGGTGGAGTATTTGCTAATGCTGAAACAGGGAATATTGTATTAGTTGCACTTGGAATTACAAATAGAGACTATAGAAGTGTATTTATGGCTGCACTTCCTATTTTATCATTTGTAATAGGAGTTGTAGTTACAGAAATAATAAGAGAAAAATCAATAAAGAATTATGCAGAATCAGCTAAGGCTGAAAAATGTATTTTAGTTATTGAAGCAATTGTACTTTTTATTATTGGATTCATACCAGACAACGTACCACATATATTTGTAACTACAACTATATCTTTTGTTTCATCAGTGCAAATTTCATCTTTTAGGAGACTAGTTGATTCTCCATATAGTACAACTATGTGCACAGGAAATCTAAGAACGGCTTCACAAGCTGCATATTTAGCAATAACTAAAAAAGATGATGCTGCATGTGCAAGATCAATAAGATATATAATAGTAATTGCTTCGTTTTTATTTGGTGCATCTTTAGGTGGAATATTAACTTTAAAGTTTGGTGTCAAATCAATATGGACATGCTCTATTATATTAACTATTTCAAAAATTATATTTAGTATAGATGAATATAGATTTATTAAAAAGGATATATAGAAATGGAAAGTAATTTCCATATAATTAATTATTGAAATTATATTAATGTTTGTGTATAATACGAATATAAATCAAGAAATTCTCGTATATCATCGGTGATATGGACCGAAAGTTTCTACCTGCTAACCGTAAATAGGCAGACTACGAGGTATTGTATTTGAAAAAGAAATTATTGTAAATAGATTTGTAATATAAATTTATGATTTGATTTCTATTTTTAAGACAACACCTCGATTACGAGGTGTTTTTTATTACTTAAACAATGGAGGATGAAGTCATGAATAAAGTAAAAGCAACAGATGGAATTAATCTAACATATGGAGTTGACGATAACCCATCAATATCAGAGAAGATATTATTTGGAATTCAGCATATATTTGCTGCATTTGGTGGAATAATAGTTGTTCCATTAGTTATATCCAGTGCATTAGGATTTGATGCTAAAACAGGAACGACATTAATAAGTGCATCAATACTTGCAGCTGGTCTTGCAACAATAATACAAGCAAAGGGTGTAGGCCCAGTAGGTTCAAAAGTAGCCTGCATAATGGGGACAGACTTTACTTTTGTATCACCATCTATTACCGTTGGATCTGTTTTAGGATTACCAGGAATAATTGGAGCTACAATCCTGGGTGCAGTTTTTGAAGTAGTGCTTAGCTATTTTATAAGGCCATTAATGAAGCTATTTCCACCACTAGTTACAGGAACAGTTGTATGTTTAATTGGGTTAACATTATTACCTGTATCAATAGATTGGGCTGCAGGGGGAAGTGGAGCTGCAGATTATGGTAGTATAAAAAATATATCAATTTCAATGCTTGTACTTATTGGAACACTATTACTAAATCGTTATGGAAAAGGTATGCTTAGTAGCGCATCAATACTTATAGGAATGATTGTTGGATATGTTGTGTGCATTCCACTTGGATTAGTAGATTTTACAGCAGTTAAAGAAGCAAGTTGGATTTCATTTCCTAAGATATTTGAATACGGAGTTACTTTTGATTTAAAAGCACTTATAGCATTTATTCCAGCATATTTTGTTACTGCAATTGAAACAGTAGGATGTTTAAAGGCAGTAGGGGAAGTTTCAGAAGTAGATATGACTGACAAGCGTATAGGCGCAGGTGTATTATCAGATGGTATTGGAAGTATGATAGGTGGTGTTGTTGGTACATTACCTAACACTACATTTAGTCAAAATGTTGGATTAATCCCTTTAACAAAAGTAGCTAGTCGTTATGTAGCAGTTATGGCAGGTATTATATTAGTTATATTAGGATTTTTACCTAAACTTGCAGCAATAGTTAATAGCATTCCTCAGCCTGTTTTAGGAGGAGTTGGAATAGTTATGTTTGGAACTGTTGCAGCAGCAGGAATAAAAACATTAAGTAAAGTAAAAATAAATGAACGTAATCTTTTAATAATAGCTACATCTATTGGATTAGGACTTGGAGTAACATTTAGACCAGAGTTTATTTCACAATTACCAGAAGGATTAAAAATGATTTTTGCATCAGGAATATCAACTGGAACAATAACAGCATTAATATTAAATGTAGTTTTAAAAGAAGACAAAGAAGAAATAGAAGTATCAGATGAAAGTGATATAGAAGCAGCATAATATATAAATGAAATAATAAAACCCTCAACAAATGAAATTGTTGGGGGTTTTAATTTATAAGTGAAAAGTTAAGAGTGAAAAAGTGAAAAGTTGAAGAGGTTTTGCTATGCAAAGCATAACTATTGTATATTTAAGTATAATCAGTTATTATAATGAAATTTTATTGTATCTATTATATAATGAAATTATGTTCAATTTGGATATTTAGGGGGAGAAGATGAAAAATATTAATAAAGCTTTAAAAATTTCTATGGCATTAATAAGCATATCTTTAGTAATGACACTTTTAGTATTAAGTAAATTGAAATTAGATAAGCCTGTATTTTTAAAAAATTATAAGGAAGTTGAAATTATGGAAAATGAGGGTGCCTATTCGATTTCAGGTTTTGATATTGAATTAAAATACATATCAAATAGAGAAGATAAAAGAAAAGTATCATCTGTAATCTTTAAAGAAGCACCAGAATTAAATTTTTATGCAAGTGAAAATAATTCTATGGGATTAATGCGCTTTTATAATAATGTTAATGATAATGTTGAAAATCATGGTATATATGGGGTTCATACAGTTTTTTTAAGTTTAAGCTCTCAAAAGTATGATTATGAATTTGATAAAGATCTTGTATTAAGCAATGCAACAGTAACTTTTGATGATGGACTTACTATGGAGGTTGATTTAGGAAAGATAATATTATATAAGCACGATTCGGATAAATATGATTATGATAAAAAAATATTAAAATGGTATAGTGGACAAAGTTCAAATGATGGCATTAGTAAAGGGGGATTCATAGTTAATGATTACATAAAAGTATCACATATTTATTCACCATTATTTGATGATACTAAAGATTTATTTGATTTTAATATAGACAAGCTAGGAAATATAGCTAATATGGAGTTAATTTATAATAAAAATGATTATTTATATTTTACTTCACAATTTTATAATATAGATGATATAGAAAGAAAACTTTATAGTTACGATATAAAGCCTGTTATTTATTTTAAAGATGGAAGTGGAAACGATCATGAACAGAGAATAAATAATTTAACTTATAACCCTTACTTTAGGTTTAGTGATATTTATAAATATTTAAGAGTAAAGGGGGAAATATAAATGCTTCATGGTTATAAAAAAGTCTTTTGGGGAATGGTTTTTACAGCTTTTCACTTTAATTTTGGTCCTATTCAGATTTTACCGAACTTTATTGCAATATTGATTATATCCTCTGGAATAAAAGAAATATTGATTGATAATGAAAATGACTCACTTAACATGTCACTAAAGTTAAATAATATAAGCGCCTTTGTTTCATTTATTACATTTATATTACCATTTATGGGGATTGAAAACTCATCAAGTAATATAATTTTCAATGCTATATGGTTTAATGTAGGAAGTATCTTAGATATTATAACTATAGTAAAACTTTTAGAAGGAACATCACAAATTTTATCTGATAAATATAATAATGATTTAGGAAAAGAATATCAAAAGAAAGCAATAAAGTATCTTTGGTTATATCCAATTGTAGTAATAGTAAGTAATTTTAACTTTATATTTATGTCAGAAATGTTATCACTAGGAATAGCTATATATGCATTAATAATAAAAATATGGATAATGTTATCATTTAAAAATTTATATAAAGATGATTTACAAATTATTAAATAAATTTATGAAAATTTACTAATAATACTTTTATAGAAATATGGAGGTGTTATTAATGATTAAAGATATATTAAATGAATTGATACTTAAAAATTCAGAAAATCTATCTCAACATAATTTTGAGAGAAATACAGTATTAGGAATGAATAGGGATTTAGATAAATTAAAAATAAATGATGATGTTTCTAATGAAGATATAATAGTTGATGAATATTCTTCAAAAATAACTAATGCTTATGTAGAACTTAAGGATGTTGTAGAAAATAAGGACAAATATGAAATTTCAAAAGATGATAAAAATAAGGTTGATTTAAATTCATTAACTTTAAATAAAAAATAATGTATTTAGAATAAAATTTAGATAGGATTCTAAGAAATTATATACTCTCTTTATAGTAGATAGTTTAAATAATAAAAACTAATACTATAGAGGGAGTTTTCTTGTTGCTTTAGTTTTTTATTTATAGTATATATAAGATTGCTTTGAATGGGAATAAGGTAATTGAATAAGTAACTCATATATGTCTAGTTTTCTTGTAAAGTAGAATTTAAAAATATTTTAAGATTAATTTAAGGTAGTAATGATATTATTTACTCAATGAAATTGTAGGAGGAAAATTTATGAGTAAAAAACTTATTGCTATATTATCAGTAATTTCTTTATGCATAGGAGTTACTGGATGCACAAATAAACAAGCGAATACCAATAAAACTTCCATAAGCAGTGAGAGTATAGAAAATATAAATGCTACTATCACTTTAGGAGATAATATATCTGTAGAAGGAAATGGTGCAGTTGTAGAAGGAAATAAAATTATAATAAATTCTGCAGGAACTTATAGTATTTCAGGAACCTTAAGTGATGGGCAAATAATAGTAAATGCTGGAGATGAAGATAATGTAGAACTTATATTAAATAGTGTTAATATAAGTTGCTCTAATAGTTCAGCAATATATGTTAAGAATTCTAAAAATACATATATAATTTTAGCTGATGGAACAGAAAATCAAGTAACAGATGGAGAAAATTATGTGTTTGAGGATGAAGCCAATAATGAACCAAATGCTGCAATTTTTAGTAAATCTGACTTGTTTATTAATGGTACAGGGTCTCTTATAGTAAATGCTAATTATAATAATGGAATAACAAGTAAAGATGATTTAGAAATAGGAGATGCTAATATATCAGTAACTTCTGTACATGATGGTATTAGAGGGAAAGATTCTATTACAATAGCAAGTGGAAATATAACTATAAATTCACAAGGGGATGGAATGAAATCTAATAACTCAGAAGATGCAGAAAGAGGATATGTATTAATTCAAGGCGGAACTATTAATATAACATCAGGTGAAGATGGAATACAAGCAGAAACAAATGCTACAATTACTGGAGGAGATATAACTATTAAATCAGGGGGAGGAAGTGAAAATAGCAGTAAAACTAGTAGTTCATGGGGAGCATGGGGAAATCCTAAAGGCTTTGGAACTCAAGAAACAACAGTAGTAGAAACTGAAACAGCAAGTGCTAAAGGAATAAAAGCTGTAGTAGGAATCAAAATTGATTCTGGAAATATAAATATTGATTCATCTGATGACTCAATACATTCTAATAGTAGTGTAGAAATTAATGGAGGAAGTATTAATGCTTCATCAGGTGATGACGGTATTCATGCAGATTCAGTTATAAATATAAAGGGTGGAGATATTAATATAACTAAATCTTATGAAGGGATAGAAGCTGAAACAATAAATATTAATGATGGAAATATAAAAGTAGTTGCAAGTGATGATGGTATTAATGCGGCAGGTGGAAATGATGGATCTTCAATGAATGGAAGACCAGGACAAAATAGTTTTGCTTCATCAGGAAATGGAACAATAAATCTTAATGGTGGAAGAGTAGTTATAGATGCAAGTGGCGATGGTATTGATGCTAATGGATCAATATATATGAAGGCTGGAACTGTTATAGTAAATGGACCTGAAAATAGCGGAAATGGATCTCTAGATTATGATGGAGAATTCAAAGTTTCAGGTGGAGTTTTAATAGCAGCAGGTGCATCAGGAATGGCTCAGTCAGTAAGTACAACATCAACACAAAATTCAGTTAATATATTTACAAGTTTATCAGCAAATACATTAATTCGTATTGAAGACAAAAGTGGAAATGAAGTTATAACATTTGCACCAAGTAAAAATGCACAATCAGTTGTTATATCTTCACAAAATATTAAAACAAATGAATCTTATAAGATTTATACAGGAGGAGAATCAACTGGAACATCAAGTGATGGATTGTATTCAGAAGGATCTTACTCAGGAGGAACTGAATTGGAAAGTTTCACAGCTTCTAGTGCAGTTACAACTGTAGGTCAAGAAACAGGAGGAGTTGGAGGACCAGGTGGAGGAAGAATGCCAGGTCAAGGTGGTGTTATGAGAGGGCAAGAAGGAATGCAACAAGGAGAAATGCCTGTAATGCCTTAATAATATAAAATGTTATTAAAGGATGTTATCTATAAGCAATTTAATTGCTTATAGGTAATATCCTTTCATTTATGATAATAAAGGAATAGTATAGAGGAAGTAGTTACTTAATTAAGAAATATAGTAACTACATAGTATAAATAATTATGAATTTTATTTTATAAAGAATACTATTGACAAAATAAATGATAGAGTATAATATTCTTTATATGAACATTGTTCAATTTAAAACTCAATATATAAAATATAGTTTAAATATAAAAATAGAAGTTTTTAAAATAAGTTATTAGCTTATTGCAATGGTATGTTTTTCATAATAAATAGATAAATATATTGTACATAGGATTTTAATACAAATGGCTTCTATGAAAATATATATTAATATTCCCACTTAAAAAAGTGGGAAAAAATATAACTCAATATGAACAAGATTCATATTATAAAGGAGGAATTTTCATGAAAATAAGAAAGGAAAAGCTATTAATCTTAGCAAGTATAGTATGGCTTATTGCAGGGTTCAATATATTACGAATTGGGTTTATAAGTTATGTTAGTTATATCACTTTCTTGAACTTAATTCTTTCAACATTGGTGTTTGTGTTTTTTTGGTTCATAGTTTTTAATAAACTAGTTACAAAGCATACAAATAGAATTCAAAACTATAAGGAAGAGATGCAGTTTGTTTTGAAATTTTTTGATATAAAATCATTTTGTATAATGGCTTTCATGATGACTTTTGGTATTGGGATAAGAGTTTTTAGTCTTGTTCCAGAAGTATTTATTGCTGTTTTCTATTCTGGTTTAGGTTGTGCATTATTTGGTGCTGGAATTCTATTTGGTTATAACTATTTTAAGCTTGAAAGAAAAATACATAAAGTATAAGGAGGAAAATTAAAATGCAAGCAATTATGGAAACAACATTTGATGTTGTATATTTAATTACAGTAGTTACTTTAGGGATCATAATGATTATGAAAAACAATGGGAAAAAACAATATCTTCTATTTGGGGTTATGGCAGTAACATTAGGAGTAGGAGACTCATTTCACTTAGTTCCAAGAGCAATTGCATTATGTACTACAGGACTTGAAAATTATACATTTGCATTAGGAATTGGTAAATTTATAACTTCAATAACAATGACTATATTTTATATACTACTTTATTATGTATGGCGTTTACGTTACAAAATTGAAGGGAAAAATGGAATAACATTAGCTATATACTTATTATCAATTACACGTATTATCTTATGTTTATTTCCGCAAAATGGTTGGACAAGCATAAATGCACCTTTAAGCTGGGGAATTTATAGAAATATACCTTTTGCTTTGTTAGGAATATTGATAATTATTCTATTTTATAAAAGTGCAAGAGAAAATAATGACAAAAGTTTTCGTTTTATGTGGTTAACTATTGTATTGAGTTTTGCATTTTATATTCCCGTAGTATTATTTGCGGATACTATTCCATTAGTAGGAATGTTGATGATTCCAAAAACTTGTGCATATGTTTGGACTGTATTAATAGGATTTAATAGTATGATTTCAAGGAGGTAGTTTTGTATGAAAAAGATATTAAATATTTCATTTATCTATTTTTTACTAGCAATGATAGGTGGAGTTTTTTATAGAGAGTTTACGAAAATTATAGGATTCACAGGGCAAACAACATTAGGATATATACATGTACATCTAATGGTACTAGGTTCAATACTATTTTTAATTATAGCTCTATTTTGTAGAGGTACAGAACTGATATATAACAAAACTTTTAAAAAATTCATGGTTATATATAATATTGGGCTTCCACTTATGGTATGTATGATGCTAATTAGAGGAATTATACAAGCATTAGAATTGCAAGTAACTAGTTCAATTAATGGAATGATTTCAGGAATTTCAGGAGTATCTCACATACTTGTAATGATAGCTTTATGGATGCTATTTACATCATTGAAGAAAGTATTAGTTAATGAGGAAAAGTAAAAATTATAAATTATAATTAAAATTGTACAGTTAATAGCAAGTTATAAAATGGTTAAGTTAAGATATTTGAGCAGTGAGGGGGAAGCCACTCACTGCTTTTATGTATAGTTCTAAAATAGAGGATTAAAATAATTATAATATGAGAAAGTTATTTATTGAAATTATTAATTAACTCAAGTGTCAATACACATTACAGTAATTTAAAAAAGTAAGAGAATCTTATTTTAAAATTTTTTTGTTTATGGATACCACAGACCACGTATAGAATTTTCTGAAGAAAACTATTTAGACTAAGAGTATTTATTATGGTTTAATAAATATAAAGAGAGGCTAACTTCCACTGTTAAGAGAGGAGTTGAAAGAGTAGAATATAAGTTTATTTGTAGTAAACTCAAAATTATAAATTTTAATTCCTTATAAATGGTTTAAAATCGTAATTTTTTATTTCTTCATGAAAAGATTTCTGATGGAATTTTAAGGGAATTACAAAAGGTAATATGGTATAATATAGGAAATAAGTTAATATGTGAAAAAGAAAGTAATAGTTACTTTTACTTTAATAGGAGGAACTTATGAAAAAAATTAAAGTTAAAGAAAATTCACTCAAAATTGCAATCATATACCTAATTGTCTTTGTTGTTTCTACTGTAATATTTATTTATGATCCATCTAATAGTGATCCTCTGCTTATTGTGGAAATATTACATCCAGGTTTTGCAACAAAACATTTGGTTATTTGTACCATTTTATTTTTGATATTAACTATATCATTTAAAGTAAAAAATAAGGCTTTAAATATATATTTTTTAGTTATGATGATTATGTGTATAACAATGTCTATGAGTTCAAAATTTTCGGGTTATCAGTTTGATATAGAAACTCCTTTTATATTGTGGATTACATATCCATTCGGCTATTATTTATCATTTTTGATTGAAATAAAAAAAATAACACAATATAGAATTGTAATAATATTATCTTATTTTATTATTTTAAGTATTCTGCATGTAATGTCAACTAAGTTTATTGATATTATTAAAAATAAACTTAATTGAATTAAGTAGATTCAACTCCTTATTACTATAGGAAGTTGAATAGTATTTTATAGTTTATATTACGTATAGATTATTATTAAGGTAAATACAACCATTTACGATCTGAAGAAGGTAGGCGGAGGATTTGGATTTGGAGTTAGTGGTGTAATTTTTGATCCTGTTATTGCAGTGCAAATAGCACTAGCAAATTCATCTTGTTTATTTTGTAACTTATAAGCATCGTGTTCATTATCAATAAATGCATTTTAAATTAGACAGCTGGCATCTTTGCTAATCTTAGAACTGCAAAATCGGCTTCTCTATGGCCCCTATTGTAAGTACCTAGATTGCTTGAAATAGAAGAACAAATATCTGCTGATAACCTCTTATTTTCAGCTGTGCTATTTGGATAAGTATAGCATTCAGTACCATAAGCACTACCACTTCCATCAAGAGCATTAGCATGGATTGATATGAAAAGGTCATCTCCCCAGCTATTAGCCATTTCGGCTCTTTCAGATAATCATACACTAGTGTCAGAGTATCTTGAATGAGAAACCTGAATTCCTTTAAAATATGGAATACCAAATAGAATATGTAAAAGACAATAATGATAGTAGCATCAGGGCTAGCGTTATGATCAACCTTACTAAAGAATATAAAAATTATATTAAGAATTAATAGAAGTACAGCACCTAAAGTACCTATAAATTTTAAGAATCTGATATAAACAACTTTCTAAATAGTAAGTAATATTTAAATATTATTTATTAGGGTATAAAAAGTAAAAGTTTTATTGACAATATTGATACTCGATATTAAACTTGTTATATAAGATAAAAATTTATTTTTTATGTTTTTAATATCGAGTATCGATGTTTGGAGGCGATTAAAGATGCCAAGAGAACAGTTTCAAAATTTAACTGAACCAATGTATTATATATTAATATCTTTAATAGAAGAAAGATGTGGCGTAGATATAATGGCATCAGTTGAAGAAATATCAAAGGGAAGAGTTAAGGTTGGACCAGGAACATTATATGCTTTACTTGGTAGATTTGAGAAGGAAGGAATCATTAGAGAAACTGAAGTTGTAGGAAGGAAAAGAAGCTACATAATAACGGATAAAGGATTAGAAATATTAAAAGATGAATATAATCGTTTAATCGTGTTAGTTAAAGATGGGAAATCTTTTTTAGGAGGATATAATAATGGTATTGGGAAATAAGAAGTGGGTTATATTTAATTTTTTGCCTTATGAGTATAAGAGTTTAGAAGAATATCTAGAAAAAATGGCATTAAAGGGATGGATATTAGAGAATATGATGGGTTTATTCCTAAAGTTTAAAAGAAGTAAGCCTAAAAGTTTAAAATATTCAGTTGATATAGTAGATAGTGTATCTTTTTTTGATGGCGAAAATAGTGATAGCTTATTAGAGTATAGGGAGTATTGTAAAGAAGCTGGATGGGAATTTGTTTGCGGAAGAGAAAAAATACAAGTTTATTGTAGTGAAATAGATCAAGAAAGAATAGATATTCATACAGATGAGGTTGAAAAGTTTAATACTATTCGTAAAGCATCATTAAAATATGTTAGCTTAAATTTTATAACTTTAGTATTTCTTTTATACTCACAATATATTATAACAATAGGAAGCTCAGATGGACATTTTTTAGCAAGTCCATTAAGTTTAGGAAGTCTTTTATTTGTTAGTATTTTCTCAATACATGAGATTATAGGATTAATAACATTTTTAATATTCAATATTAGAGGTAAATTATTAATAAGTAAAGGGAAAAAAATATCTTATAATTTTAAAGTTATTGCTTTAATTAAGAGAACCATTTATAAGTTATTATTTATTGTAACTGTTATAGCTTTTATATTTTATGGTATGAAATCTGATTTAGATTTTATTAAGATATGTGTTGCTTTTATCTTATTAATAACTTTATTAAATTATATAGTTAGATTTGTTAAAAATAAGAATTATAGAAATAAAAAGACTATAATTTCAAGTGTATATTTATTATTAACATTAGTAATATTTTTTATTATGACAAATATAATTTTTAGAAATATAGATACAAGAGATTATAAACTTGATTATGAAATGTTAGAAAAAGTAGCTACTTTAAAACTAGAGGATTTTAATGATATTGGAAAAGATGATTCATTATTTTATGTATTAGATAAATCTCCAGTAGCATTACATTTATTTTATAGCTGTGAAGGAGAAAATGATTATTTAAGTTATGATATTTTTGAAAGTAAATATAAATGGGCAGTGAAATATAACTTTGATAAGACAATACGATTTGCAAATAAAATAGATATAGAATATATAGAAAAAGAAACAAGTTTACCAAATGGCATAAAGGTTTATATGAATGAACGTGGACATCAATATATAATTATTTCACCTAATAGGATGATAGAGATATCAACAATTGAAGGAATAAGTGAAGATGAATTAATTAATATGGCTTATGAAAAATTATTTAGTAGTTAGTAAGGTAAGTAATAAAATATAGAGAAAAGAAGATAAATAAAATATGTGAAATAAGTATATATCAATCCTAGTACTTCTTTGTACAGCTATTTAACTTATGAAACATACTTTATTTATCTTTGCTTTTATAGTGATTTAGTTATAAACTTTTTCTTCAAAACCAGCAAAATTTAATGAAATGTTTAAATTACCGTTTTTGCATCTTAATTCATCTATGAATTTCTTTTGATTAGCGTCAAGTTTCATATGGATTATATAATGAATTTCAAATAGTGATCCAAAATCTCTAGTTTTAATAGTTTCAATATGCCATGAATTTGTGTATTTATTAAGGATATCATCAAAAATACCATCATAATTTAAGTCTTCAGGAATTGTGATTTTAAGCTTAGATGTTTTTGTTTTTGGCATAGCAAACTTTGTTGCATCTAATATTAAGGTTAAAGCACATAGTATTAATGTAAATATAAAAGCATATCCTATATAACCCATGCCACAAGTTAGACCAACAGCTAAAGTAAAAAATACATAAGTTATATCCTTTGGATCTCCAGGTGCACTTCTAAAACGAATAATTGAAAAAGCTCCAGCTAAGCTAAATGCTCTAGCAACATTATTTCCAACTAGAAGTATGATAATTGCAATTATAACAGGTAACATTATAAGAGTTATTGTAAATCCTGTTGCATATCCTTCTTTTTTATGTGTCTTCATATATGCAAGGCTTATAATTAAGCCAAGAACAATTGAAGATATTATAATAAATAGTGCGTTAAATAGTGTGAATGATTCTCCATTCGTTGATGTAATTATAGTTTCTAACATACATCTTTCCTCCCTGTATCATAGTTTTTATTTAAACAATATCTCATATATTCATTTCCATATTTAGAAAAGTGAGTATTGTATATCTCTAAATATGAAAGAATTTTAGTAAACCAAACTGGAATAGCACCTAGTATTTTTACTTCCATAAGGTAATGTTTTTTATCTAATAGTCTATCACCAAAACTACCAGCTTCAAGGAAGAGGTTATCACGTCTAGTTAGTATATTAGAATCAAAAGTTATTCTAAAATCATTATCATCCTTAGCAAAGAAAGCTTTCCTACTATAGCTTATATATACTGTTGGATGAACATCATGATTATTTAGATGATATTCTATTTCATTAAGAACTTGATTATTTAGATAATCAGAAGTCTTAGGTCTTTCCCCTAATTCTAAAAATCTATAAGCTTCATTTAGAGTTAAAGTGGCTCTACGTTTATTTACAATTCCATTAATTTTTTTCTTTAACTCAAGAAAAACTTTATCATCTTTACTAGTAGGTATACTGTAACTTCTTAATCTAAGTTTTTCTTTATAGTAAGGTTTATTAATAGAATGTCTAATTATTTGATTATCATCAGTATCATAATATATATTGTAAATACTGTAGTTCTGTCCAAATTTACAGAATTTATCTGGATCCATATATTTTGATAAAATCGGAATAAGTGCGTTATATTGATTTTCATTTAATATAAATTTCTTTTCATATCTTTGAAATGATTTTATTGCCATATAAATACCTCCCATAGAATTGATATCTTATGAGGTAATTATATAAAGCTAACCTTAAAGAAATCTTAAATTAGTAATTACTTTTGTTAGATTAATATATAATTAAATATGTGAAAATAATATTAATTATAAAACTGGAAATCTAAATATATATTTAAAGGGGTTGATTATAATAAGAGGTAAAAAGGTATATTTAATTTTATTAGCATTTCTTATATGTATCGTTTTAGGTTGGATTTTAATTAAAGAAAATGATAATAAAGTAGCTATAAGAGGATTAGTAACAGAAAAAAATCAAGAAGATAAAAGAGGTCAAATCTTAGTAGAAGGAAAGATTGAAGAAGATACAGAGTTTGATAAAGCAAGTGTTTCAATAAATACAAAGACGAAGATAATAAATCAAAAGAGTGATGAAAAATTAAAATTATCAGATATTAAAGTAGGAGATAAGGTAGAGGTAATAATAACAGGTCCAGTAAGGGAAAGTTATCCAGTTCAAGTTGATGCTAAGATTATAAGAATAAAGTAAATATAGATATAATCATAAAATTTAAATATAAGCATGTATTAGTTTTTAGTTTTAATAATTTCAGAATTAGTATGTGGTGTGGTTATAATTTATTTAATCTTAATTAATTTAATAAAATATTTTTTATTATTATAATATGATAGTTAATATATTGTTCAAGTAAAATATGAATTTTTAAATATATAATAATAACCCAATATTATTTGAAGATAAGTAAATAATATTACGGAAACGCAGGGGAGAGCAGTGAAAAATAAAATTAAAATATATCAAGGAGATACATTCACTAGTGAATCATTAAAAGGAAATCCAGCAGTAGTGTGTATTTTAGATGATGATATAAGTGATGAATTAATGAAAAATATTGCCCAGGAAATGAATTTATCAGAAACAGCATTTGTTAAACCATTAAAAAATTCTAATATAGATGAAGATAAGTTCAGATTTCCCGATAGATAAGCCTTTAGATTTTAATTTAACACAAGATATTTTAGATGCAATGGGAATAATAGTTTAATAAACAATCACTTTAAATAATTAATACTTTAAATGCACTTTTTATCATGTCAATTCACATATATGTGAATATACTATTGTATCTAATAGAATATTGATGATGTACAAGAAAATAATTCTTTAATTAACAGGAGGATAGAATTAATGAGAACTTTTTATGATGAATCTGAACTAGATACAGTTGGTGAAGGAGAATTTGTAAAAATGCATTTAGAGTTGGAAGAGGATCTAAAAAGAGAAATTGGAATATTTGAAGAAAAAGACAAAATTGATGAGAAAGAAGAAAAATGCTTAGAAGAATTTTCACATTCAATGTACACTCCACTTGAAGCAAATTGTAAATCTGAAATTCATATTAATCCACAAAATAAAATAATATATGTATGTCCTAGAACAGCCCAATATTTTTTAGCAAATTCATCAAAATGTTGTGGTCCAATTAATGTTAAATATATTGGACATGGATTTAACCAAAGATTTAAAAAGGTTGGAGGAGACCTAGGAACTTATTTTATCTTAAATTCAGGAATATTATTTATTCCGAATGAACGATTAAGACCTGGAGATATAGATGTATTACCTTTTGAAGCATTTGATGGGTGTAGTAAATTTAAATTTGATGTAGTGTTTACCTTTGATCCATGTAAATGCTGCCAAAAATAAATTAGAGATAAAATAGTTTAAGGGGCAAACAGACATCTTAATGAGTATTTAAGATGTCTGTTTTGTATAGAAATTATGATTTAAATCAATAAATAAAACTTTCTTAATAGTTTATTATATGAATGTTTAAAACATTAAGCATATTATAATATGTGTTTAATTTAAGATTCAAATGTATAGTATTAAATTAACTCTATATTAGGGGGATATGATTGTGGAAAGATTAGATTATAATGATTTTAATAAAGATAGAGAAAAAATAAATGGAGATTTATTTGAAAATATAAATAAAGAAGTACGAGAAATAAGAGAAAAATATGAAAATGATTTTTTAGATAGTAAAAGTGAATTTGAAAATCAATATGAAAATGAGTTTTGGAGTATTCTTGAAGAGGTAAATAAAGAAACATATGAGATTAAAGAAAAAAGTAAAGAAATAATACCAGATATAAAACAAACTCCACTGCAAGCAAACTGTAGATTAGAAATGCATATTGAATCTGAAAACAAAGTAATATATGTACGTCCATGTAGAGCTCAATATTTTTTACTATCATCATCAAAGTGTTATGAGAATGTTAATGTAAAATACATGGGAGCTAATTATAATGAAAAATTTAGTAAAATACATGGAGCTATCGGAAATTACTATATATTAAATGCAGGAATACTAGTGGTTCCAAAAAGAAGAATAAGACCTGGTGCAATTGATATATTACCTCTAGTTGCGTATTATGGAGATGATTGTTATAGATTTGAAGCTATATTTAATTATGTACCATATCAATGCTGGAATAGATAAAAATATGATAGATTTAGAAGTGAGATGAGCTGTATTTAATTTAACAGCTCATTTTAATTTATAATTAATTATTTCTTAATCAAAAAGTAATTATGAAAAGTAAGAGGTCTAATGTAAAATTAACTATATAAAGGAAATAACTTGAAGGAGTGTTGAGAGTGAAAAAGATGAGAGTAAATAGAAGAATAGTTTTTATATTAGGTTTAATAATTTTATTAGTAGTTGGAATTGTGGCATTTAATAATTTATATAAAAAAGATAATTATGACAATGAAGATATAAACATGACAGAAGAAGAAAAGGAAATTGTAAATAAAGTTATAGAATTGGCAGAAGAAAAAATAGGACTAGAATATGTATGGGGTGGAAAAGGTGAAATTATGACTGGAGAAAGGTTAGATGAACTTATAGGTTATTATGGAGAAGAATATTATCCATTAAAGAGAGAAACATACATAGGAAATCAAGCTTTTGACTGCTCTGGATTAACTTACTTTGCATATAGGGAAGTTACTGGAGTTGAAATTGGTTATTCAACTTTTGATCAAGAAGATATATTGCAAGGATATGAAGTTGATAAAGAAGGTATACAACCAGGAGATTTAGTTTTTACACCAGGACATGTAGTTTTATATAAGGGAAAAGGTGAAATGATAAATGCATATAACAAGTTACCCTATCCAATTGGAGGAGTTAAAAAAGGTAAGCTTTATTTAAGTGATGAAAGTGTAATATATAGACCAATCGATTATATAAATTCTTTAAAATAATAAAAGCTTAGGGAACTTTTTAGTCACTATACAACTCTTAGGTATATAGGTTAATATTTAAGTAGACAAGGTTTGGGGGGAAGAAGCTTGGAACTAGAAGTTAAGAAGGCTATAAATGGTGATAAAGAAGCTCTTTTAAAACTAATTATGAGTGAAAAAGATAACTACTATAAATTAGCTTATGCATATATGAAAAATGAGCATGATGCCTTAGATATATTGCAAGAAATGATAGTAGTTTTGTATAAAGAAATTCCAAAACTTAAAAAACTTGATTCATTTTATAGTTGGAGCAAGACAATACTTGTTAATTTATGTAAAAAGGAGTTATCTAAGAGAAAGAAATATGAAGAAGTTAATTTAGAGAATATATCAGAAGAAAATACTTTTAATGAATCAGAAAATAAAATTTATTTAAAGTCTCTTATAGAAAATTTAAATGACAATCAAAAAGAGGTTATTAGACTTAGATACTATTTAGATTATACTTATGAAGAAATTTCTGAAATTATGGAAATACCATTAGGAACTGTTAAATCTAGAATAAATAAAGGTATTAACAAAATAAGAAAAATTATAGGTGGTGATATAAATGATGGATTTAGATAAAGAATTAGATAACCTAAAGGAAAAGGATTTAAAAGCTCCACCACAATTTGAAGATTTAATGAAAGAAGCCTTAAAAGATGCAAAAAGAGAAAATAAAAAGAAACTAAATTTAAACAATAAATATATAAAAATAGCTTTAATATTTATTTCATTTATGTTCATTTTTAATTTAAGTACAGTTTCTGCAATGATAAAAAAGATAATTGGGTATGATGATTATTTTTTTTATAATAGCTACGTGAAAAAGCTTAATGACAAAGGAGAACTTCAAGAGGTTAATGAATCAGTAGAATTTAGTAACGGTAAAAAAATAACAATAGAAGCCGTTGTTTATGATAATAAGTATCTTTCAGTTTTTATGAGAGGAAGTTTTACTTATGCAGATAGATTTTTACCAACAGATAAGCCACCTGAAGAATATGATTCTATTAAACCTAAATCTGATATAAGAATTTTAGAGGGAAATTTTGCATCAGGTTCAAGTGCATTTAGTGAAAAAGACAAAAATGGAGATACATTAAGTGTATGGACATTTAAAATAGGAGAAAATAAAAATGATTTTACTATAGAAATTACGGAAGAAGGCGAAGTCAAGGAGGTAACTATAGATATAGATTCATCTAAGATAGTAAAGGTTAAAAATATAGTTCCTGAAAATAATGTAATTGAAATAGAGGGAGTAAGGTTTGTAGTAAATAATTTGAGAGTCAGCCCTTTAGCTATAAATCTAGATTACTCAGTAGTTTCTGATGATGAAGAAAAAATTAAGGCTATTCAAAAAAATGATGGTAATTTCTTTAATGAAGGCATAAATTTTAGTCCTAATATAGAAGGAAGAAATATTGAAAGAATGGGGGTAGTTGCATATGATGAAAAGGAAATATTAAGTAATGGAATTAGAATAGTTGAAAACTTTGTTTTAAAGGATTTAGCTATAGATAAATTTAATAAGGCTAAGATAGTTGTTGAAAGAGCTAATTTTAGTGAAGATTTAAATATTGATATTAAGAGTAATATTAAAGATACTTGGATAAATGATAATTTATTTATAGAAGAGTTAAAATATGATGAAAATAAGGAAGTAGTAGATATAGCTTATTGGAGCAAGTATAAGAAAATATGGTTTGAAAAATATTTACCTTACGAAATACTTCCTTATAATGGTATTATTTCTCTTGAACCATCTTCTAATAAAAGTAATATAAAAGATTATTTAGGTGAAGATTATAAAAAATTTATATTTATGAGAAGACAGCTATATATTGGAGAAGATGAAAAACTGTTTAGTAATAATAGATTCTTCGTTGCTAATAATAAAGCATTAAATATTAAGAAAAAAGATAGAAGCATAAAAGTTAAAATTAATTATTGATTAATTAAAAAGTTATAAGAATATTGACAATATTAAAAATAAGATTTATAATCCATATTAATAAGCATAACGAAGATTTATAAGTGATTATATTTCGGAGTATAAGATTATGAAAAGCTGTGATAAGAACAAGTAGTAGTTAGTAAGGCTTACAGAAAGTAACCGGTTGATGAGAGGTGCAAGATAAGCTAATTATGAATACATCTTTGAGCTTCACACCAAATGAAGCTTTAGCATAGGAAAATACAATTTAGAATGATAGTTATATTGATTTACTAAAATTTAATTTTAAAAACTCTATCAGAATTTTTTCGTTAATTCTACATTTTTCATTATGCGAAGCATTTAGTAGGCTGTGACGTATTCCTTGCACACGTTATAGTGCTAGAGTATTACCTAGATATTTTCTGGAGTACTTGAAAAGGTAGGCAATGTGAGTTGTCTATGAACCTAAGGTGGTAACACGAAGATTTATCTCTCGTCCTTTTGATATAAAGGGCGGGAGTTTTTTATTTTTGTATATGTGTTTTTTATAATAATTAATAAATGAAGCATATAAAAAGCGCCACTATTAGTTTAAATAGTTTTATTAATAGCCTTTCGTAAAGTTATTCTTATAGAACTTGCTTATATTTTAAATAATATAAGAGGAGTGTTTAAAAATGAAACAAACAATTGATGAGCAAATGAAAATTATCAAAAAGGGAGCAGATACAATAGTTAATGAGGAAGAGCTTAGAAAAAAATTAGAAAAAGCTGAAAAAAATAATAAACCATTAATTATTAAGTTAGGACTTGATCCAAGTGCACCAGATATACACCTTGGGCATGCCGTAGTTTTACGTAAAATTAAGCAAATGCAAGACTTAGGTCACAAGGCAGTAATTGTTATTGGAGACTTTACAGGAAAAATTGGAGATCCAACAGGAAAGGCAAAGGGAAGAAAGGCTTTAACTGATGAAGAAGTATTAAAAAATGCAGAAACTTATAAAACTCAAATTTTTAAAGTTTTAGATGAAAGTAAGACAGAGGTTCGTTTTAATAGTGAGTGGCTGTCAAAATTAAATTTTAATGATGTTTTGAAATTAGCAGCAACTACTACTGTAGCTCGTATGCTAGAAAGAGATGATTTTAAAAATAGATATAAAAATAATGTGCCAATAGGAGTTCATGAATTCTTTTATCCTTTAATGCAAGCTTACGATTCAATTGCTCTAAAAGCAGATATAGAACTTGGTGGTACTGATCAAACCTTTAATATTTTAATGGGAAGAACACTTCAAAAGACAATGGGAGAAGAAGAGCAAGTTGCAATGTTTATGCCTATTTTAGAAGGCTTAGATGGAATTGAAAAAATGAGTAAAAGTTTAGGGAACTACATTGGTGTAAACGAACCTGCAAATATTATGTTTAAAAAAGTAATGGAAGTTCCAGATAGTTTAATTATAAAATACTTTGAATTAGCTACAGATGAGCATCCAGATACAATAGATGAAATAAAAAGCAGATTAGATAGAGGTGAAAATCCTAGAGATATAAAATTAGAGCTTGCACAGATAATAACTAGCTTATATCATTGTGAAGATGAAGTGAAATCAGCAATTGAGTTTTATAATACAGCTTTTACCAAAAAAGAAATCCCAGATGATATACCTAATTTAAAAGTAGAAAGTAATAATTTGAAGGATATTGTTACAAATTTAGTAAGTGAGAAATACGTATCAAGTAAAAAAGAATTTACAAGACTTATTGAACAAGGTGGAGTTCAAATTAATGGAGAAAAAATAGATAGTTTAGATATAAATTTATCATCACAAGATGTAATAAAAATAGGAAAAAAGAAGTTTTTAAAACTTAAAATAAATGCTAAAAACTAATAAAAATAACCCTGCTTTATATTGCAGGGTTATTAAAAAACTTTCAAAGTATAGCTATTAATTTAGTAATCACATAACTAATATTATAACTACAATAAATATAGTAGTTATTTAATTAAAATCTTAAAACGAAAGCATAAATTATTTATTATGAGATAACTTTGATCTTTTTGTAAATTTCTTACCATTGGAATGAGCGCCTTTCTTTTTGCCATTTTCAATTCCAATTTCTGCACCAGATTCTGAATACATTTTTCTAAGTTCTGCATTTGATTTAGGACGATCTTTTCTTCTATTTTTGTTATTATCCATTTAAATTACCTCCTAAAGATAAGTTGTCTATATTAGTTTCCCACAATATAATTAAAAAATATTATTAAAATATAGCTTGAAATAGTATTTATTATTTCTATAGGGAGAAGTTGTATGTTTAAAAATTTAACTTAAAATTTAAACATATATAAACAGATAATTATATACATAAATTAGAATAAATGGTAAAATAAATTTAAAATTAAATAACTTGCTAGGGGTGCCTATATGGCTGAGAGATAAATTTATAAAGGGGGTAACGAAACGCGACATCCTTTGAATGATAATTTTATTAACCCTTATTACCTGAACTGGATAATGCCAGCGTAGGAAAGCTTAGAAATTATCAATTGTAAATTATGATATTGTTTTAAGAAATACTAAAAGCTATATTCCAGTAAGGGAATATAGCTTTTTATTTTATTAATTAGGAGGAATTAAAATGAGAAACTATAAAATAGCAACATTAACTATTGCAGGATCAGATTCTTCAGGAGGTGCAGGAATACAAGCAGATTTAAAAACATTTAGTGCTATTGGTACTTATGGAATGAGTTTTATTACAGCTATAACAGCTCAAAATACTCAAGGAGTATTTATGGTTGAGGATTTAAGTAAGGATATAATAAGAAAACAAATAGAGGTTGTAATGGATGATATAGAACCAAAAGCAATAAAAATAGGAATGGTTTCTAGTCCAGAAATTATAGATGAAATTGTTGAAACCTTAGAAAAATATGATACAAAGTATTTAGTTGTAGATCCAGTAATGATATCTAAAAGTGGATATAACTTATTAAAGCCAGAAGCAAAAAATGCCTTAGTTCAAAGGTTAATTCCTAAAGCATATATAATAACCCCGAATATATTAGAGGCTGAAGAGCTTACAGGAATGAAGATTTATACTATTGAGGATATGAGAGAAGCTGGAGAAAAAATACTAACTCTTGGACCAAATTATGTATTGATGAAAGGTGGGCATTTAGAAGGTGAAGCAGCTGACATTTTGATTGGAGGAAATTTATTTAAAGTTTATAAATCTGAAAGATTAAATAGAAAAAATACTCATGGTACTGGGTGCACATTATCATCAGCAATTACAGCATATTTAGCACTTGGATATGATATAGAAAAATCTGTAGAACTTAGCAAAGAGTATATTACTAATGCTATTAAAAATAGCTTTGATATTGGTAAGGGTGTAGGTCCAGTACATCATTTTTATAAATTTAAGTAATAGATAAGAGGTGGTAAAATGTATAATTTAATAAATAAAGTTAAAGAAAAAAATCCATTAATTCTTCATTATACAAATGAAGTCACAATAAATGATTGTGCAAACATAACATTAGCATTAGGAGCAAGTCCTTTAATGAGTTATAGTTATGAAGAATTAGAAGAGATAGTTAGTATAGCTAGTGCAGTAGTTATAAATATAGGAACTATGAAATCTACCAATGTTGAATTATTTTTAAAGGCAGGTAAAATGGCAAATAAATATAATAAGCCTGTTATATTGGATCCAGTTGGAGTTTTTGCAACAAAAGAAAGAACTAAGTTAACGAATAAACTAATAAATGAAGTAAAGTTTGATGTTATAAAAGGAAATATTGCAGAAATTAAGTTTATAGCAGGCTTTGAAGGGAATGGACAAGGAGTAGATTCTTATGATAATGGAGAAGATATATCAATATTAATAAGAGATATAGCACGAAAGATGAATACAATTATTGTAGCAACAGGAAAAGTTGATTTTGTAAGTGATGGCGAAAAAGTTATAAAAATTGAAAATGGAAGTAAAAAGTTAAAAGGCATAACAGGAACTGGATGCATGACAGGAAGCTTGATAGCTTCATATTTAGGCGCATGTGGAAGTAATATTGAGTCAGTAGCAATGGGAGTGATTTCAATGGGGCTTTCAGGTGAATTAGCAGATAAAGATGATATAGGAATAGGAAGTTTTAAGGTTGAGTTAATGAATAATATTTATAAGTTAACAGAAGAAACACTTAGAAATTTTGCAAAAGTAAATATAAAATAAAAAGGAAGTAAGAAAATAATGAATGATTTAAAGCTTTATTTAGTAACAGACTCAGATATTCTAAAAGATAGAGATTTTTATAAATCAATAGAAGATGCCATTAAAGGTGGCGCGACTATGATTCAATTAAGAGAAAAAGAATCTCTTGGAGGAGAATTTTTAGAGAAAGCATTAAAACTTAGAGAAATAACTAGAAAGTATAATGTGAAATTTATTATAAATGACAGAGTAGACATTGCTTTATTATGCGATGCTGATGGAGTTCATGTTGGGCAAGATGATTTGCCAGCAGATAAAGTTAGAAAATTAATAGGTAAGGAGAAAATACTTGGAGTATCAGCAAGGTCTTTAGAAGAAGCAATAAAAGCAAAGGAAATGGGTGCTGATTACTTGGGAGTTGGATCAATGTTTACAACTAGAACAAAATTAGATGCAAAAGATGTAAGTATGGAAACTTTAAAAGAAATAAAAAGAAATGTTAATCTACCTATAGTTGTTATAGGTGGATTGTCAATAGACAATATAGAAAGTTTTAATGGATATGACATAGATGGATATGCTGTTGTATCAGCGATCTTAGGCAAAGATGACATAGAAAAAGAATCTAAAATATGGATTGATAAAATAAATTCAATTATATAAACAATCAATATTTTTATTAAGATACCTGTTTAAATCATATTCAAGAAATAAGCATAATCATCTTTTTAAATTTTAAATAAAAGTCATTAGAAAAAAGTTAATGGTATGTATTATGAAAATAAATATGATAATATATTATATATACTTTGATTAAATACTATAATACCTAAAAGTAATAGTATATTAAACAGTTTTTAAGAAGAAGCTCTAAATTGAAAGTATATATTATTTGATTTCTTATTTAGGTTACTGAGATACTAATTTTAATTATATAATCTCAATTACTTGGGATTTTATTAAAATATTATTTTTATTGTAACTTATATTATAGTCATTTAAACTGGGGGTATCATATGAAGTTTGATATTTATAAAATTGCTGATAACTATAAATTAACAGAAACAGAAAGACAAGTACTTGAATATATATTAAAAAATATTGATAATGTTTTAGATAAAGGAGTAAGGGAAGTTGCACAAGCTAATTATACTTCTGCAACTACAATAATTAAATTATCAAAAAAGCTAGGATACACTGGATATGTAGATATGCTGTATAGATTGAATTTTATAATAAAGAATAATGAAAAGAATCAGGAACGTACGTCTGATATAACTAGTTTTATTGATGAAATAGATAAAAATATAATAGATTCCTTTATTGATAATCTTATAAAGCATAGACAACATATAATTTATATTACAGGTACAGGATTTTCATCGCCAATTGTAGATTTTTTTTGTAGGAAGATGCTTGTATTAGGTTTTAAATGCATAAAGACAAATTCCTATGGCGTATATGACAATAATCAAATAGGTGGAGCTTTAGTAATAGGTATATCAAAAAGTGGAGAAACAGGAAGTGTAACAAAGGTTATAGATTATGCGGCAAAAAATAATTTAGATATAATAACCTTTACTGGCAGGCCTAATAGTCATATGGCAAAACAATCAACAATACATTTTTCGATATTGGATGATAAAGAGTTAGATGATAGAAATATTACAGCTAATTACTTTTATGCACGAGTAATGATTGTGATGGAATACTTATTAGATAAGGTAATGAATAGTTTATAAAATTCTTAAGAAACTACCATAGAAAAGTTTTTTGGTAGTTTCTTTTTTATACCTTTTATTCATTTAGTTTTTAATTTAATATATGTAAGTTTGAGTTGATTTCAAGTGAAGCTACGGAATAGCAAAATTACAGATATTTAATTTTATTGTAAAGGTAAACATGTTTACTTTTTGAGTAACATGTTCCTGAAAAGGTTAAACCTATTAACAATGTTTGTTTAAAATGTTATTCTAAGTTCAAGGTAATTACCAAGCAGAAAATTTAAAAGAGATAGGGGATATTAGAATGAAGGATAAGATTTTAGATAGTATGCAGAAATTTGCTAAAGCTATGATTGGACCAGTCTTATTTTTACCAATAGTAGGAATGTCAATTGCACTAACAGCTATACTTACCAATACAACTTTTGTTAGTGAAGGCGGAGTTATTTGGACAATAGGAAAATTCTTTAATGGGATGTTATCGCCTATTATGGGAAACTTAAGTATCCTATTTTGTGTTGGAATTGCCATAGGTATGGCTAAAAAGAAAAAAGCAGAAGCAGCTTTTGTAGCAATTATGTCCTATATATTATTTTTAGGAGCAAATAGTAAGTGGTTAGAATTATCGGGTAAATTAATAGCAGGTAATACTGCAAGTGAATTATATGGAACTGGACAAACAATTCAATTAGGTTTTCATGTAACAGATATGGGAGTTTTCCTAGGAATGATATTAGGAATAGCAGTAGCTGTAATTCATAATAAATACGTTAGCAAAGAATTTAAGGGTGCTATGGCATCTTATGGTAATAGTAAGTTTGTATTTATAATTATGATTCCAATAGTTGCGGCATTAAGTATATTAGCAACATATATTTGGCCAAGCATAGCTAATGGAATAACTGCTTTAACAGGGTTTATGAGTACAGCAGGTGCTTTAGGAGTATTTGTTTATGGATTCTTAAATAGATTCTTAGTACCTACAGGATTACATCATTTAATTTGGTCTCCATTCCTATATTCAGCAGTAGGAGATCAAATGATAATAAATGGAGAAAATGTTATAGGTGCTAAACCAGTATTCTTAGCATTACTGAATGATCCCACAATAACAATGATGCCGGATTCAGCAAGATTCTTAAATTATGGTTTAGTAAAAACATTTGGGGTTATTGGTGTAGCATTAGCATTTTATTATACAGCTAAGAAGATAAAACGTAAAAACTTAAAATCTCAATTAATTCCATCAACATTAACAGCAGTAATAGCAGGTATTACAGAACCGTTAGAATTTACATTTATTTTTGCAGCTCCATTATTATGGTTTGTATATTCTGTTATAGATGGATTCTTCCAAATGATAGTTTATGTACTTAATGTAAGAGTTTGTGCAACAAATGGTATTTTAGATTTTCTTGTAATAAATTTACCAGCAGGTATTGGAAAAACTCATTGGCCAATATATATCTTAGTAGGATTAGTTGAAATAGCAGTAATTTTTGTAGTATTTAAATTTATGATTGAAAAAATGAACTTAAAGACACCAGGTAGAGAAGATGATGATAATGATAGTACAATGGATTTAAAGGAAAATGCAGCAAAAGTTAAAAAAGAAATGAAGTCATCAAACAAAGAAATTGATAATACTGAAAATGATAGGGAAAAGGCTTTAACTATTATTAAAGCATTAGGTGGAAAAGAAAATATAGTAACTGTAGAAAATTGTTTTTCAAGACTTAGAGTAGATGTTATTGATGATACTGTAATCGATGAACAAACATTGAAAACTACAGGAGCATCAGGTGTAGTTAAGAAAGGAAAGAATATACAAGTTGTATATGGACTTTCAATAAATAAAATAAGAACAATAGTAGACGACGCATTAGAAATAGTAGAATAAGGAGGAATATTAGAAATGAAAAAATTTAAATTAGTTATAGTAGGTGGGGGAAGTACTTATACTCCAGGAATTGTTAAAAGCTTATTATCTAAAAAGGAAGAATTTAAAATAGATGAATTAAGATTATATGATATAAATGAAGAACGCCAAAATAAAGTAGGTGTAATAGTAAAAAAAGTTGTTGAAATGTTTGATCCAGAAGTGAAATTAATATTTACAACTAATCCAGAAGAAGCTTTTAATGACGCAGACTTTGTTTTTGCACAAATGCGTGTTGGTTTATACAAGATGAGAGAAATGGATGAGAAAATTCCATTAAAATATAATGTAGTTGGACAAGAAACTTGTGGACCAGGAGGATTAGCATATGGTTTAAGAACTATATATCCTATGGTTGAAATGATTGATTTCTGTGAAAAATATGCAAATAAGAACTATTGGATAGTAAACTATTCAAATCCAGCAGCTATTGTAGCAAAAGCAATGTATAAGCTAAGACCAAATGCAAGGATTTTAAATATATGTGATATGCCAGTTGCAATTATGAGAAATATGGCAAACATTTTAGATTGTGATAGACATGATATAGAAGCTGATTATTTTGGATTAAATCATTTTGGTTGGTTCACAAATATAAGAGTAAATGGAGAAGATAGAACAGAAGAACTTAAAAATTATGTTCTAGAACATGGATATTTACCTCCAGATTCAAGAAGTGAAGTAAGACATAATGATGCATCATGGCTTCATACATTTACTAATGCAAAACATATGATGCAAATGTTCCCTAAATATCTTCCTAACACATATATGCAATACTATTTACTAGGAGATGAGGTTGTTGGGCATTCTGACAAAAATCATACTAGAGCAAATGAAGTAATGGAAGGAAGAGAAAAGAAGATATTTGACTCAGTAGATGAATATACTGCTACTGGAGAAATTGATCTTTCACAATTCTTTACTGGAGTACATGGAGAATTTATAGTAGAAGTTGCTATGAGTTTAGCATTTGACCAAAGAAAAAGACATTTAGTTATGGTTGAAAATAATGGAGCTATTAAAAACTTACCAGATGACGCTATGGTTGAAATTCCAGCATATATAACTAAAGATGGTCCAGAAGCAGTTCGTGTTGGTGAAATTCCTACATTCTATAAAGGATTAATAGAGCAACAAGAAGCTAGTGAAAAGTTAGTTGTAGAAGCTGCAATTGAGGGTTCATATGAAAAGGCTCTTATGGCATTTACAATGAATAAGACAATTCCATCAGCATTTGTAGCTAAGCAAATATTAGATGAAATGATCGAGGCTAATAAAGAATACTGGCCAGAATTAAAGTAATACAAAAAGATACTACAAAAAGATACTCTTTATTAATTGATAAAGAGTATCTTTTTGTAAGGTGTAAATAAAAATCAATAAGGAACTGTCTCACAAATGTATTTTAAATTATCTGTGTAGATAGTTCCTTTATTTTTTATTTCTTTAATTTAAGTTCATTTTTACATAAATAACATCCTATAAATGCAGTAATTGGAACGGCTAGTACTATACCTATACTTCCAGATAAACCTTGAATTATTTCAATTCCTAAAAGGTCTAAATTTATCAATTTATTAAAAGGCATATTTGCTGAAAATACTAATATTAAAATACTTAAGGAGCCACCAGCAAATGCTAAAATTAATGTATTAGTCATTGTTCCAATAGTATCTTTACCTATGTTCATAGCACTTTTAAATAAATCATTAAAGCTTATTTTATCGTTTACTTTATGAATTTCAAATATTGATGAAGCAATTGACATTGCAATATCCATTACAGCTCCAAGAGTTGCAACTAATATTCCAGTAAACATTATTCCTTTAAGTTTTAACCCCGTATCTTCAGCAATATATGCTAAACTTTCTGCTTCACTCATATTTAAGCCTGAAAGATTTGTTAATGATCCGAAAACATAAGCAATTAATCCTGCAATGATAACACCTGAAACCGTACCTAAAATTGCAGTCAAGGTCTTTTTGTTGAATCCAGATACTAGTATAAGTGTTACAGTTATACTCAATATACTCATTAGAATTCCAGAGAGTATTGGATCCACACCTCGAAGCATTAAAGGAACCATTAAATATACACAACATATTAAAGTGAAAATTAGAGCTACTAAAGATTTAACACCTTTAAATCCACCTATTACAACAACTGATAAAATAAATACTGCTATTAATAAATAAATCATATTACTTCGATCATAACTATATAAATTCATTTGAGTAGAACCATCTTTTTCAATAACGCCTACTATTACTTTAGTACCTTCTTTAACTTTTAAATTATATAATCTGCTTATTGGATTTTCTATTTCAAATGTATTACCAGAATAAGGCTTTGATGAAATTTTAACTAGTATCTTTTGAAATCCTACTTCAACATCTTCTATATAAGGATCTTTTGTCAAATCTTCACTTAAAACTTCTGTAACAACAGCATTATAGTATTTCATATTGCCATTATATTTATCAGGTAAAAATCCACTGCTAAATATAGATTTTGAAATAATAATTAAAATAATACTAAAAAATATAACTCCCAATAATAAAATAAGATTTTCATTTGATTTAGCTTTTACAAAACCTTGTCTTTTTTTGCTTTTCCCACCCTTTTTACCCATATTATCCTCCAAAGTAATATACTTACTATAATAATTATATTACAGTAAATTTAAAAGGTAAATTAGAGCATTAAATATTATTTAAAGTAATTTAACTATATATTTTAGTTAACAGTTAAAACTATAAGTAAAATAGCAGGATTGAAAATAGATAGAGTAATTAATTCTTATATTAGTTGTCAGATACTAACATTATTTAAATAGTATTAATTACATATGGTTAGATAAAGATTAGATTTTATTGTAGTTTATATATAAATTTCATCAAATAGTGCTTTAAGGTGGATAATATTGTATTATAATGTAATAAGATTGAAATTATAGCTTATAAGGAGAGAGTATGATAAATATATTAATTGTTGATGATGAAAAAGAAATTGTAGATTTAATTGATCTATATTTAAGAAATAAAGGGTATTCCATATTTAAAGCTTATGAAGGAAAAGAGGCATTGAATATTTTAAGCTCAGAAAATATTAAATTGGTAATTCTGGATTTAATGATGCCAGGAATAGATGGATATGCCATAATAAACAAAATTAGAAGTACTAGTAATATACCAATAATAATTATATCAGCAAAATGTGAGAATCATGATAAAGTTATAGGGTTAGACATAGGAGCTGATGATTATATAACGAAGCCCTTTGACCCTTTAGAGCTAATAGCTAGAGTTAATGCACAGTTAAGAAGATGTTATTCATTAAATATAAGGGATAATGTTGATAATGTTATAAGTAGTAGGGATTTAATATTAGATAAAGAGAAAGTTGTTGTAACTAAAGCTGGAAGGGAGGTTCAGCTAACCCTAAAGGAATTTAAATTATTACAGTTATTTATGGAAAATAAAAATAAAGTTTTAACAAAGAAAAGGATATTCGAAAATGTCTGGAATGAAGAATATCTATACGATGATAATGTAATAATGGTACATATAAGTAATTTAAGAGATAAAATTGAAGATGATAATAAAGAAGATAAATATATAAAAACAATAAGAGGAATAGGTTACAGATTTGAAGATAAGTAATTTTCTTAAAAACAGAAGTTTAAGCAGAATTTTTGTTATTAATTACATATATACCATAATAATTTTTATAATAGCTTTAATATTATTTATTATCATTTCAATTTTGGGGATTATATCTAATATGCATTTGACAAAAGAAGAAGAAAGGTTGATGGAAGAAGAATTCTTTGTTCAAAACTATGAAAATCTTAATATTAATGGAATATTAGAAGTTGGTGGATGGATAGAAACTATAGAAAATAATAAGGTCGTTAATGTAATTGGAGAAAAAAAAGATAATATAAATGATTATAGTTTATTAAATTTTATAAATTTTTATGAAGATCAATTAAAAAAAGAAGAGAAGTTTTTTGATTCAAAAGTGTACAAGCAGGATAGTAAATTATATATAGTAAAAATTCCTAATAGTGAATTCTTTTTAAAGAAACAATTGAAAGAAAAAAGCTTAGGAAGAAGAGTTCTTGAAACTATAAGATATTCATTAGTTGTAGCAATTATATTTATGGTTTTATCATTATGGGGTGTTTATTATAAATATATAAAAAAAATTAGAGGACCTTTAAATCAAATAAATTTAGGTATAGAAAAGATGAGTAAAGGAAACTTATCAGTAAGATTGGATTTTGAAGGATATAAAGAAATAGATAGCATAAGAGATAGCTTTAATTATATGGTAAAGGAAATTAAATTAGCTAATGAAAATAAAGATAAGATTGAAAAAAGTAAAAGGGATATGATAAGAGATATAGCTCATGATATAAAAACGCCAATAACATCAATTATGGGATACTCAAAGGCTTTAAATGACGGAACTGTAAAAGATTTTGATGAGAAAAGAATTTATTTAGATTATATTTATAATAAAACATCAAGATTAAACTATTTAGTAAATGAGCTTTTTATATTTACAAAATTAGATAGTATAGATTATAAATTAAATATTAAGCAAAAAGATATTTGCGAATTTTTACGAGGTATAGTAGCACTTTATTATGGAGAAATTGAGGAGGCAGAATTTAACTTAGAGATAGATATTCAAGAAGAGCCTATTTACTATAAATTTGACCCTAAAGAATTAGAAAGAGCTATAGGTAATTTAATTATTAATTCCTTAAAATATAATGAAAAAGATACAACTTTATTTATTGAACTTAGGAGTAATGAAGAAGAGATAGAGATTATAATTAGAGATAATGGAGCAGGAATTAAAAAAGAAATACGAGATAAAGTTTTTGAGGAATTTGTAAGAGGAGATATGTCTAGAGAATCTAGTGGAGGTAGCGGGCTTGGATTAGTTATTACTAAAAAGATTATTGAATTACATAAAGGAAAAATTATTTTGAATTCTAAGGAAGGACTTGGAAGCGAGTTTAAGATAATTTTTAAAAAATATAAATAAATATATCTTATTATAGTTATCTTTATTTTCTAAGGATTAAACAAAACTTAAGATAAACTTAAGGTAAGTAATATTGTAGTTATTTTATGGAAGTAGTACTATAAAAATGAATATTTTGGAAAGAGAGGATAATGATGGAAAATTATGTTGAAAAGAAAAGAGTAGGTGCCGGTATTATTACAATGTCTGTACTTTATTTGATAGGACAAACATTTGTCATATTAGGCTCTTTATTCGATATCCTTTTTGAGGAGCAAGCAAATAAAATTTTAGCTGAGACAGGAATTGGAGGCCAAGTAAATATAGTCCAGGTTACAATAACATTAGTTATATCATTAATAATAACTATATCAATAATATTAATTTTATGTAAAAAGCCAACAGGAGCATTTTTATTTATAGGTATAGAGGTATTATCATTTATTTATTCAGCAATAATTTCTGGAGTGAGTTTATTAACACCATTAAATTTAATTTTTCCAGGGTTAATGATTTTCTTTATTTATAAGAAGAAAGATATTTATTTTGTTAAATAATAATATGAAAATAGAAGAAACTAGTGGGTTAAAATTTAAAGGCAGTAGCATTATGAGTAATGAGCAAAAAATAATTTTAGATAAGTCTATGGAGCGTTAAATTAAGTCTTTGTTAAAGATGGAGAGCATATTGAAAAAGAGAAAGAAAGAGTAAGTAAGCCATAAGCGCTTAAGAAAGAAGCTTAAGATAAATATTTTGATGGAATTAAAAAAGTAGAAGGAGTAAAGATTACTAAAAAAGATAGTGATGTAAAAGCAAGTATAAAAGAAATAGAAAATACTTTAAATTCAATTTAGGGAAATAGGATAAAAGATAAATATGAAATAATAGATACAAGTGGAATAGTAAATTTACTTGGGGAGTACTTAATACTATAACTATGTTCATTGCATCTATTGCAGGTATTTTTTTATTTAAATCATATAATATATTTATAACTATTTGGAGGTATTATTTATGTTTAGACCAATTTAACTTAGATTCTAAATTCATTTTAACCTTTTTATAAAGGTTTATTTGTTATGTTTTTAGGAGGAAGTTAAATTGAATAGTAAAAGAAATATATATTTAATGAATCTTATAGTATTTTTACAGGGATTCGTATTTTATGCTCCAATAGCTACGATATTTAGAGAAAATAGAGGAATATCATTATCGCAAATTTTCTTAATCGAATCTATTTCTATGGTTTTAATAGTAGTATTAGAAATACCTTGGGGAATTTTTGCGGATAGATTTGGATATAAGAAAACATTAATAATATCAAATCTTATATTTTTTATATCTAAAATTATATTTTTAAAGGCAAATTCATTTTTAATGTTTTTATTTGAAAGAGTATTGCTATCTATATCAATATCAGGTTTATCAGGATGTGACTGTAGTTTAATATATTTATCAATTAATGATGAGGAAAATAGTGAGAGGATATTTGCTAGATATGAATGGTTTTCAACTATAGGTTTTTTATTAGGATCAATAATGTCAACTTATATAATTAATATATCATTAGATTTAACTGCTTATTACACTATAATTCCTTACGGACTAGCTTTTTTAGTATCTTTATTTTTAATTGATGTTAAAAATGAAATAGTCAAAAAAGAAAGTATAAAAGATAACCTTAAGATTGTATTAGCTAATACATCAATAATAATATTTATAGTTGGTATTTCTTTAATTAGTGAAGTAGTTCAAAGTATAACTGTATATTTAAACCAAGAACAATATATTAAAAGTGGAATCGATATTAAATACTTTGGTATTTTATTAGTAGCAATTCAAGTGATGAAATTAATATCAATAAAATCTTATAAACTAAGTAATATGATTGGCCAAAAGAAATCAATAATATTATTAGTAACATTGATATTAATAAATGCATCTATATTAATAATTATAAGTAATCGAATATTGAGTTTCTTATGTATAGCTTTAATTTCTATTTGTATGGCAGTAGCGGAACCAATGATAATAGATATAAAAAATAAATCTATATTTTCTAGAAACAGAGCAACTATTTTATCTATATATTCTATGATCGGAAGTATTATATCAGCAGCTATTAACCCACTTATAGGAGTTGTATCAAACTCATCATTAGAAAATGGATTAGTTATTTGTGCTTTAATTAGCTTAGCTTCAATAATTTTAATTGGATATTTTATAAAGATTACTAATATTGAATAAAAATAATTCAATTTTATGTTGACGATAAATAATTTTTATCATATATTATATGTAGATAGATTTTAAAATAAAGTGAGGTATTTTTGTGAGTGTGTAGTATCTAAAATAGTAACTTAATATTAATTCTAAAAAATAGGGTGGTATACCTTTATTTGTTGTGGAATTAATAAAACTATAATAGATACAAGTCCACGAATATACTTTTTGGGTGTTTTATATACCTTTATTAGTGTTGAATTTATAGCTGTGGAAGTATCCATAGCTTTTTTATTTTGTATAAATTTATTTTTATTTTAAATTATGGCCTATAAAAATATAAGAAATATATTATTTAAAATCTATCTGAAGTTCGTAGACTTGTAAATAATACAAGGAAGGTTTTTTGATATGAATAAAAGTACACTAGAAAAATTACACTATTATAAATTAAAAGAAATTATTAAGGGGTATTGCGTTAGTGGTTTAGGTAAAGCCTTAATTGATAAGCTTGAGCCTAGTGATAATATGAAGATTGTAGAACAAAGGTTGGAGGAAACATCAGAAGGACGAAGGTTATTAGATGCATCTTATCATATACCATTAGAAGGAATTTTTGATGTAGTACCACTTATTGAAAAGATTGATAAGGGGGCATCATTAGATCCAAATGAATTAGTAATGATATCTAATTTTTTAAGAGGATGTAGAAAAGTTAAATTATTTATAAAAGATAAAGAAGGGTATGCAAATACATTAAGCTCATATGGAGAAAATATTACAGATTTAAGCTATATAGAAGAGGAAATAAATAATTCGATTAAAGGTAGCACTGTTGATTCCAATGCCAGCAAAGAGCTTAAGAAAATAAGAAGGCATATTGATATTTGTGAAGGTAAAATAAAGGAAAGACTTGAAAAGTTTTTAAAGAATAGTGCTAATAGAGAATATATTCAAGAAAGTTTTATAAGTCAAAGAAATGGAAGATATACTATACCAATAAAGGCAGCTTTTAAAAATCAAGTTCAAGGAACTATAATTGAAACTTCAGCTAAAGGGTTAACTGTATTTATAGAGCCAAATGTAATAACAAAATATACAACAGAACTTGCAACATTAAAGATAGAAGAAAGCATTGAAGAATATAGGATTTTATCTACAATTACAGAAATGATTTATGAAAGAATGAGAGATTTGAAGATAAATATTGAAGTAATATCAGAGTATGACATGATTTGGGCAAAAGCTAAATATAGTCGTGAAATAAATGGAATTAAACCTAAGATAAATAATCATGGATATATAAAAATAGTAAAAGGAAAGTATCCATTAATAAAGGATGGAGTACCACTAGATTTTGAAATTGGAGAAGATTACAGAAGTTTAATAATTACTGGACCAAATGCTGGTGGGAAAACAGTTGTGTTAAAAACAGTAGGACTCTTAACTTTAGCAATTCAATCAGGATTTCATATAGGAGCAAAGGAAGGAACTGAAATATCTTTATTTAATAAGATATTTGTAGATATTGGAGATGATCAAAGCGTTGAAAATGCCCTAAGCACATTTTCATCTCATGTTAAGAATCTAGCAGGAATTTTAAAGGAAAGTAACAAATCTACTTTATTATTATTTGATGAAATAGGAAGTGGAACAGAACCAAATGAAGGTGCAGCACTTGCAATTGCTATATTAGAAGAATGTTATCATAAAGGGTGCATAACAGTTGCATCAACACATTATGGAGAAATAAAAAATTTCTCAAAGGAGCATCCTGATTTTGAAAATGCAGCTATGGAATTTAAAAAAGATACACTCGAGCCACTATATAAGCTTTCAATAGGAAAATCAGGAGATAGTAATGCTTTATATATTTCAAAAAAGATGGGAATAGATGCTAATATTATTGAGAAAGCAAGAAAGTATATAGACTCTAAAGAATATAACTATGACTTAGTTAAAGAAAGCAAAATTTCTAAAAAGAAAATTCAAAATAATCCAATTGAATATACTTCATATTCAATTGGAGATAAAGTTAGACTTTTAGATAACAACAAAGAGGCAATAGTATATAAGGAAATTAACGAACTAAACAATATAACAGTTCTATGTGATGGTGAATTTAGTGAAGTAAACTATAAAAGAATAAAGTTAGAAATAAAGGCAGAAGATCTTTATCCAGCAGGGTACGACTTAAATCAATTATTTGTAAGTTTTAAAGAAAGAAAGCTTGAAAGAGATATTGCAAGAGGCTCTAAAAAGGCTTTAAAGAAGATAAGAAAAGAATATTTTATAAAATAATCGTAAAGCTAGGAATCTAAGAGGGATTCCTAGCTTTTTAATATTTATTAATAGGTTTATAGTATATATAAATTTTAGAATGAACTGTTGATGATATAATAGTTATAAGGTTACAGTAGTTATAATATTAATTATATGCAAAAAGATCGTTTATTTATTGGCTTAAGGAGGAATATAAAGTGCTAGATTATGATTCATGTTTAAAGATAATAAATAGGTTGACACCGATATTTACCAAAGATGTAAATATTATAGGGTTGGACGGAATAATAATTGCATCAAGTAATAAAAAAAGGGAAAATACTTATCATGAAGCTGCAAGAATATGTGCTAGTAGTAATAGAAATATAATTATTACTACTAAGAATATGCATATGTATAGGGGGTGTAAGTGTGGTGTGAATATGCCAATTACTTATAATAATAAAGTTATAGGGGTAGTTGGAATAACTGGAACAGCAGAAGAAGTAATTCCATATGGACCTTTAATTAAAGAGTTAGTTGAAATGATTATAAATGAAATTGGTGTAGAAGCTCCTCAAAAGTCTCAAAAAAACAACCAGAAAATGTATTTTAAAGAAATAATACAGGGAATACAAAAGGAAGATTTAGAGTCATATAAAGCTAGAGCAAAATTATTAGAAATAGATATGAAAGTTTTACGTAAAATGGTTGTCTTTAAAATGTGTAATAATTATAAGAATAACTATAAAAAAATAGAGGATTTATTTAATAAATATTTATCTTCTTTGAATGTACTTGTATTAAATTTTAATAATGAAAGAATAGTATTATTGTTTAATAACAATATAGATATAAAAAGTTATATAAATGATTTAATTAGTAAAATGAAGTTAAGCAAAACAAATAATTATATTTTTATAATAGGTAAAGAATGTAAAGAAATCTTAGACTATGAAAGATCTTATTATCAAATTAGCTTAGTGGAGTCAATTGAAATTGGCAATAACTTTAAAAAAGTGATTGATGTAAATGAGTATGGTTTGAAATTGCTTATTAAGGGAATTTCAAGTGAGTATAGGAACAGGTATATAGAAGACTATTATTATGAAGTTTTCGAAGGTAAAAATAAAGCATCTAATGAAATGTTAAAAACTATAAAGGGATATTTTATTAATGATATGAATATAGGTGAAACGGCTAAAATTATGTATGTTCATAGAAATACCATTATGTATAGGCTAAATAAATTCAAAAAAATGTATGGAATAGATATAACTAAGCCATATGAATGTACAAAGATATATTTAGCGATATTGATATATGAAGAAAATATAAGAAAAATAGAATCTAATAATAAATAAAATATTATATTAAAAATTTTTGTGCATGGTAAACAAAAAAAAGATAAAAAGTGGTTTTAATTCTTATGCAGATAACACATTGAAAGTAGCTTTGTAAACAATTACTATATAGTTGTAGATCATAGAAGTTATGAGGTGGTGAACATATGAAAGTAGTAATTGCTCCAGATTCATATAAAGGAAGTTTAACAGCTATGGAAGTAGCAAATTCCATTGAGGAAGGGATAATTAGGTATAACAAAAATATAGAAGTTGTAAAAGTTCCTATGGCTGATGGAGGCGAAGGAACTGTCCAAGCTCTAGTTGATGCAACTGGTGGAAGAATAATAAACTTAAAAGTTTGTGATCCTCTATTAAGAGAAATAGATTCGTTTTATGGAATACTTGGTGATGGTGAAACAGCTATTATAGAAATGGCTGCTGCATCTGGATTAAATTTATTAAATGAAGATGAGCTAAATCCATTAATAACATCGACATATGGTACGGGACAGATTTTAAATGATGCAATAGAAAAGGGATGCAGAAAGATAATTGTAGGTCTTGGAGGAAGTGCAACTAATGATGGTGGAGCAGGAATGCTTAGAGCTTTAGGTATTAGATTTTTAAATAAAGAAGGAAGGGATATTCCAGAAGGCGGAGGAGCATTAAAAAAATTATATAAAATTGATAAAAGAAATTTTAATACTGAAATTTTAAAGTGTAAGATAACTGTTGCGTGTGATGTCGACAATATTTTATGTGGAGTGAATGGAGCTACAAATGTCTTTGGACCACAAAAAGGAGCAAGTGAAGATGATATTAAGATTTTAGATGAAGGGTTGTATGAGTATTCTAAAATTATAGAAAAAGAATTTGAAGTTGATGTTTTAAACGTACCTGGATCAGGAGCAGCAGGAGGAACAGGAGCAGCATTTTTAGTAATAGGTGCCCTATTAGAAAGTGGAGTTGACATAGTTATTAGGGAGACAAAGTTAGTAGAAGCTTTAAAAGATTCAGATATAGTATTTACTGGTGAAGGAAGAATTGATTTTCAAACAAAATTTGGTAAGGCTCCTTATGGAGTAGCAAAAGAAGCTGAAAAAATTGGACTACCTGTAATAGCTATTTGTGGAGAAATTGGTGAAGGACATGATGAGCTTTATAATCATGGTTTTACAAGTATTTTTAGTATAGTGAATAAGCCTATGAGTTTGGAAGATAGTATTAAAGATTCAAAAAAATTAATAAGTGATGTCTCAGAGAGAATAATAAGAGTTATATGTGAAGGCAATTAATATATTGATGAAAATTAATTAATAAATAGGGGTGAATTTATTATAAAAGATATTTTGTTTATTTTAATGGCTCATGCAGTTGGAGATTACTTATTTCAAACTCCACATTTAGCAGAATGTAAAGGGAAGGATAATTATGTTTTATTTATACATTCTATTCTATATTCTTTTGGGATAATGGTTGTTTCATATTTTATGAATTATGATGCTACTTTATATCAATTAGCATTAATTTCAATAACACACTTTCCAATAGATTATGTTAAAGCAAGAGGAATAACACCTAAGTATTTTGGAGAAAAAAATGCCTTATATATAGATCAATTTATTCATTATGTTATTTTAGCGATAGTATTTTAATGAGTTTTAATCAAAAGTTAATAGTTTTTACTAAAGGGGTGTAGGAAATGAAGATGGAGTTAGGTTCGAAATATAATTTAAAAAAAGATAAAAGAATATCCTTAAAAACAAAAGAGGCTTTAACAGGGTGGTTATTTATATCACCAGCTTTGATAGGATTTTCAATATTTACCTTTGGATCAATAATATATTCGTTGTATTTATCATTAACTGATTACGATCTTATGACTAAGCCTAAATTTATAGGATTAGAGAATTATATAAGAGCTTTTACAAAGGATGAATCTTTTTACAAGTTTTTTGGGAATACAATATATTTTGTTATATTTTTAGTTCCAATAGTATTAGCAATATCATTATTACTGGCTATGCTTATAAATAAAAAAGCTGGAAGAATGACAAAAGCATATAGAGTAGCATTATTCCTTCCAAGTATAACGTCTACAATAGCAGTGAGTATGGTTTGGTTGTGGATATTTAATCCTGATATGGGGTTGATAAATAATATGTTAACGGCAATAGGATTTCATAATCCACCTATGTGGTTAAATAGTCCAGATACAAGTAAGATGGCATTAGTAATTATGCGTGTATGGCAGATGAGTGGTTATTATATGATAATGTTTTTAGCTGGGTTGCAAACGATTCCTGAAAGTCTTTATGAATCAGCTCAAGTAGATGGAGCTAATAAAATTCAGAGCTTTTTCAAGATAACATTACCAATGTTATCTAATACAACATTTGTAGTTATTATTTTACTAGTTATTGAAGCATTTAATATGTTTGAATCAATTTTTATAATGACAAATGGAGGACCTTTAGGATCAACTAGTACCATTATGTACTATATATATGAGCAAGGGTTTGGAAACTATAATATGGGATATGCATCATCTATAGCTTGGATTTTCTTTGTAGTTATTATGATAATAACATTAATTCAATATAGATTTAGAAATGAACAGGGGGGAGAATAAAGTGAAGATATCTAAAAGTAAAGGTAAATTTATAGGGAATACAACATATCACATTTTTATGATTATACTAAGTATAATAATGATTTATCCATTTTTATGGGCAGTTATGTCTTCTTTTAAGCCTGTTGAACAGCTATATTCAGGAAATCCTTTAAATTTAATACCAACTGAATTCACATTACAAAATTATAAAAGATTAATGGAAGTTTTACCATTTAATAAAATGCTTTTTAATTCAATATTTTTATCTATAACTATACCGGTAGCTATGATAATAGTGGCATCTTTGGCAGCATACTCAGTTACAAGAATAGAGTTTAAAGGTAGAAATATATTATTCTTTGCTTTTATAGCAACAATGATGATACCAAGTCATGTTACTCTTATACCTAATTATAAAATAATTGTGGATATGAATTTATATAATAGTTTTACTGCTTTGTTTTTATCAAGTATGTTTACTGCTTCAAATGCATTTAATATATTCTTTTTCAGGCAATATTTTTTGAGTATTCCAAAGGATTTAGAAAATGCTGCAATAGTAGATGGGTGCTCAAAAATTGGTGTGTTTTTTAAGATAGTGCTACCAAATGCAAAACCAGCTATAGCAACAACAGCAATTCTATCTTTTAGAAATGTGTGGAATTCATTTTTATGGCCAATGTTAGTTATTAATGATTATGATAAACTGCCTCTTACAGTAGGACTAAAGTATCTTAAGGGAAGTGAACCTAACTGGGCAGTATTATTAGCTGGAGCAACTCTAAGTATAATACCTATTGTAATCATTTTCTTAGCATTCCAAAAATATTTTATGGCCTCAACAATGAATTCAGGTTTTGGAGGAAAATAAATATATTATCAATGATACAAAGAGAAATAAATATAGCTCTTTGAATATAAAATTTATTTTAAGGGGGATCATTATGAAGAAAATATTAAAAAAATCATTAGGAGTTTTATTATCATTAATTATGGTTATTGGTCTTGTAAGTTGTGGCTCTAGTAGTGATAAGGATAATGCAAATTCAAATGAACCAAAGACATTAAAGGTTTATACTTGGTGGGATATAACTAAATTTGCTCATTTACAAAAGATGAAGGAAGATTTTGAAAGTAAGAATCCAGATATTAAACTTGAATTTATAACAGTTTCTGGAGAGGGTTATGCTGACACAATGATCACTAAACTAGCTGGAGGAGAAACACCAGACGTAATGATGCTTGCTATGGACCAAGTACCACGTTACGCAAAAAAGAATATGATTATGCCATTAGATGATTTAGCAAATCAAGAATATAAGGATTCTTTATACCCAGTTGTTAAGGATGCTTTAACTGTTGATGGAAAAATGTATGCAGCAGGTCGTGATGTTACTCCTAAAGTAATGTATGTAAATACAAAAATGTTCAAAGATGCAGGCGTTGAAATCCCAAGTGATACATGGACAATGGACGAGTTTGTAGAAATAGCAAAACAACTTACTAAAGGTTCAGGTGCAGATTCTCAATGGGGATATTATTGGAAGAATTATAGTGACCAAACATTTGCTCATATAGCTGCATTTGGAGGGAAATTATATTCAGAAGATGGAAAAACAAGTGTATTATCAACAGATGAAAATACAAAGAAAGCAGTACAATTTATGTATGATTTAACAAATACTTATAAAGTTTGTCCAACTGGTGCACAAGCATCACAATTTGGGGATAATGAATACTCATCATTTATGGCTAATAAAGTAGCAATGCAAATAGGATCACTTTCAACTTCTTCAACTTTAGATGCTAATAAAACAGAATATACTGTATTACCAATTCCATCTGTTAATGGAGTTAGTACATCTTCTTCTTTTGTAAATACATGGACTATACCAAAAGGAGCAAAGAATCCAGAATTATCTTGGCGCGTAGTTGAATTCTTATCAGGACAAGAAGGGCAACAAATAGCTTTAGATATGAAATTTGGCTTACCAGCATCTAATAAAGTTGATACAACAAAGTTTATAGGAGAAAACAATTATAATAAATACTTTGTTGATGCTTTAGAAACTGCTGTTCCATATCAAGTAAATATAAATGGATCAGAATTCCAAAATATGTTTGAGAAAGAATGTGAATCTCTTTGGGCAGGAGTTATTACTCCTGATGAATTCGCACAAAGAGTAGATAATCAAGGTAAAGAAATATTAAGTAAAGAATAAAAGTTGAAATTTGGGATGCCTAATGGCCTCCCCAATTTACTATTAAGGTTAGGAGAATAATATGAGAAATTTTTTAGTTTGCGATGGTGGTGGAACAAAAACAGATTTTCTTATATTTAATGAAAAAGCAGAAATATTAAGCTATTACAAAAATGCAGGGACTAATGCTTTATTTATAGATGAAGAAAAAGCTATTAATAATGTTATTGAAGGAATAAACGAATGTATAGAAAAAGCAAGGTTATCAATTAATGATTTAGAGTTAGTATGCTTATTTATACCAGGTTTTGAAAATTGTATCCACAAAATCAAAAAAAGGATTAGTATGAAGAATATCAAATGTTTATCGGATGTTAATAATGCTTTTTTTGGAGCTATGGGAAAATCATATGGAATTGTAGTTTTAAGTGGCACAGGATCCTTTGCTGTAGGAATATCAAAAGACAATAGAAAAGTAGTTAGTGGTGGATGGGGTCCATTAATTGGAGATAAGGGTAGTGGATACCATATTGGAATTATGTGCCTTGAAAAGCTTGCATATTTTTATGATAACGATATAAAAGATAGCAAGTTAAGAAAAATATTTCTAGAAAAGTTTGAAATTGAAGATGAGTATAAAATAAGAGAAATAATATATTCTAGTGATTTTGGAAGAGAAGATGTGGCTAAGATTTCTAAAATTGTAGCTGAAGCAGCAAAGGAAAATGATAAAGATGCAATTGATATTTTAAGAAGAGCGGCAAAGGAATTAGTAGAATTAGTTATAACATTAAATAGGAAATTAAACTATGAAAAGTTACCAGTTTCATTAATTGGAGGAGTTACTAATATTGGGGATTTATTTATAAATATTTTTAAAGAAGAACTATCAGCAAAATGTGAAAATTTGTATTATGAAAATCCTAAATATGATCCTTTAATAGGAGCAACACTATATGTTTTATTGAAAGAAGCTAATATAGATATTGAGAGAAATAAAGAGGTATTAAATAATTTATCTAAATACAGGAGGGACTAAAGTTATGTTAATGGATAAGTATTTTGAGGAAATGAAAAAAGTATTAGTAAAAATAGAAGATACACAAAAAGAAAAAATAATAAAAATATCTGAGGAAATTGCAGATAGATTAGAAAAAGGAGCCGCTTGGCACATAATGGACACTGGTCATATGCTTATGTTTGAAGGAGTAGGTCGTACTGGAGGTATGATGGCACTTCAACCTATAAAGATAACATGTGAAATTGAAAATCCTGTAAGATATAGGCCATCTGTTTCAAAAGGAGCAGTAGGATATGATAGTATTCCAGGCTTTGCAGATTTCATAATCGGAAGATCTAATATATTAGCAGGAGATATTATAATGATAGGCTCAGTGTCAGGATACAAATATTTTCCTGTAGATTTAGCGATTAAGGGAAATGATTTAGGATGTTTAACTATAGCTATAACTACAGTGGAATATTCTAATAAGCTTAAATCAGATCATCCAAGTGGATTAAGACTATTTGAAGCATGTAAATATTATTTAGACAACTGTAGCAACTATGGAGATACATTAGTAAATGTTGAAGGATTGGGACAAAAGATTTGTCCAGCAAGTGGGATTTCAGCAAGTTATATAATGTGGGCTATACAAAGTACTGTAGTAGAAAAACTTTTAGAAAAGGGTCTTAAACCAAGTGTATATATATCAAACCATATGGAAAATGCATCAGAAATAAATGGAAAAGCAATTGATAATTATACAAAGTATGGATATTAAAATGAGAGGTGTATTATGAAGCTAAGGGGAAATACGTTTACTTGTGAATATTCAAGTGAAATCAATAATTTTATTAGTATTAAGAACTCTATTACTGGAGATGAATATATAAAAAATGATGTAAAACAATCTATTATAGAATTATATGGGATAAGTGATAAAAATAAGGTTAAATTAATCCCAGAAAAAATTGAAGTATCAGAAAATGAAAATGAATTAGTGATAGCAATTGAAAAATTTTCTAATAAAAATGTAATCTGCAACATATATATCAAGTCAATTGAGGATAAAATTATTATTAATGCAGACATTGAAAATTTAGATGAAAGTATAGAAATAACTGAAGTTTTAATGCCACGTATATCAGGAATATATCTTGGAGATAGTCATGAAGATGATGTGATTATTTATCCTCATCATGCAGGTGAAAAAACAATAAATCCTGTAATAGGATACGGAAAAAATAAAAAAGATTTTTGGAGAGCTAGTAGCGTAAAATTCGAAGATATTTATAGGAGAGAAATAAATTACTGTGGCTTAGCTTCAATGAGCTGGATGTATTATTATGATGACAATAATGGACTATATATAGGTAGTCATGATGAAAGATTCCCTGTAACAGGAGTAATTGCTGAAACAAGTGGACAAGAAAGTAATCCATGGATGGGGTTTGGATTTAGGAAATATAAAAGAATAACTAATGGACAAAAGTATAATACAGGAGATTATGTTATTGCAATTACAGATAAAGATTGGCATTATGGCTCCAAAATATATAGAAAATATATAGAAAAATATTTAGATTTTGACCATAATCCAGATTACTTAAAGGAGCAATATGCTTTAAATCAATGTTATAACTTTAAAAGAAATGGGAAAATAGAAAATACATTTGATAAAATTCCACATTTATATGAAAAGGGAAAAGAACTTGGAGTTAATCATATGTTTTTAGCTAGCTGGAATAGAACAGGATTTGATTCATACTATCCTGAATATTATCCAGATATGGAGCTGGGATCAGCTATGGAGTTTAGAAGAGGACTTGAATATGTAAGAAACAATGGTGGACAATCTACCTTATATATAAATGCTAGAATTTTTGATGTTGAATCAAATTTCCATGAAACCGTTGGTAAAAAAATGGCCGTTTTAAATGAAAATGGAGAGATGGTTTATGAAACATATGGGCCAGCTAAATTTACAGTAAGTTGTCCAGCAGATAAGTTGTGGAGAGATTTTCTATTAGATACTGCTGAATTTACAGTAAAAGCTTATGGATGTGATGGAGTTTATCTTGATCAACTTGCTTCAGCTGAACCTTTACCTTGTTACAATAAAGAGCATAGCCATGAAGATATTGGTGATTTTAATAATGGGTATATTTATGTATTAAAAGAATTATTGGAAAGGTTAAGAAACCATAATCCAAATTCTTATATAATGACAGAAAATTGTGGAGATATCTACGGAAGTTATACATGGGGAAATTTAACATGGAATGGTGCTGAGTATGATGAATTTTATAATGTATTTAAATATACATTCCCTGAATTTATTCAAGTAAATATGGTTAATCCTAGGGGTTGGGAGGAAGATGAAGATAAAAGATATAAGTATTTCTTTAAAGATATGCAAAGAGCTATAGTTTTAGGAAATATATTATGGATGGGAATAACAACGAGATTAACAGAAAAGGCTGGAGAAATTCATAACTATGCTAAAAAAGCACTAAATTTTAGAAAGAAAATACAAGAATATATAAGTGATTCTGATTTTATTGACAATAAATATATTGAATTCATTAGTGAAGAGTGTGAAGCAGCTGGTTATAAATTATCAGAAAACAAATATGTTTTTATAGCTGGAAATTATAATAAGATTGATAATTCGATATTAAATTTAAAATTTAGTAAAAAGATAAAAAATATTGAAGTTTATGATATAGACTGGAATAAAGAAGAAATAAGTGTAGATAGTAATGAAGTAAGTTTATCTATTGGAAGTAGTAGACTAAATTGTTTTGTTATAAATAGCTAAACAAAAATGAAATAAATGCGATAAAGATCATAGCTAAAACCAAAAGGTATCTAAACATAATATATAAAAAATTATTATTTTTAGGGGGATGTTTAGGATGAGAGTTAATAATAAAAGAGGTTTAGCATTGATAGTAGCAATATGTTTGATAATATCGATAGTACCATCTAGAATAATACTTGCAGAAAATAATTCTGAAAAAAATGTAATTAATTTGGTTATTGATGGATTGTCAGATAAAATGTATGAAGAAATAAAATCTAGGGGTGTAGATACACCTAATATTGATTTACTAATTTCAAATGGAGCGAGATTAAGAGAAGTTGAAACAGTGATTCCATCATATGGAGGTTCACAAGCTACAGCTTTAACCGGGGCTGACACAGATACTAATAGGTTTTTATACAGGTATTATGATAGGGAAAGTAATACCTGTATAAATGATACTAAAAAGACTTTTAATATGGAAGCTCAAACAATATTTGAAAAATTTATAGAGGATAATAATGGAGCAAAAGTATTAGCTACAGGTTGGCATTTGGGAGATAAATCAATTGATGGTAGAGGGGTATTTAAAGAAGGAAATGAAAATTATAAGTTAAAAGAATATGAAAGAGGAGATAAATTAATATCCGTTGAAAGTGTTACTAAAGATATAATTGAAGCTATTAATACAAATGACACTCCAAAGTTAATAATGGCATATTCAAATGATATAAAAATGGCAGGATGGGGTGGAACTGATTCATTAATAAATAATAAGTTAGATGAAACTATAAGATTAATAGATAAGAATGTGGGAGAAATAGTTAATGCTCTAAAAGATACTGGTAAATATAAAAACACAACTATAATATTAAATTCATTATCTAATGTTTATACTATAGGAAGTAAAATAACTACAGGAAGTTTAGCTTCAAAAATTACTTCGTCAACAGGCGTAAAGGCAGTAGAGAGTGGTGGAGGAAATATTGAATCAGATGTTAAGGTTGTAATAATTAAGCAATATATAATGGCATATGCACAAATATATTTTACAAATAATGCTACTGAAGAAGATAAAGAAAAAGTGCTAAGCTATTTAAAAGATAAAACAAATGATATTGGAGAAAATATAGAAGATATATATTCTTATGAAGAATTAGGGATATCTAGGGATTATTGTGATTACTTAATAAATCCAATATCAGGTAAAAGTTTTTCAGCGGCAGGGTCAGGAACTTTTAGGACAGACAATTTAGATTATAGAGAAGTTTTTTGTGTTGTATCTGGAGAAGATATTGAAAATGGAAGTGGAGTAAAAGGAAGTTTAAGTATTAAAGATATAGCAGCAACTATATGTAGCATTTTAGGGGTAAATCCTCCTAATAATAATGAGGGTAAAGCATGGGTGTTTGAGCAAGTGTCCGAAGCACCAATAATTACAGTTATTTATCCAAAAGATAATATGACAGTATATAAAGATGTAATTACATTAACAGGAACTACTAATATGGAATCGATAGTTAAAGTAAATGGAGTAGAAGTTAATGTAAGTGATAATAAATTTTCTGCAGATGTTACTTTAAGTGAGGGGAAAAATGATATTGTCATAACTGCTACTAATAGTGATGGTAAATCTTCTACCAAAGTAGTGACTGTAAGATATATGATAAAGCCTGAAATACCAGATGGAAATATAGCAGTATATATTAACTGGGATGGTTTTGCAAATTACTATATAGATTTAGCAGAAAAAGAAGGGAAAATACCAACTTTAAGTAATATTAAGAATAATGAAGGTGTATATTTTTCTAATGCTAAAACAGGAATACCATCAATAACTAATCCTATGCAAGCAGCAATAGCTTCTGGAACAACTTCAAAATATACTGGGAATAGCTATAGGTATTTTGATAAGGAAAAAAATGTAATTGTTCAAGAAACACCATCAAGAAAAAATGAAAGTGAAACTATGGCAGAAAGTGTTGTTAGACAAGGTCTTAATGCTATATCAATAAATCAATTTGCTTTTGAAGATAGAGGAACAGTTATAGGTGATGAGTTAAATCCTTATGTTAACTCTGATATTGGAGAAAATGGATATTCTGATGCCATTGCACGTTTTGACACAGCAATAGAGTTAGTTAAAAATTTAAGAGCTGGAGATATTAAATTAGATGCTGTACCAAGATTTATAGCTTTATACATGGATGATTTGGATGGAATAGGACATAACGAGGTAGAGACTTATGGATCAAAACTTGCTAAAACAGAAGATGAAAGGATTAAGAATGTAGTAGATAGATTAGAGTTAATGGATAAAAAACTTGGAGAGTTTATTGAAGCTTGTAAGGAAGCTGGAATTTATGAGAAAATGAGTTTTGTTTTAACAGCCGATCATGGAATGGCTAACTTTGGATTACAGAATTCTACTAATGATGATAGTTATAAAAGTAAATTAGAAGATTTAATTAATACCATTGAAGGGCTAGGGGATGGATATGAATGTGAATTTTTACATCCAAGTCAAATACAATCTCCTTCAGAGGGAACTGATATAGCTATTGTAACAGTAGGATTACAGGCTCAAATATCATATGTTAATGAGTTTGATAGCTCTGTTATTGAAGATAAGAATAAGAAAATACTAGATGCATTAAAGGAAAAGGGTTATATTGGAGAAATTATGTATCCAGAAGAAATGGAAGAAAGAGGAGTAAGAAGTGGATTTGCTGATTTAATTATCTCACCAAAAACTCCATATCATTTTCATTCATCAATTGTATCATCATTTCCTGCAAGAGGACAGCACGATAGTTTAGAAGATAGAGCACAAAATATTGCTGCATTCATGTGGGGGAATGGAATTAAGAAGGGATATGAGTGTACTGATATAATTTATAATACAGATTTCATGCCTACAATGTCAAAGCTATTAAATGTAAATGCACCTTTAGACTCTACAGGTAATATTTTGTATGAAGCTTTAGAGGAAGAAGTAGTTGAAGATAAGTATATCGAGAAAATAGAAGCTGAATGTGCAACATTAAATGGATCAGCAAGTAAGTATTTTGATACGAATGCTTCAGATGAATTGGCTGTTACTGGGTTAAATAGTGAGGGATCTTATATAGAGTTTATAAATGTTCCCAAATCAACCAAGATGCTTGTAAATTATTCTGCTGGAAATAATGGGAAATTAGTTATGTATAAAAATGCGAAAGTTGTTAGAAATATATACTTTCCAGAAACTAATTCAGAAAGCAGCTATGAAGAAAAAGTTATTAATATTGATCTAGAAAAAGGAGATACTGTTAAGTTTGTTTTTGAATCATCTAATGGATCAGCAAAGATTAATATAGATAAGATAGATTTTTATAGTGATAAATTACCAGAAAATGAAGAAATTAAAACAGGTAATCCATTTACAATTGTTATGAGCCCAAATGGGGATACTACAAGGTCAATGGGATTTGCTTGGTACACAGATGAAAATGTTAAGGGAACAAAGGTGGAATTAATTGAAGATGATGGACAAGAGGTAGACTTTTCAGACAGTATTGTTTTTACAGGAATATGTGAAACTGTTGGAACTAAGTTAAATGGTGATAGTAAGGTATATGAAAGCCATAAAGTTATATCAGATAAATTAGAACCAGGAACTAAATATTTTTATAGAGTTGGAGATGGAATTACTTGGAGTGAAGCTGGAAGCTTTACAACCTCTGATGAGGGAGAATTCTCATTTCTGTATTTAACTGATTCACAAGGTAAAAATGAGGGTGATTATGAAGTATGGGCAAGAACACTAGATAAAGCTTTAACACAATTCCCTGAATCTAAATTTATGGTAATGGCTGGGGATATGGTAGATGCAGGATTAAATGTACCTAATAATGAACAAGAGTGGATATATTTCTTCGAAAAAGCAAGAAAGAGTCTATTAAATTTACCTATGGCACCTGTTATGGGAAATCATGAAGGAAGAAATAATACAGGATTTGCTAATCATTTTAACTTGCCAATAAGAAAAGATGTTAAAGCAACACCATTGAATTCTGTATATTCTTTTGACTATAATGACGTTCATTTTGCAATGTTAAATACAGAAATGGCAGATAGTAAAGAAATGTTTGAGCCACAAATTGAATGGCTGAAGAGAGACATGATAGCTACAGATAAGAAATGGAAAATTATAGTTCTTCATAAACCTCTTTATAGTACTTCATCCCATATAAAGGATAAGGATATTGTAGAAGTTATCAAACCAATGTTAGGACCTGTTATAGATGAACTTGGAATAGATTTAGTTCTTCAAGGACATGATCATATATACGCTAGAACAGCACAAATTTATAATGGAGAAAAAACTGATGATATAGTTACAGATGGAAAAGTTAAAAATCCTGAAGGTACAATGTACTTAATTAGTAATACATCAGGATTTAAATATTATGATCAACATCCAGATGCAAATTTTGAATTATTTGAAAAGACTGAACAACCAAAGGATCAATCTTATACTGGGATAACAATTAATAATAAAGAATTAAAAATAGAATCATATTTATTAAATAACTCAGAAGTATATGATAGCTATAAAATAGAAAGAACCGATATAGCACCACAAGCAGTAGAAGATTTTATTGTTATGAAAACAGATAATGGGAAGATAAAACTCAAATGGGATCAAGTAAATGATATTAATGAATATGTTATATATGAGTTAGATAATAAAATTGATAACAATTGGTCACTTAGGGTAAATTCAGATGAAAATAAAGATTATAATGAGTTAGTATTAGATATGGATTATTCAGACGAATATAAATTTGCTATTAAATCGGTTGGCGAGCGTTCATATTCGCATTATACAGAAGCTGTTACAGAAGAGGTAATGAATCTTATTAAAGATATTGATAATTTACCAGAAGAAGTTAATTTAGGAGATAAAGCTTTAGTAAATTCTTTGATGGAGAGATATAATAACCTATCCGATAAGGATAAAGCTTTAGTTAGAAATTATAAAAAGCTAGAAGATGCTGCTATAAAAATAAAGGAACTAGAGGCTGAAGGTGGAACAGATAATGAAGAAAATAATAATGAAGAGAATAATTCTGAAAATGGAAACAATAGTGGAAAACCAGAGGTAATAGATCCTGAAAAAGATAGTAACTTAGAAAATGAAATAGAAAAAATTCCAAATACAGGCTCAATTATAAGTTATGTTAATATTCTAATATTAGGTTGTGTACTAATAGGATTAGGATATTATGTTATGAAGAAGAAAAAAGAAGTTAGCTAATGTTAAATTGATAGTTTAAAAGTATATTTTACCGTATTATTTTAGGAGGAGAGTTTATGAGATTTAAATATTTCGAGAAAATTAAAGAGCTAATAGATGAAGTTGAAAACGAAGAAAAAGTTGTAATGAATAAAACTGTAGATTTATTTATTGATGCTATTTTAAATAAAAAATCTATATTTGTATTTGGAGCATCACATGCAGGAATTATTAGTGAAGAACTATATTATAGAGCAGGAGGATTAGTTGTAATTAACCCGATTTTTGCTAAATCATTAATGTTAGATACATCTCCAATTTCTTTAACTAGTAGTATGGAAAGATTAGTTGGATATGGGAAAACAATTTTAGAAAAAGTTCCAATGAAGGAAGGCGATATATTAATAGTTCATTCCGTTTCAGGAAGAAATCCAGTATCAATTGAAATAGCATTAGAAGCAAAAAAAAGAAATGTATCAGTTATTTGTATAACAAACTTAAAGTATTCAAAGACTGTTACATCAAGGCATCCTTGTGGGAAAAACTTATATGAGATAAGTGATATAGTTATAGATAATCATGGTGATATAGGTGATGCTTGTATTGAATTAGAAGGGTTAGAACAAAAGGTTAGCCCTACATCTACAGTAATAGCAGCTACTATTATGAATTCTATAATAGCAGAAGTTACACAACAATTAGTTAATGCGGGAATAAATAAACCTCCTATATTTTATAGTGCTAATATTGATGGGGGCGATGACTTGAATAAAAAAATATATAATGAGTATAAAGAAGCTATACACTATAAATATTAATTAGAAATATAGAATATGTATTAAAAAAATATAGATAAATAATATAAATAGTATTGAATATATAGTGAAATTATGTTATAAATAATTACACGAACTAATAATGTTATTTATTAAATAATATTCGCTATATAACGAAGGGATGAAAGAAAATGAAGAAGAGATTATTATCTATATTTATGGGTTTATTCATTGTAATATCAGTATTAGGAGGATGTAGCGCGGAAAATAAAAATGCGAATGATAAAGTGCTAGGTGTAATTGGTGCTATGGAAGAGGAAGTTGAACTGTTAAAAGGTAAGATGGATATAAAAGAAACTATAGAAGTTGCAGGCATGGAGTTTTATAGAGGTAAATTACAAGATAAAAATATAGTTTTAGTACGTTCAGGAGTTGGAAAAGTAAATATGGCTACCTGCACACAAATATTAGTAGATAGATTTAAAGTAACAGCAGTTATAAATTCAGGCGTTGCAGGAACAATGGATCCAGAGTTAAATCAAGGGGATATAGTCATTTCAACAGATGCAGTGCAGCATGATTTTGATACTACAGTATTTGGAGATCCCCTTGGTGAGATATCAAGATTAGGAATAACTTTCTTTGAAGCAGATAAGGATATGATTGAAACAGCTAAAAAAGCATCAGAAAATGTTTCGGGTATTCATATAAAAGAAGGAAGAATAGCATCTGGAGACCAATTTGTAGCGGGTGGAGCTATAGCTGATAGAATAAAAGAAAATTTTGGACAAGTATCAGCTGTTGAAATGGAAGGAGCTTCCATGGCTCAAGTTGCATATTTAAATAACATACCATTTGTTATACTTAGATCAATATCAGATAAAGCTGATGGTGGGGCAGATCTATCATATGAAGAATTTTTACCTATAGCTGCTAAAAATGCCAGTAATTTAGTTGAAGAATTCATAAAAATTTACTAATTAAAAATTATATATGTAGTTTATGTGAAACTCTCATTTTAAGATTATAATTTTAAAATGGGAGTTTTCTTATGTATAAAATTAGATATATAAGTTTTCCTTAGTTTTAACAAAAGAGGTGGAGTAAAAATTATATATTAATAATTTGTTATTGTTTAAATTAGTATAATAAATATTCTATAATCCTATTAAAAAGGTATATAATAAAAATAAGATTACAAAATATCTTAAAGGATAGTGATTAATAGTGAAAAAAATAATAAATAGAGAAATAATTAAATTAAACAAAAAAGAAAATAAATTACTTAATAAAAAGGAAAATAAATTTATTAAGAGTAAAGTAGCACCAATTTCGGATAAAATAGAAGAAAAAATACCACAAAAGTTAAAAGATACATTAGAAAGTGCTTTTTATAATGGATTTAAATTAGTTTTAGAAAAGGGAAGCAGATATATAGAAAAGCTATATGATAAAGATCAAATTCAACTAGAACATGATGTGAATAATTATTCATTAGATAAAAAAGTTACTAGAAAAAGCCTAAAAGTAATGGATTCTCAAGGAAAGAAAAGTAAGCTTATAAACTCAACGATATCTACAATAGAAGGAGCAGGTCTTGGAGTATTAGGGATAGGGTTACCTGATATACCACTATTTATTGCAATGATATTAAAAACAATTTACGAGATTGCATTAAGTTATGGATTTGATTATGAAAGTGAAGAAGAAAAGATTTATATATTAAATTTAATAAATGTTGCTTTAACAAATAGTGAAGAAAAAGTAAGTTATAATGAAAAATTAAATGAAATTGAATATAAAATAGATTCAAATATAGGCATAAATAAAGATATTAATTTAGAAATTAAAAGTACATCACAAGTATTATCAGAAAGTTTGTTAATGGCCAAATTTATTCAGGGATTACCTATTGTTGGAGCTTTAGGAAGTATAACCAATTATCAGGTCATTAACAAAGTTAGTAAATATACTAGAATTAGATATAAGAAAAGATATTTAAATAAAAAGCTATAGATTATATTAGTATTTTAAAATAATATTAGTAGAATTAAATAGAATAATTAATATTAAAATTAGATAAAAATATTTGAGGTAAAATTATGAATTTAGTTATAAAAGAAATCAATGATAAAAATTATAATGAAGCATTAAGATTAAAAGTTAAAAAGATTCAGGAAAACTTTATTGAAACCGTAGAAGAATGCCTAAATGAAGCAAAGCAATTATCCTTATGGAGGCCTGTAGGTATATATAATTATAATGAATTAATAGGATTTGCTATGTATGGATTATGGGAAAATGAGGGGACTAATGGGAGAGTATGGCTAGATAGATTTATGATAGGAGATGAGTTTCAAGGAAGAGGATATGGAAGTGAAAGCTTAAAACTTATATTAAATAGAATTTATAATGAATATAAACGTAATGAGATATATTTAAGCATTTATGAAAATAATTATTTAGCAATTAAGATGTATGAGAAATTTGGATTTAAATTTAATGGTGAATTAGATATAAATGGTGAAAAAATAATGAAATTAGAAGTATAATAAGATATATGTAGGGAGATGAATTAACGATGAATATTAAGTTTGTTACAATTACAGTAAAAAATTTAAAAGAATCAGTAAAATTTTATGAGGATGTATTAAAATTAGAAATTGCACAAGAATTTTCGCCAATGAAAGGAACTAATATAGCATTTCTTAAAGGAGAAAGTTCAGCAATGCTAGAATTAATAGAATATGAAAATAAGTCTATAGCAGCTGAAGTTATCCATTCAAAAGTATCTATAGGATTTGAGTCTTTAGATTTAGATATCACAATAAAAGAACTAGAAGGAAAAAACATAAAAATTATTAGAGGACCAATTAAAACTCCTGGTGGAGAAAGATTTATATTTATAGAAGATCCAAATGGAGTAGAAATAGAGTTGATAGAAGGATTTAGTATTAACTAAGAAGGGGTGTATTATTATAATTATAAGGGAAGAAACAAATAAAGATAATGAAGAAGTAGAAAAAGTAATAGAAGAGAGTTTTAAAAGTGCAGAATTTACAGATAATGACGAACATAATCTAGTTAAAAGGTTAAGACGTAGTGATGAGTTTATAAAAGAACTATCTTTATTAGCTGAAATTGATAATAAGATTGTTGGTCATATTCTTTTAACTAAGGCATTGATAAAGGGTGAAAATAAAGATACAGAAACTCTTGCACTTGCACCATTAGCAGTTTTGCCTGATTATCAAAGTAATGGTATAGGTAAAAATCTTATGAATGAAGCTATAGAAAAATCAAAGAAATTAGGATATAAATCAATAGTAGTATTAGGCCATGAAAATTATTATCCTAAGTTTGGATTTAAAAAAGCAAGTAATTATGGAATTAAGGCTCCTTTTGATGTTCCAGATGAAGCTTATATGGTTTTAGAATTACTTCCCAATGCGCTTAATGAAGTTGATGGTGTAGTAGAGTATTCAAAAGCATTTTTTGAATAAGAAAGGTGAGTATGTCTTATATTTGATTTTTCACAAATATAAGACATACTCACCATTTTTATTGATTTCTTAGTTCCTTAAGTTGCTTTAATACCTCAGAATATTTATTTTCTAATAAAGCTTTTTTATTTGGATCACTTTCAAAGGATAATAAAGAAATAACTTCTGAAAGCTTATTTTCTAATATTAATATATTTTCTTTAAGGATCTTTTCATCTTTATCAATTTTGGGCTTAGATTTAAAATTAATATATTCATCGTAACTACCATCAAATTGAATAATTTTATTATTATCTATTTCTAATATATAATCACAAATATTTGAAATGAATTTTCTATCATGAGATACTATTAAAAGAGTTTTATTAGTGTTTTTTAAAGCATTTTCAAGAGATTGCATGCATTTAATATCTAAATAATTTGTTGGTTCATCAAGAATTATAATATTATTATCTGAAAGTAAAAGCTTACAAATAGCAACTCTTACTATTTCACCACCGCTTAAATATGAAACTTTTTTAAATACAGTATCTCCCTTAAAACCAAAGCCATCTAAATTTGTTCTTATAAAACTTTCTTTGAAAGAAGAATTAATTTTAATATTATCTAATATTGTTTTATCTTGATCGAGTATATCTTGAGATTGATCTAAATATCCAATAACAACATTTTTAGAAATTTTTATATTTTCATTATTGTTACTGATAATTTCTTTTAATAAAGTACTTTTACCACTTCCATTTTTCCCAATTAAGGCAATCTTTTTTCCTTTCTTTATTTTAAAAGCGCATTCATTTAATAGGACTCTACCACCAATAGTAAGATTTAAGTTTTTTGCTTCAATAGGATTTTTAGAAGTGAGCTCTAAATTTTCAATAACATCAATTCTTATATCTTTATCTTCTTTAGGTTTTTCTTTTACATCTAATTGCTCGATTCTATTCCTAATAGCTTTTATATTATTTTCTAATTTCTTTTTACCTTTTTGACCACCCATTTTATGGAGCCTAGCTTCTGAATTCCCCATTCTTTTAGGTGTTCTTTTAATACCATCTCTTATATTTTCTTTTGATACTATAGCTTCCTCAAGTCTTCTTTTTTCATTAATATATTGATTATATTCAGTATTTTCCCTTGCCTTTTCTGCTTTCTTAAGTTCTATATATTTAGAGTAATTTCCATTGTAGATATTTAGCTTTCCTTCTTTAATTTCAACAATAGTATTACATAAAGAATCCAATAGATTTCTATCATGTGAAACTAAAAGAAGAGCACCAGAATAATTTTTCAGCATATCTTCAAGAGTTTCAATACTATTACTATCTAAATTAGAAGTTGGCTCATCAGCAATAATAAGTTTCTTATTTTCACTTAAAGCATTAGTAATTTTCATTTTGACCTTTTCTCCACCAGAAAGATAGTCTTTATATTCAGTAGGAGCATTAAAAATACTTTTTATTTTGTTAAATGAACATTCATTTAAACTATTACCAAATTGGCTAATATAGGAATAGCTTTCAGTTAAATAAGATGTTCCTTCATCGGAAATCTCATCACCGATTAAAATTTTTAAAAGCGTAGTTTTTCCAGCGCCATTATCACCAACTAATCCTATTTTATCCCCATCTAGTATTTCAAATTTGTCTATATCTAATATTAATTTATCACCATAATATTTTTTGATTTTATTTAATAATGCTAATTGCATAAAAAATCCCTCCTTAAAATGTAGGAGAGAGTATACGACTTTATAGAAGGGTAACGCAAATAAACCTTAAGCCAGTAATCCACTCTCCGTAAATTTTTACACAACAAAAAAAGACTAATAAAAATCTTAAATTTTATTGTGAATTAAAAATTCTAAAAGTAGATTACATTCTCATGTTTGAAATTACCTTTCCCTTTCTTAAATTTGTTTTCAGTTTTCATTATAGCACTTTTTTTAGTTATTTCAAATGCTTCTATGATATAATTAATAATAAATTATATAGCGTTTAAGAAAAGGTGATTTAATGAAAAAGACAATAGGAGTTCTTGCTCACGTAGATGCAGGTAAAACTACATTTTCAGAGCAAGTACTTTATCATACAAAAAGCATAAGAAATAGAGGAAGAGTAGACCATAAAAATTCATTTTTGGATACACATGATATTGAAAAAGAAAGAGGAATTACTATATTTTCAGAACAAGCTACATTTCAAATTGGAAGCTCCGCTTATTATCTTATAGATACTCCTGGGCATATTGATTTTTCTACAGAAATGGAAAGAGCATTAAGTATATTAGATTATGCGATTTTATTAATTAGTGGGGTAGAAGGAATACAAGGGCATACTGAGACAATTTGGAATTTACTTAGAAAATACAATATTCCAACCTTTATCTTTATAAATAAGATGGACAGAACAGGAGCTGATTTAGAAAGTGTACTTGAAGAAATTAATGAAAATTTAAGTAATGATATATGTCATATAGATTCTATTCATGGAATGAGTGAAGAATTAATAGAATTTATTTCTGAGAGAAATGAAGATCTTTTAGAAAGATATTTTAATGGTAAGTATGAGGAAGAAATTTGGATTAATGAGTTAAAAAAACTTATAAAAGAAAATAAAGTATTTCCATGTTTAAGTGGAAGTGCTCTTCAAGATGAAGGAATAGATAATTTTTTGAATATATTCAATGAACTTACATATACAAATTATGATGAAGAGGAAGAGTTTGCAGGAAGAGTTCATAAAATACGATATGATAATAATGGAACTAGAATTACTTTTATAAAAGCTATTAGTGGGAGTCTTAAAGTAAGAGATGAAATTACTTATGGAGTGTTAGATGAAGAAATAACTGAAAAAATAAGTAGTATAAGGCTTTATAATAGTAATAAGTTCACAACAGTTGAAAAAGTATCAGCTGGAGATATTTTTGCTGTAACAGGAATTACTAAAGCAATGCCAGGAGAAGGTATAGGAAAAAATAGAGAAAACATTCAATTTAATATGATCCCAACATTAATGTCAAAAGTTATTATTGATAAATCATATAATGTAAAAGAAGTTTTAGGCTATTTTAGAATATTAGAAAATGAAGATCCAGCATTAAATGTGATATGGAATGAAACACATCAAGAAATTCAAGTGTCTATTATGGGCAAGATTCAACTTGAAGTACTTAAAGAAGTTGCATTAAATAGATTTAATTTAAAAGTAGAATTTGGTCCTTGTGAAATCATGTATAAGGAAACCATAGATAATAAGACATATGGATATGGGCATTTTGAGCCATTAAAACACTATGCTGAAGTTCATTTGAAAATAGAACCTAACAAAAGAGGAGAAGGAATAACTTTTGAAAATAAATGTCATGCTGATGATTTAACTACAGGAAACCAAAACTTAATTAAGACACATATTTTTGAAAGAAATCATCATGGACTTTTAACAGCTTCACCAATTACAGACATAAAAATAACTCTATTAACTGGTAGAGCACATAATAAACATACTGAAGGTGGAGATTTTAGAGAAGCTACATTTAGGGCAATAAGACAAGGATTAGAAAAAGCTAATAATATACTACTTGAACCATTCTATAAGTTTAAAATAGATGTAGAACTTGATTATATGGGGAAGGTTATATCTGATATTCAAAGGTTAAATGGAGAATTTGATCCACCAGAAACAAGACTAAATAAGGTTTCTATAACAGGAAGAGGGCCAGTATCTACATTTATGGATTATAGCTCAGAAATACTTACCTTTACTAAAGGCAAAGGTAGTGTAAGTTTAATATTTGAGGGATATGATGTATGTCACAATACAGAAGAAGCAATTAATAAAATAGGATATGATAAAAATGCCGATATAGAATATTCATCAAGTTCTATTTTCTGTTCAAAGGGACAGGGGTTTGTAGTTCCTTGGGATAAGGTTGAAGAATATATTCATTGTGAAGTAAAAGAATAAAAGGTAGAACAATATAAGTTGTTCTACCTTAATTCTAAGTTTTTTAAAACCCATTGTAGTTTTTCAAAGTCAAATGATAAAGTTGCAACCATTGAGTATTCATTACTTTTATTATAATTTCCTATATATACTGTAGTTTCAGTAGTATTTCCGGATTCCTTAAGTACAATTAGGTCTTTAATATAATCTTTATCAAAGTTATATTTAGTGCCATTAAAAGAAAAGCCACCTAAACTTAACACTTCAAAATATAGCTTATCTAAAAAATAGGATCCAGCAGATATAGCTGGACTTAAATCGCCAGCTTTAAGATCTTTAATATCAGTAATTATCCATTTATTATCTTTATATTCAAAGATTACATTACAGTTAGTATTAATTTTAATATCTGAATAACTTATAATTAAATCTGTGGTTAAAGAACGTGTACTTCTATTAATATTATTTAGATCGTTTACGTCAAATATATTACTATACATTGGATTAGATTCAGATAATTTATAATCTATAGCAGCTTTTTTAATTTTTTCATTTACAGAATCATCTATATATAATATTTTTATGGCTTCTTCTTTAGATAATTCAGGAATGTATAATAAGTTCTTTAGTAGAAATGAAGTTAATACAGATACTGCAATTAGAATCATTAAAATAATAGCTAATATAAATTTAATTTTAGGTGTAATAGTTTTTTTCTTTTCTTTATTAAAAACTATATTGTTACTATAGTTATTCATATATGCCTCCTAAAATATTTATAAGTTAGAAAATGTGTTACAATAATTATATAGTAAATATTAATTAATATAAAGAGGTGATTATTAATGATTATGAAATTTAGATATAATGATAATGATTATATGGAGTTAAATTACTTCGTTAATAACGAGAGAGGTGTTATAAAAAGAGGAAGAATTCTTAATGCTATAATTTACCCTACATTACTTTTGATAATTATATTATCTCTTGTTGAAATATTAGAGGGATATACTATTGTTCCGCTGATATTTTGGATAATTTTTACGGTTGTTTGGGTTATCTTTAATAAGGACATCTATAAACACATGGTTAACAGAACATCTAAATTTATAATAAAAGATCCTAATTTAAAAGGGATAGATTATTTTAGAGACACAATAATTACTTTAAGTGATGAAGGAATAAAAAAAGAAATAGACGGAATATGTCTAAATGTTACATGGGAATCTATTGAGAAAGCTTATGTTATGGAAAAAAATATTTTTATAAGACTTGTTAATTCAACTTTTATTAATATACCATTAAGGATCTTTAAAAATGATGAAGAAAAAGAAAATCTTTTAAGATATTTAGATGATCATATTAAAAATGATTATGTATCCATAGATTAAAATAAATTCATTATATTAAGCAATTTGTATTGGAGAAGGGTTTTTATGTATAAAGAAATAAAATTAAAAAATGGGGAAAATTTAATTTTAAGAAAAGCAGAAGTTAATGATGCTGAAAAGATGATTGAATATTTAAATATAGTTGGCGGCGAAAGTGATAATTTGCTATTTGGAGAAAATGAGTTTCATTTAAGTATAGATCAAGAAAAATCATATTTAGAAAATATGGCTAACCAAGAAACTTCTATGATGCTAGTAGGAATAATAAATAAAAAAATAGTAAGTATAGCGCAAATATCCACATCAAATAGAAAAAGAATATCTCATAATGCAGAAATTGCTATTTCAGTAAAAAAAGAATATTGGGGGTTTTCTATCGGAAGTGAAGTAATGAAAACACTAATAGACTTTGCTAAAAATACTAAAAAAATAAAGAATATAAGCCTAGGAGTAAAGGCAAACAATACAAAAGCAAGAAATTTGTATAGAAAGTTTGGATTTAAAGAAGTAGGATTTCATAAGAATTTCTTTTATGTTAATGATGAATATGATGATGAGATATTAATGGACTTATATATTTATAATAATGAAAGAGTGAAAGAATGAAAAAAGTGAAAGAGTTAAGGGGAAAATCCTTAGGCACTTTGAAATATAGAGTGCTTGGCAGAAATTAAATTTGGTTTTGAATAGCAAAACATCATTAATTTCTACACTCTTTCACTATTAACTTTTCACTAAAACAAATGTGCCAAAAGTTTATTTTCATCTTCAAAAACAGTAATAGTAAAGTAGTTCCAAGGGACTACTGTTGCTCCTATTCTTGAAATTGCAACTCTTATTTTAAAACTATGTCCGGAATTTGTATTAGGATCTAAACCCTCGTAAGTTACTCTATCTAATCGAACTACCATTTCTTCTCCACTAGGAAGATCCATTTGACTTCTTAATGAAGCTAGATCCTTTATTAGTTTTTCTTTATCTTCTTCAGAAATAGCTTGATAACCTTTTTCATTAATATCGCTATATGATATTAAATAGTTATATATAGAAGTATCTTCATTTAAGTAAGCATATAATAAATCATTTATAAAATCTATTTCTTTATACTCACCAGAAGTATAGTGAATAGATGTTTGATCATCATAAATATTAGCTCCTTTTTCTATTAAATTTAGATCTTTAGTTGAAGAATATGATTTTCCAAAAGCCTCAAAAGAAGTAGGAACTTTCGGTGCTTCCTCTGTAGTTTCATCAAGATTAGTATTTTCTTCAATAGGATTATTTTTAGTTGTATTATCTTGTGAGTTTGAATTCTTACAAGCAGTAAAATTAAGAGAAATTAATAATGAAATCAATAATAAAAATATTTTCTTTTTTCTCATAGAACCTCCTAGATTAGATAATTATACCAAATGTATATGTAAATTTATTTTATGATAAAACTTAAGAAAAGTAAATTGTAAAAGGAAAACCTTTAAATAATGTTTAAATTTAAAAAAATATTTATAAATTGAACAATTAGTTGATAAAAAGTAATTTCATAAATATAATTAAACATATATTAAATAAATTTAAAATAGGAGGACAAGAAATGTCAGTTAAAATGTTACACACTTGTATAAGAGTTAAGGACTTAGAAAAGTCATTAAAGTTTTATAAAGAAGCATTAGATTTAATAGAAACTAGAAGAAAAGAATATCCAGAACATAAATTCAGCCTTGTTTATTTATCTAATGAAGAAGGTGGATATGAAATAGAACTAACTTATAATTACGATGTTGAAAAGCCTTATGACTTAGGAAATGGGTTTAGCCATATTGCAGTTGAAGCTGAAGATCTAGAGGGCATGAGAGAAAAGCACATAGCTTTAGGATATGAAGTAACTCCATTTAAAGGGCTTCCTGGAACAAAACCTTCATATTACTTTGTAACAGATCCAGATGGATATAAAATTGAAGTAATAAGAGCTAAATAAATTTAAATAAGTCTAGTAACCTCACAAAAGTTACTAGACTTATTTTTATATATAATACACAAACTACTAAAAATAAATATTATAGAAGTTTAAATAAATATATAACATTTAATTAAATTATAAGTAAGTTTTAAGTAAATTATATTGTTTAAATAAATTCAGTATTTTAATAAAAATATATAGTTTTAAACAATATATGATTTCAATTTTGTTATATAATTAAACAAGTATATTAATTATATAATATGCTAATAATTCTAATTGGATAGAATATTAATTTAAACATATATATGAAGTTATATAATAAAAATTATTAGAGAAAAGTATAAATTAATAAATAATTAGTATATAATAGAAATAAATGATAATAAATTTAAATAAAGGATGAAGGAGTATTATATATGAGTAAAATATCAATAATTGGAGCAGGGTCAATTGGAGCAACTACTGCCTTTGCCTTACTACAAAAGGAAGTAGCAAGAGAAATAGTTATTAATGATATTAACCAAGAAAAGGCACTAGGGGAAGTTCTTGATTTAATGCATGGTAGTTCTTTAAATAGTCCTTGCAATGTTACATTAGGATCTTTAGAAGATACTAAAGATTCAGATATAATAATTATAACTGCTGGTGTTGCACAAAAGCCAGGAGAAACTAGACTAGACTTGGTAGACAAAAACTATAAAATATTTAAAAGCTTTGTTCCAACAATAGCAAAATTAAGCCCTAATGCAATATTACTAGTTGTATCAAATCCAGTAGATATACTAGCATATATGACTTACAAATTATCTGGATTCCCTAAAGAAAGAGTCATTGGTTCAGGAACAGTTTTAGATACAACAAGATTAAGAAGTTTACTTGGAAAATACTTTGGTATTGATGGAAGAATTGTTCAAGGCTATGTTTTAGGAGAACATGGAGATAGTGAATTTGTTCCATGGTCGTCATTAACAATAGGTAATATTCCAATAAAGGACTTCTCAGAACAATTGAAAATAGAATGGGATGAAGCAACAGAAAAAGTCATTGCTGATGATGTTAAAAATGCAGCCTATGAAGTTATTAATAGAAAAGGAGCTACTGCCTTTTCAGTTGCAGCAGTTCTTACAAGAATAGTAGAAGCATTTTTAAAGGATGAAAAAACTGTGCTATCAGTATCTACGTTATTAAATGATTATTTAGGTGTTACTAACACATATTTAAGTGTTCCAACAATAGTAGGTAAAAATGGAGTAGAGAAAGTATTAAATATAGAATTATCAGAAGATGAAAAAGAAAAATTCATTTCATCCGCTAAGATAATGAAAGAATATATTGATAGAATTAATAATAATTAGAGTTGAAATTAAAATCAAAAGGTATGGAATTTTTTATTCCATACCTTTTGCAGTTTTATTTTATATTATTTCTAAAAAAATAAGTATACTTAAAAATAACAATAATATAATTCTTTATATATTATGTTACATGTTTCAATCATTTATATTTTAGTTAAATATTAAATCTTTATTGTAACGTATATTAAGTTTTAAAATAAAAAATACAAGCATATTATAAATTAGAAATTATATTCAAATAAAATACTATTAATGAAAGGTATGGAGCAATGAAGAGTATTAATCTAAAAGAGCTTTTTAAAAATAAAATTACAGGAAACATAATTATTATGATGACAGCAATTATATTTATATACTTACTTATATCAGTATTTTTTACAAATCATTTCTTTTTCAACACAAAGATAAATGGAATTAATATATCATTAAAGTCATATGAAGATGTACAAGATATATTAAAAAGCTCTTTAAATGATTACAAGTTACAAATAATAGAAAGAGATAGGAAAGTAGAAGAAATATTAGGAAAAGATATAGGATTACAGTACAACGAAAAAAATAGTGTGTCTAATGTTCAAAAGGTACAAGCTCCTTTAAAGTGGATTGTATCATTAATAAAAAATCAAGATTACTATGTAGATGATTTAGTTACTTATAATAGGGATAATTTAAAAAATAAAATTAAAGAACTAGAGTGCTTAAATAAAGATATTATAGAGCCTAAGAATGTTGGATTTAAATATTCAAATGGTTCATATGAATTAATTGAAGAAGTTTATGGGAATAAGGTAGAAGAAGAGAAATTATATGAAGCTATAGAGAACAGCATATTAAATGGAGACTTAGAAGTAGATTTGGATGTGAAATTGTGTTATGAAAATCCAGAGTATACAATAAATTCTGAAAAGACAATGGAAACTCAATATATACTAAATAAATATGTATCAACTAAAATAACATATTTATTTGGAAATAAGAGCGAAGTTTTAGATGGAAGTATAATAAATGAATGGCTTACTGTTGATGATAATTTAGAAGTAATAATAAATGAAGAATCAGTAAAAGATTATGTCTTAGAGTTAAGTGCTAAATATAACACAGTTGGAATAGCAAGAAATTTTAAATCTTCCACAGGAAAAATGGTTGAGGTTAAAGGCGGATATTATGGATGGAAAATTAATTATGTAGCTGAAACAAGGATGTTACTTGAAAATATAAAGCTTGGAGCAGTTCTTGAAAAAGAACCAATCTATACACAAAGAGCTTTAAATAGAAATGAAGATGATATAGGGGATACCTATGTAGAAATCAATATAACAAGTCAGCATTTATGGTTTTATAAAGATGGTAAGCTTATTACTCAAGGGGATGTGGTAACTGGAGATCCTGGAAAAGGTTATTCAACTAAACTTGGAACGTATATGCTTAATTATAAACAAAAAGAAGCAACTTTAAGAGGTCCAAATTACGAAGCTAAAGTAACATATTGGATGCCTTTCAATGGTAATATAGGAATTCATGATGCGAGTTGGAGACATTCTTTTGGAGGTGGAATATATAAAGTGAATGGAACTCATGGTTGTGTAAACTCTCCATCATACTTAGCAAAAACTATTTTTGAGAATATAGAGGATGGAACCCCTGTTATTTGCTATGAAGAATAGAAATATTGCAAGAAGTTTTGTCGATACCATTGCATCAAAATATGAAAAAGTAAAATATTATTTATAGAAAAATTGTTACTTAAAAAGATAATCTTATGGGTAAAATATATTTTGAAACGTTGAGATGAATTTAGATTATATTTTGGAGGTGCTCTATGAAAAGATTAGAGAATAAAATTTCTTTAGTGACTTCATCAACAAGAGGTATAGGATTAGAAATAGCTAGAAAATTAGGTGAAAATGGTTCTAAGGTTTATCTTGCTGTAAGGAGATTAGATGCAGGCAAAAAGATTGCAGATGAAATTATTGCAAATGGTGGTAAAGCAGATGTAGTATATTTTGATGCAAGTAAGCCAGAAACATATAAAACTATGATAGAAGAGGTTATTAATAAAGAAAAAAGATTAGATGTACTAGTAAATAACTATGGAGGAACTGATGTAAAAGCAGATTTTGATGTAGTTACAGGAAAGACAGAGGATTTTTTTAGAATAGTACAAGATAACTTACAAAGTGTATATTTACCTTGTAAAGAAGTAATACCTCATATGATAGAAAATGGAGGCGGAAGCATAATAAACATATCAACTATAGGATCAGTAACTCCAGATTTATCACGTGTAGCTTATGTTGTATCAAAGGCAGCAATTAACTCTTTAACACAAAACATAGCAGTTCAATATGCAAGACAAGGAATTAGATGTAATGCAATATTACCAGGTCTTATAGCAACAGATGCTGCTATGGATAATATGTCGGATGAGTTTATAAAAGGATTTTTAAGACATGTTCCGTTAAATAGAATTGGAAAGCCTGAGGATATAGCAAATGCAGCACTATTTTATGCTAGTGATGAATCATCTTTTATTACAGGAGATTTAATTGAGGTTGCAGGAGGATTCGGACTTCCAACCCCATTGTATGGTGATTCTATCACAAAATAAGAGGGAATGTATAATTATTTTATATAGTAATATATACTATAAAGGAAAATAATGTTATAATAGTAAAAAGGGGGTATTTATATGAAAGATAATAGAATCAACTTAGTTATAAAATCTTTTCTTTGGGGTATAGCTTGGCTTGGAGTAGCAGCATTAATAGGATTTATAATAACTAAAGTAACAGCCTATAAAAACTTTGAAAATATTTTATTTATAGAAGGTATTATATTAGTTTTTGTAGGAATCTTTGCATCAATATCAGGTGATCCAATGGGACTTTCTATGCAAGGGCTTGGACAGAATAGTGCTCAATATTCAGCTAGTGCAAATCTAGAAGTTACTAAAATGGAAAGAGAAAAATCTAATACAAAGTTAGATGTAGCACTAGCAGTTAGTACATTTTCTTTAATATTAGGTGGAGTGTTTAGTGCAGGTTTAACTTTTATTATATAGTTTTATAGAAAGCTATTAGGAATTATAGAAATCAAGAATAAAGCTTTAATAATTGGTGGAGTTTAATCTACTGCATTAACTTTTATAATGTAAATTAGAATTTATGTTTTTATAATAGAGTTGCTGTTTTAATTATAGCAACTCTATTTAATTTATTAAATTTAAATATTAAATTCGTATATCTTTATTAAGTAATAAAAATTATTAATTAGTTCTTGATTTAGTATAGACTATTATAGTATTATTTTATATAACTAACAGAAACTAATAATTAATAGGATTAGTTTACAAATTATACAGATTAGATAATAGTTTAGTATTATTTAATAAAAAAGATTATTAAATGTAACAAATTGAAATAAGACTATACTTTGGAGGTAATTATGTTAAATATAGGATGTCATTTATCAACTACAAAAGGTTTTGAGAATATGGGAAAAGAAGCATTGCAAATTGGAGCAAATACATTTCAGTTCTTTACTCGTAATCCAAGAGGTGGTAAGGCGAAAGAAATAAATATGGATGATATGGAAGGGCTTTTAAAAATTGCTAAGGAAAATAACTTTTCAACTATTTTAGCTCATGCTCCATATACATTAAATGCATGTTCAGCAGATGAAAGAACAAGAGAATTTGCAAGAGAAATGATGATTGATGATTTAAATAGAATGGAACTTATGCCAAATAACTTATATAATTTTCATCCAGGAAGTCATGTAAAACAAGGGGTGGAGATAGGGATTAATTACATAGTAGATTTACTTAATACTGTATTAAGTAAGGATCAAACTACAACAGTTTTATTAGAAACTATGGCTGGAAAAGGTTCAGAAGTTGGAAGAACATTTGAAGAAATAGCAGAAATAATTTCAAGAGTTGAATTAAAAGAAAAAATGGGAGTTTGCCTTGATACTTGCCATATTTATGATGCTGGATATGATATAGTAAATGATTTAGATGGAGTTTTAGAAGAATTTGATAGAGTAATAGGATTAGATAGATTAAAGGCAATTCATTTAAATGATAGCAAAAATCCATTTAAAAGTCATAAAGATAGACATGAGAAAATTGGTGAAGGTTCTTTAGGATTAGAAGCTATAACAAGAATAATAAATCATCCAAAGCTAAAACATTTACCATTTTTCTTAGAAACTCCAAATGAACTTGATGGTTATGCGAAAGAAATAGAACTATTAAGAAGTAAATATGTAGAATAAGAAAAATTCTTGCTATCTAATAATTTCTTGTGTAATATTTATTTATCGTAGCCTTTATATTCGCAATTTATTAAAAGGAGTTTATATATGGAAGATTTAAAAAATGCTATTTATGAAATGTTAAAAGAAGAAATTATAAAGATAGTTATTAGTAATAAAGCAAATAAAGAAGTTAAGTATAATAAAATAAGTTTTTTACTTAAGGAAAATAATAAGGGGAAAAAATATTATCAAATAGAAAAGTTTACTGATAAGCAAGTTTTTCATGAGAATATTGAAATTAATCAATTAGAAAAAGTACTATTTGATAGTGTAAATGATAATTACAAACAATTATCTGCATGGTCTAATGAAACATCCTTTGATTTAAAGATATCAAAAAAAGGTAAAGTATTTTTAGGAAAGAAAAAGAGCAATAATTCAAATCTTTCTAATAAGAGTCATAATAAAGAAAAAAATTATATATTAAAAGAGGGAATGATAATAGAGCCTTTGATAGATTTAGGGGTTTTCACTAAAGAAGGTAAAGTTATAAATTCTAAATATGATAAGTATAAGCAGATAAATAGGTTTATTGAGATAATAGATGATGAAATAAAGAAAAATGATTATAAGGAACTTACTATATTAGATTTTGGCTGTGGAAAATCATACTTAACATTTGTTTTATATTATTATTTTGTAGAAATAAAAAATATAAATGTTAAAATGATAGGGTTAGATCTTAAAGCGGATGTAATTAAAAAATGTAATGAAATAGCTCAAAGATATAAATATGATAATTTACATTTTGAACTTGGTGACATAAATGGATACAAGTATGAAAATAATGTTGATATGGTAATAACACTACATGCTTGTGATACGGCAACAGATTATGCATTGTATAATGCAATAAAATGGAATGCAAAGATGATTTTTTCAGTACCATGTTGCCAACATGAATTTAATCAACAAATGGAAGCAAATACATTATCTATATTAACTAAATATGGTATAATTCAAGAAAGAATGGCAGCATTAATGACAGATGCAGTAAGGGGAAATCTTTTGGAAGCTGCTGGATATAAGACACAGCTTCTAGAATTCATTGATATAGCACATTCACCTAAAAATATATTAATAAGAGCTTCAAAATCTAAAGTTTCCATGGAGAAAAAGGAAAAAGCTTTAAAAGAAGTTGATTCGCTTATAAGTGAATTTAATTTCAATCCAACATTATTAAATTTATTAAAAAAAGATAATTTAATATAATTCATGGTGCTGTGCTTACAAAAGTACAGCATTTTTTATATTAATGATTAAGTCATAATAACTTTGATAAAAATAATATAGAATAGATCAATGAGAGTATGTTAAAAAATGAATGGGAGGACATAAATGGGTAAGAATGAAATAATATTAGATATTGAAAAGAAGCTAAATAAAGAATTTATAGGTCAAAGGGAATTTTTTAAAGAAATATCGGAATATTTTATAAATAAATTAGAAAATGAAGAAAAAGGAATTTTAATTGTAGCAGGACATAAAAATACATTTAAGAAGGTAAGTATAAGGACTATTTTTGATGAATTATATGAAAAGAAGTTAATAAAAAATAAGAATTTAGATGAAATTGATTTGGCATCCTATAATTTTAATTTGGGTTATAATGCTTTTTTAACAGATTTATATGAAAAGTTAGGTAATGATAAATCTGAGGGGTTAATGTTTAAAAACACAGAAAAAGCATCAAAAGAAATAATGAATCTATTGTCAAGTATATATCCTAATACTTGTATTAAACTAAATAATGACTATATAATTAAAAATAAATTCTTAGTAGAGGCAAAAGCACAAGATAAAAATAAAATAAATAAAATAGTTTGTCATAATAAATTCTTTATATTTATTTATAATTACGAAGATAAAAATGAATTTGAAGAATTTCTAGAAGTATCATTAAAAAATATCGATAGAAATTTTCATACTAGAGAGCTTACGGAAAAAGAGAAGAATATAATTATAAGAAAGAAGTTAACAAATGAAATTGAAAAGATAAAAGATGATTTTGGCATACAAGTTCTATTAGGATTTAAAGATAATAGTAAAGAAAAAGAAGAATTTGGTGTTGGTGAATATCTTCAAAAGAACTTTAGTAAAAATAGTGGCTTTGAAATTACAGAATATATATATTATAAAGTAAGTGATCCTTTAAGAAACCTAATACTAAAGGAAGCTATAGAAGATGGAGAAAAAATACTAATATATGTAGATCGTAATAAACTATATTGTAATGTAAATAGCGAGATATACAGATTAAATAAATATTCTACTCCTACTTTAGATGAGGTTAGATATAAGTTAGAATCTATAATAGGTGTTAAAGATTTGAAAGAATTTTTAATAAATATAGAAAATAATTATAAGGTACAGAGTATAAGAGAAAGACTAGGACTAAGAACATCTAGAATATCTTTAAATATGATATTTGCAGGAAATGCAGGTACTGGAAAAACAAACGCAGCAAGGATAACTTATGAATATTTAAATGCATTAGGACTATTATCAAAGGGCATATTTGTTGAAGTTAGCAAGGCGGATTTTGTAACAGAAAATGTTAATGAGACTGCTAAAAGAACAAATGACATAATAAGTTCAGCAATAGGAGGAGTACTATTCATTGATGAGGCATATGCTTTGTGTGAAAGTGAAGATGATAAAGTCGGAAAAGAAATAGTAGATGCTTTACTAAAAGGAATTGAAGATAATAGAAATAATTTAACAGTTATATTAGCTGGATATGAAAAAGATATGGAAGAGTTTTTAAGCTTTAATCAAGGGCTCAAATCTAGGTTTCCAAATGTAATTCATTTTGAAGACTATAATCCGGAAGAAATGTATAGAATTGCTATACAAATTGCAAAGGCAAAGGGATATAGAATTGCAAAAAATGTAAAAAATGATTTAATAGACTTGTTTACTAGAAATCAACTTACAGGAAAAAATGATTTAGGAAATGCAAGGTTTGTAAGAAATATAATAGAAAATGCTATTATATATTCATCAAGAAAATATTTAAATAGTAATAAAAGCGAAATAGATTTATTAGAAAGAGAAGATTTTAACTTTAAAGCTAGTGCTAAATTTGATTTAGAAGAAAAGTTAAAAGATATAATAGGGCTAGAAGAAGTTAAAGATCTTTTAAGAAGTCAATATAAGCTTTTAATTGCTCAGGAAAAAAGAAAGTCTGTTGGAGTAAACACAGAAATAGAGCAAAATTTAAATATGGTGTTTGCAGGAAATCCGGGTACAGGAAAAACCAGTATAGCAAGGTTAGTTGCACAAATGCTTAATAGTATGGGATTATTAAAGATAGGTCAGTTAGTAGAAACAGATAGATCTAGTTTTGTTTCTAATGTACCAGGAGAAACTGCTAAAAAGACAGAAGATAAATTTAAAGAAGCTTTAGGTGGTGTATTATTTATAGACGAAGCTTATACTCTTGCTAATGATAGTTTGGGAAGAGAGGCTATAGAAACACTTCTTAAATTAATTGAAGATTATTCAAGAGAAGTAATAGTTATATTAGCTGGATATGAGCAAGAAATGGAAGAGTTTTTTGATGTAAATATAGGACTGCGATCAAGATTTCCATTATGGACTAATTTTGAAGATTATAATCCAAATGAACTTTTAGAAATGGCTATAAGATTAGTTGAGTCAAAAGGATTTAAGTTATCTAAGAATGGATATGCTGCACTTAAAAAGAGTTTTGTTGATATATATGAAAATTCTGATGCGCAATCAGGGAATGGTAGAATGGTAAGAAATTATGTTGAGAATTTAATAAGAATTCAAAGCATAAGAATTGCAGGAGAAGATATAAGTGTTTATGAGATGAATTTAATAACGTCTAAGGATGTTGAAAAGCTTAATACTTCTCAATATGACAATGAGTTTGATTTAGAAGAGAGATTAAAAGATTTAATTGGAAATGAGGAAGCTAAAGAGTTTTTAAGAAATCAATATAAATTAATGAGAGTAAAGGAAAGACGAAAAAGACTAGGGCTATCTACTGATATAAATAGATATATGAACATAATTTTTACTGGAGATATTGGAACAGGTAAAAAAACTGTATTAAATATATTATCAGAAACTTTATATAGTATGGGAGTTGTAAAAGCAAAAAGTATAGTGGAGCTAAGCAAAGAAGAAATTATAGATAATATGAAAAATGGTATATCTATTGAAGATATTTTAAATAGGCAAGTTGGTAAAGTAGTTTATATAGATAATGCTGAATTCTTATTAGAAGACACATCAAATAGGATAATTAAGGATTTAGTTAAATTTATAGATAAGAATAGTAACAGAATAGTTATAACTTTATCAGGAAAAAGCAAAAATATTAAAAGACTTATGCAGGTAAGTCCAGAATTAAATTATAGATTTCCATCAATGCTAAACTTTAAAGACTATAAAAAAGATGAATTATTTAATATGGCATTAAGTATTTTAGAAAGTAAAAAATATATTTTAGATGATGGGGCTAAAGAAACTTTAAATAATTCAATAATTGAACTAGATGAGAATAGAAATTTAAGCTTAAGAAACGGGTTGATGATAAAGCAATATCTAGATGGTCTTATTAGAGAACAAAGTATTAGAATTTGTGATTCAAAAATAAATCCTAAAGAAATCAGTGTAATAATTTCAAGTGATATTATTAAAAGTAAAAATCAATTTTTATTAAAGAATACTTTCGAGTAGGGATTTTAAATACAAGATATTAAAGAAATATTTAGAAATAGTAAAACAGTAGGGTTAATAGTTTGTTTAAGTACTTTATTTATTAATTACTTGTGGTTACTATAAATTTTTTTCTAGTAACTACATATCTTTTAAGTTTTAGAATCTTACTTATTAAGAACAGTAGTTAGTTTTGTTTTTATGCAAAACTAACTACTGTTTTTTGATAAAATAGTATGAAAGTCCTAGTATTTAAATTAATTAGCTATATAAGAAAATAATATATTAAATACTTAAAGGTTTAATATTATCTACATCAATATTAATACACTCATTTACTTCAAAAATTATATGACTACCTGAATAAGGTTTTCCATTTACTAATATTATAACTTTATCAATTCCATAATTATATCCATAAGTTAAAGCCAATGATTTTAAAGCAGCAGATTCACCTCCAGAACCAACTTTACTTAATATATTATAATAAGATTTTGATAAATCAACAGTTAGTGTATTATTTTCTTTATCTAATTTAGCTGAACGAATAGCTAAATTATCGCCAAAACTAAATAAATTTTGGCTTGGAGGATTCTTTAATTCATTTGTTAAGGCAGTTACTAACGCTCCATCTATTACTTCAATTGGCTTATTTATATAATAAAATACATCATCAATGCAATTATAGTAATATATTCTAGAGTTTATAGTCTTTTTTACAGTATCAGTTTCGTTATTATTTTCAGAGTTAGAGTTATTATAAGAATCTTTAGAGTATGGAATGGCAGAGCTATAATCTACATTAAAATAACCATTAGGAAGATCACCCTTCAAAGAAGTATATAGTTTATCTCCAAAATAAATAGCAACCTTATCAACATCTAAATTATAGGCATAGGTAGATATCAATGAAGATAATAGTCCACTTTCTGTTGAGGATCCAAGAAGCATTTTATCTACATATGAAGAAGAAAATACAATAGTTAGAAGTTTTTTATTTTCATCTAATTTAGCAGAAGTAATCTCTACTTTATTAGTTAAATTTATAAAATTATTGTTAGGAGAATAATTTTGAAGTTCTTTTGTTAATGCCTTTACCACAGCTTTATTTGATATTTGAATTTCTTTATCTATATAATAGAGATTCAAATTTGAAGAGTCAAAATAGAATAAACGAACTTTAGTATTAGTAATAGATTTATCTTCATCAGTATTATTTGATGGCTCATCTTCAGTTGCTTGATCTTTATTAGTATCATTACTTGGATTTTTCTCTTCATTTACAATATTTTGTGAAGGAGTAGATACTGGCTCATTTTTATTTTTATTACATCCAATTAAAATAAGAGAAAATACTAATGAAAATATTAATAGAAATAATCTTTTTTTCATAGAATCACTTCCTAAATTTAATATCAATACAGTGTATTACTATACACAAACAATATTGACAAAAATATAAAATAAATAATATTTATTATACTAATTTTAATAATATAGATAATTAAAGTTAGTATAATTTTAAAAATTTCTTATCAAAATTAATAAAAGTTTAATTTATTGTATAAATATTTAAAATATAATATAAATTAAAATAGTAAGGAAACTATAATATTAATGGAAGGAGAAGAAATGAAGAAATTTTTAAAAGTTTTAGGATTAGTAATTTTAGTAGTAGTTTTAATCGGTGGAATTTTTATATTTTCTATAAGAGATAGAATATCTTTGTATGTAAGTGTATTAAAGAAATATAGTGAATTCGTAGAAAACGGACCAAGCTTAACTGAAGATTTGTCATTAAAATCAATAGATTCTATAGATTATGATGATATTATATATAAAAATACTAATGGAGTTCCATTAACTCTGGATATTTATGGACCGAAAAAGAGTGTTAAAGGTGGTTCACCAGTAATATTATATGTACATGGAGGCAGTTGGGTATATGGAAATAATGAAATACCAGAAGCTATATCTCCACTTTTAGATGCATTTAGAGATGAGGGTTTTACAATAATAAGCACTAGCTATGAACTTATGAATGGAGAAGAGAACTTTAGTAAGCAAATTAGCGATGTAAAAGATACTATAAGATGGATACACAAAAATAAAGATGATTTTGGATTTAATTCAGATAGAATAGGTGTTATAGGAGCATCATCTGGAGCGCATTTAGCATTAATGGCTGCATATAGTGGTGAAGATGAGTTTGTTGATTCACAGGAGTTAGAAGGATATTCTTCAAATATAAAATACTTAATAGATTTTTTTGGACCAACGGATTTAACAACTCTAGATATTGACAATGTTCAATGGGATTTAGAGCAAATAATAAATTCTGTAGGAGAAGAAAGGGAAGATATTTTAAAACTTTATAGTCCAGTAAATTATGTAGATAAAAATGAGCCAAATACGTTAATAGTTCATAGTAAACAAGATAGTATAGTACCTTATGAAAATGCGGAAATATTGTATGAGGAACTTAAACAAAAAGAAAATAAAACAGAGCTTATAACTTTAGAGGGAACTAGTCATGATTTTTCTCAGATAAATATAGATGAGATTGTGTCAGTTGGTATAAAAATGCTAGAATTTATTGCAAAAAATATGTAGAAGACTTCATAAATGAACATTAAATTATTTTTATCAAATTCTATTTATATAATTTATCATAAAGGATAACTTATCAAAATGATAAAAATATATAATTAACCTTGAAAAGCTTATAAAATGCTGGATTTAACCAAAGTGATAAAGGATTATCAAAATGATAATCCTTTATTTTTTTTAATAAAATAAGGGGTGAAAGGGGCCTAAAACCATAATAATACTAAAATATTGCCTTAATAATTAGTGAAAAAGTTGGCATGAGTTTTGCTATAAATATAATCGGTGATCTTAATAATAATATTAAAGAATTAAATATATTTAAACTATAAGGGGGAAAAGAATATGGATTTTACAAATATTAAATCACAAGCAGAGGGATATAAAGTTCAAATGACTAAGTTTTTAAGAGATTTAGTTGCTATTCCTGGAGAAAGCTGTGAAGAAAAAGGTGTTGTTAACCGTATAGCTGAAGAAATGAGAGCATTAGGATTTAATAAAGTTGAAATAGACCCACAAGGTAATGTTCTAGGATATATGGGTACAGGGGAAACATTAATAGGATTTGATGCACATATTGATACTGTTGGTATAGGAAACAGAGCAAACTGGAACTTTGATCCATATGAAGGATATGAAACTGAAACTGAAATAGGTGGACGTGGTACTTCTGACCAACTAGGAGGAATAGTTTCAGCTGTTTATGGAGCAAAAATAATGAAAGACTTAGATCTTTTAAATGAAAAATATACAGCATTAGTTGTTGGATCAGTTCAAGAAGAAGACTGTGATGGACTTTGCTGGGAATATATAATTAAAGAAGATAATATAAGACCAGAATTTGTAGTTTCTACAGAGCCAACAGATGGTGGAATCTATAGAGGGCAAAGAGGACGTATGGAAATTCGCGTTGATGTTCAAGGGGTTTCATGCCATGGTTCAGCTCCAGAAAGAGGAGATAATGCAATTTACAAAATGGCTGAAATATTAATGAATGTTCGTGACCTTAATGAAAATAATGCTGCTGATGATAAAGAAATCAAAGGCTTAGTAAAAATGCTAGATGAAAAATATAACCCAGAATGGAAGGAAGCTAACTTCTTAGGAAGGGGTACAGTTACAACTTCTCAAATATTCTATACTTCTCCAAGTCGTTGTGCTGTTGCTGATTCATGCTCAATTTCTTTAGATCGTCGTATGACAGCAGGTGAAACTTGGGAAAGCTGTTTAGAAGAAATTCGTGAACTTCCAGCTGTTAAAAAATATAATGCAACAGTAAGTATGTATAACTATGATAGGCCAAGCTATACAGGCTTAGTATATCCAATTGAATGTTACTTCCCAACTTGGGTAATTCCAGAAGATCATATTGTTACAAAAGCAATGGAAGAGTCATATGAAGGTCTTTACGGAACAACAAGAAGTGGGGCTACAGTAACAGAGGAAATGAGAAAGGCTCGTCCGCTTACAGATAAATGGACATTCTCAACAAATGGTGTTTCTATAATGGGACGTAATGGAATCCCTGTAATAGGATTTGGACCTGGAGCAGAAGCAGAAGCGCATGCTCCAAATGAAAAGACTTGGAAAGAAGATTTAATTAAGTGTGCTGCTGTATATGCTGCATTACCAACAATTTACTGTACTAATAAAGAAAAATAATAAAATAATTTAATTTTAAATTTGAATAAATAAAAATTAAGATAATGAAGGGTAGGAATTTTAAAATGGCTTTAATGGACAAATATATTAATGAACTTAATCAATTAGATTTCTCAAAAATGCATAATGATGACTTTATGGAGACTTGGAAAAAAAGCGACGATGAATTAAAAGCTGTATTTACAGTTGCAGAAGCTTTAAGAGATTTAAGAAAAAATAATATTTCTACAAAAATATTTGATAGTGGACTTGGAATTTCTTTATTTAGAGATAATTCAACAAGAACAAGATTCAGCTTTGCATCAGCTTGTAACCTTTTAGGATTAGAAGTTCAAGATTTAGATGAAGGAAAATCACAAGTAGCACATGGTGAAACTGTTAGAGAAACAGCAAACATGGTTTCATTTATGGCTGACGTTATAGGTATTAGAGATGATATGTATATCGGAAAAGGAAATACTTACATGAGAGAAGTATCAAAGGCTGTAAGAGAAGGATATGAAGAAGGAACTTTAGAACAAATTCCAACTTTAGTTGATTTACAATGTGATATTGACCATCCAACACAAGCTATGGCTGATGCCCTTCATTTAATTAATGAATTTGGTGGAATAGAAAACTTAAAGGGTAAAAAAGTAGCTATGACTTGGGCTTATTCTCCATCTTATGGAAAACCATTATCAGTTCCTCAAGGAATAATTGGATTATTAACAAGATTCGGTATGGATGTTGTTTTAGCTCACCCAGAAGGATATGAAGTAATGCCAGAAGTTGAAGAAATTGCTAAAGAAAATGCTAAACTTTCAGGTGGATCATTTACAAAGACTAATTCAATGGAAGAAGCATTTAAAGAAGCTGATATCGTATATCCAAAGAGCTGGGCTCCATTTGTTGCTATGGAAAAGAGAACAGATTTATATGGAAATGGCGATTTCGATGGAATCAAAGAATTAGAAAAAGAATTATTAGCACAAAATGCTGAACATAAAGATTGGCAATGTACAGAAGAATTAATGAAGACAACTAAAGATGGAAAAGCATTATATTTACATTGCTTACCAGCAGATATTACAGGAGTTAGCTGTGAAACTGGGGAAGTTGATGCTTCAGTATTTGATAGATATAGAAAACCTCTTTATAAAGAAGCTAGCTATAAGCCATATGTTATTGCAGCAATGATTTTCTTAAGCAAAGTTAAGGATCCACAAGAAGTTTTAGCTAAATTAGAAGAAGCTAAAAAGGATCGTCAAGTTAAATAAGCTTAACACTATATAAAATATATGGGCTTTTATCCAAGGAAAATATAAGGATAAAAGCCCTAAACATTCAAATTAATCATATATTCTAAGAATTTGAGGGAGAGAATTATGAAAAAGAAAATTGTAATAGCATTGGGTGGAAATGCGTTAGGAAATAATTTAGAAGAACAAATGGGTGCAGTTAAATCAACTGCAAAGGCTATAGTAGATTTAATTGAAGAAGGACATGATGTTGTAATATCTCATGGAAATGGGCCACAAGTAGGTATGATAAATCTTGCTATGGATGCACTAACTAAAGCAGATCATAAATACTCATCAATCCCAATGTCTGTATGTGTTGCAATGAGCCAAGGATATGTGGGATATGATTTACAAAATGCACTTAGAGAAGAACTATTAAGCAGAAATATAAATAAATCTGTTGCTACAGTTATTACTCAAGTAGAAGTAGATAAAAATGATAAGGCATTTGAAAATCCAACAAAGCCAATAGGAAGTTTTATGACAAAGGAAGAAGCTGATGTTTTAATTTCAAAGGGAATTAATGTTGTTGAAGATGCAGGTAGAGGATATAGAAGAGTTGTAGCTTCTCCAAAACCAAAGAGTATTGTAGAAATTGAAACTATTAAAAGCTTAGCAGATTCAGGAAGCGTTGTAATCGCTTGTGGTGGTGGTGGTATTCCAGTAATTAAAGAGGGAAACCACTTAAGAGGAGCAAGTGCTGTTATAGATAAGGATTTTGCAAGTGCTACATTAGCTAAAGAGTTAGATGCTGATTTTTTAATTATATTAACAGCTGTAGAAAAGGCTGCTATAAACTATGGTAAGGAAAATGAAGAGTGGCTAGATAAAGTTACAGTAGAAGAAATGAAGAAGTATGTTGAAGAAGGACATTTTGCTCCAGGTTCAATGAAGCCAAAGGTGGAGGCAGGTATAGAGTTTGCAGAATCTAAAGAGGGAAGACATGCACTTATTACATTGTTAGAAAAAGCTAAAGATGGAATTAAAGGAAAGACTGGAACAAGAATAATTAGATAGTTAGGGGGTTTAATAATGGGAGAAAAGATATTATGGAAAGAAAATACCATGCCAAAAAGTAAAATAGATGGTGATTTGGATTTTTTAAATATGGATGAAATAAATAAAGCTAGAAACTTTCATAAGAGTTTTCCAGAATATAGTGTTACACCATTAGTTAACTTAGAAAATTTAAGTGAAAGACTAGGACTTGGAGGAATTTATTTAAAAGATGAATCATATAGATTTGGATTAAATGCTTTTAAAGTTCTAGGTGGATCTTATTCAATGGGAAAATACTTAGCACAAAGATTAAATATGGATATAGCAGAACTACCATATGAAAAATTAACTTCAGATGAAGTGAAAGAAAAGCTTGGAGATATAACTTTCGTTACTGCAACAGATGGAAATCATGGAAGAGGAGTTGCATGGACAGCTAATAGATTAAAACAAAAATCAGTAGTTTATATGCCAAAGGGATCTTCTTTAATAAGACTTGAAAATATAAGAAAAGAAGGTGCTGATGCATCTATTACTGATATGAACTATGATGATGCAGTAAGATTAGCTGCTAAATATGCAGATGAGCATAATGGAGTTGTAGTTCAAGATACTGCATGGGAAGGTTATGAAGAAATTCCAGCATGGATAATGCAGGGATATGGAACTATGGGACTTGAAGCATTAGAGCAATTAAGAAATGATTATAAAGTAAATAGACCAACTCATATTTTCTTACAAGCTGGAGTTGGATCATTAGCAGGTGGAATTCAAGGATTCTTTGCTTCAGTATTTGGTGAAGATTGCCCAAGAACTGTAGTAGTAGAAGCTAAGGAAGCTGCATGTTATTATGAATCAGCTATAGCTAATGATGGAAAACCAAGAGCTGTTGGTGGAGATATGCCAACAATAATGGCTGGACTTGCATGCGGTGAAGTTAATATAACAGGCTTTGAAGTTTTAAAGAATTATTCTAAAGCTTTCGTATCAGCACCAAATTATGTTGCAGCAAATGGAATGAGAGTTCTAGGCAATCCACTTAATGGAGATAAGAAAGTTGTTTCTGGAGAATCAGGAGCAGTTACTTTAGGATTAGTTTATGAATTGATGACAAATCCAGAGTATAAGGATTTAAAAGAATCAATTGGTTTAGATGAAAATTCAAGAGTCCTTTTATTTAGTACAGAAGGAGATACGGATCCAGATAAGTATAGAGAAATTGTTTGGGAAGGAAGCTATAATAGATAATTGATAGTGGATAGTGCATAATTGATAATTAAGCAGCTTTTTAGGAATTTTAGGTCTAGAAACTTAGATAGTATAAATTTGTAAAAATGAGTTGTATCAAAATAAATTTTGATATTAACCGATAAAAAGGGAAGTTCTGATTAGATTCGAACTTCCCTTTTTGCGTATATATAAATAACAGAAAAAATTTCTATTTAAGTTTAAAAACGTCTTTAAGCAAGTAAAATCAATGGATTAAAAGGGAGTCGCATTTCGTGAGGCCATTTATAAAATAAGAGATTAACTTTTTAAAGGCAATAAAGCTTACTAAAATTGAATAAAGTATATATTAAATAAATTTTTGAGACTGCGCCTATTTTATTTAAAATTATTTAAATAAAATATTAAGAACAAAAAGAGAAAAAATACTTGAAATTGCTTCCAGTAGTATATATACTGTATATATAGATATGAACAGTATATATACTGTTGTTTATAAGGAGGTACTTTAATGACTACTTTGATGGAAATAGAAAACTTAGGAAAGAAGATAGGAAGATTACATTTAAGAGGGATTAATTTGAAAATAGAGCCTGGTTATATAGTTGGATTAGTAGGGGTAAATGGCTCAGGTAAAACAACTCTTATTAATACTATATTAAATTTATATAAGAAAGATAGTGGAAGTATAAAAATTAATGGCATTTCTATGGATGCTAATGAAAAAGATGCAAAAGATCAAATTGGTTTTGTTCTTGATGAAAATATGTTTGAGGATAGTATTAGTGTAATTAGAAATGGTAAAATTTATGGAAGTCTTTATAGTAAGTTTGATGAAAACTTATTCCGTAAATTTTGTCAGCGTTTTGAAGTACCTCTTAAGAAGAAATTAGGTAAGTTATCTACAGGCTTAAAAGTTAGATTCCAGTTAGCATTTGCTTTATCTCATGATGCAAAGCTATTTATAATGGATGAACCAGCAGCAGGGTTAAATCCTTTATTTAGAAAAGAACTTATTAATTGTATGCAGGAAATTGTAGAAGATGGAACTAGAAGTGTGTTATTTTCTACTCATATTACAGAAGATCTTGATCAAGTTGGAGATTATATAGCATTACTTCATAATGGAGAAATGTTTTTCTATTTAAGTAAGGAAGAATTACAGGATAAGTATCTAATCCTTAAAGGTAGCAAAGAGCAAATTGAAAATCTTAAATTCTCTAATATTATTTATAGAGAATATGGAGAATATCATAATTGTGCTTTTATTGAAAAGGTAGAAGGCGAAGATTATTTAGATATAGAAGTTAAAATTCCAATAATAGAAGAGGTAATGTACTATTTAGAAAAAGGAGGATACTCTAAATGCTAAAAATTATTATAAATGATTTATTAGTAAACTTAAAAAGGTCTTGGGTAAGCGTAGTACTCAATATTATTTTATTTATTTTCTTAACTACTTATATATTAACCATTATACTTGTTACGCAAATACCTATGGATATGCCGAAAACAAATGATACTATAGTTAAATTACTATTAGAGGACCATATATTAAGATCAATTCTTCCTGCTGTTTACGGAGTAGCATTTATTACTATGTTTGATATAACAAAAAAAATTCCATTAAGGCTCAGTAAAGCAATGTTTGTATGTGCTGCAGGCGAAAAGGAAAAAATGAAATATATGTATTTACAGTTAGCTATAAAAATTATTTTGGGATTTATGTTTATTTTTATAGCGAGTTATAGTTATATAGGAAGAATCTTTCTTAACAAAGGTATAATACTAAATATTGTGGAGCTTGCCTTATGGTTTTTTATTATATTAGATATTAATTTAAAAATAGGTATAGGTGAACAAGGATTAAAAAAGAAAGACAAAGAAGGGTATATAATATATTCTAAAGAGGAAGAAATAGTTAATTATTATTGGATTTGTTTATTAATGATGGAGGCTATAGTTTTTTATTCATTGTCTATTCTTAATGTGCAATTGAATTTTTTAGGTGTAATAGGTTGGAGTGTAGCTCTTATAGTAAATGCGTACATTGCTTATAGTTGTATAGATCCAATTCTAAAGAAATCTCTTTCATATGAAGATGTTTATAGACAAATACCAGATACGAAAGAAGGTTAAGAATGAATATTATTTTAGATACAGAGAGTAATATTTCAATTTATGAGCAAATAGTTAAATCTATAAAAAATTCAATTATACAAGAAGAGATAATGCCAGGAGATTTATTACCATCCATTAGATCACTTGCTAGAGATCTTCAAATAAGTGTAATTACAACAAAACGTGCATATGAGGAACTTGAAAAGGAAGGGTTAATTTATTCAGTTCAAGGTAAGGGGTTTTATGTAAAAGAACCAAATCGTCAAAAGCTTCGAGAGGAGCAGCTTAAGGATTTTGAAAATAATTTTGAAAGTTTAATTAGCGAGGGGAAAAAATTAGAACTTACACTTGAAGATATGCAAGATATTTTAAAGACTTTATATGAAGGGAGATAGCCTTTATGACAAATATTATACAATGTGAAAATATAGTAAAAAAATATAAAGATTTTTCACTTAAATCAGTTTCTTTAACGATTAAACCAGGATATCTTACAGGGCTTATTGGAATAAATGGCGCAGGTAAAACTACACTTATTAATATTATAGCTGGATTAGATACTGACTTTGAAGGAAAAGTAAATATAAATGGAATTGATATAAAAAAGAACACTTCTGAAGCAAAACAAGAAATTGGTCTAATTTCTGAAAAACTTTCATTTTTTATGGATAAGACAGCATATGAAAATGGAGTACTTCTTGGAGAATATTTTAATAATTGGAGTATGGAAGATTATTATATATGGCTAGATAAAATGAATATTCCTAAAGGGCAACCATTATATCAGTTTTCTAAAGGCATGAAAATGAAATTTCAAGTAAGTTTTGCTATGGCACATAGTCCAAAGTTTCTTCTTTTAGATGAACCAACAGCTGGGTTTGATCCTGTTTTTAGAAAAGATTTTTTAAATATGCTACAAGATATATTAAATCAAGATATAGGGATTCTTATGTCAACACATATAACTAGTGATCTTGATAAGATTGCAGATTATATTATTTTACTTGATAATGGTGAAATTAAAATAAATGATACTAAAGAAGCCCTTGAAGATAATTTTAAAAGAAAGCAATTAGAAGATTCCTTAAATAAAAAATTTCACATAAGTGATTTACTTTAAAAATAGGAGGAGAATAAAATGAGCTATTTGGAAAATGAAAAAGAAAGAATAAAGTATAATTATCAAAAACTATTACTTGGTGTATTACTATTTTTCTATTTTGTAGTTATTCAATCAGATATTTCTTCTCATAAAGTAATATGGGGTAAAGGTTTGGAGGCTAAACCAATCTCTTTTATAAATCCTATAGTAATTTTTGGAGTAATTATTCTTACGCTTTATCTTGATAGGCATCTTTTTTGGATAAAGGAGCAGGGAAAACGAGTTTTTATATTAAGAAAATATGATACTATACCATTAAGTAAAAAAGAAATGTATAGTTCAAAACTTAAAATAATAATTAATAATTTACTAATTTTTTTGTTAGGAGATAGCATAATTTATATAGCAACTATGATGTTTAATTCTTATTCAAAAATTAACATTTGGATGAACATTGTAGAAATATTACAAGTTATCTTAGTATCAATAATTTTAATAGGATTTCTTTTAATAAAAAATCTTATTCAAGATAATAAAAGCAAAAGAGAGATTTAAATAAATCAAGTAAATATATTTAATAAATAGAAAATATTAATAATTTAAAATAAAGATTAAAGGTCAATCCTCATAAAGTATAGTAGATAAAAATTGTTTAATCCACTATACTTTATGAGGAGTCTTTTTATTAAGTTTTTTTAAAGTGGACATAATTATAGTTAGAATAATTTTATTGAATTCATATTCAGTTCATAAAACTAAAATATTATTTAAACTATTGTAGTAAAATTTATTCTAGGAGGGAAAGTATGCTATCGCTAAAAAATATAAAAAAATCATATGTAACAGGCGAATTTAAACAAGTTGCTTTAGGTGGGGTAAGCTTAAACTTTAGACAAAGTGAGTTTGTAGCAATACTTGGACCAAGTGGTTCAGGAAAAACTACTTGCCTAAACATCATTGGAGGATTAGATAAGTATGATAGTGGAGACTTGATTATTAATGGAAAATCCACTAGAGAATTTAAGGATTCAGATTGGGATGCTTATCGTAATAATAGCATAGGATTTATCTTTCAAAGCTATAATTTAATAAGCCATTTAAGTATTTTAGACAATGTAGAAATGGGAATGACATTAAGTGGAGTTTCATCTGCTGAAAAGCATAAGAAGGCATTAGAATCATTAGAGAGAGTTGGACTTAAAGATCACGTTCACAAAAGACCAAATCAACTTTCAGGTGGTCAAATGCAAAGAGTTGCTATTGCAAGAGCTCTTGCAAATGATCCAGATATAATACTAGCGGATGAACCAACAGGAGCTCTTGATACAAAGACTAGTATTCAAATAATGGATCTTATAAAGGATATAGCAAAAGATAAACTAGTTATAATGGTAACTCATAATCCGGAACTTGCTAAGGAATATGCAGATAGAATAGTTGAATTTAGAGATGGTAATGTTATTTCAGACACTAATCCACTAGAATCTGAAAAAAATAATACTTCATATAGTCTCAAAAAGACAAGCATGAGTTTCTTAACAGCATTAAAGCTATCAGGAATGAATATAAGAACTAAAAAGTGGAGAACTTTATTAACAGCATTTGCATCAAGCATTGGTATTATAGGTATAGCATTAATTTTATCACTTTCAAATGGATTTGATAAACAAATAGATATTTTCGAAGCAGATACGTTATCAGGATTTCCAATTATGATAACTCAAAAGGCTGCTGAAGTTGATATAAATAGTATGATGGAACATAGTAAAGAAATGAGAAAAGAGATGTCTGGAGATACTGATTCAGAAGGAAAGTATCCAGATACAAATGTAGTTTATCCATATAATACTAAAGAAAATACATTTATGCATACTAATAAGCTTACTGAAGAATATGTAGATTATGTTGAAAAAATAGATAGTAATTTACTTTCAGGAGTATCATATACTCGTTTAGTCAACATGAATCTTTTAAAGAGTGATGGTAATGTTGCAACTCCAGTAAGTGTTTCAGATTTAAATTTATCATCTTATCCAATCAAGCTAGATAATAGTACAGAAGGATATTTAGAGACATCATATGACTTACTTTCAGGTGAATATCCAAAAGAAATGACAGATTTAGTTTTAGTTGTTGATGAATATAATAAAATAGATACAACAATTTTAGATGCACTTGGAATTGATAGTAATAAAGAAGAAATTAACTTTAATGATATTGTAGGTCATGAATTAAGAGCTATATTAAATAATGATTACTATACTAAGGTTGGAAATTACTTTACACTAGCGGGAAATCCTAGTGACATGAGTGAAATATATAATAATGAAAGAGCAATTTCGCTTAAGATTACTGGTATCTTAAGATTAAAGAAAGATGTGACTATTCCTGTTTTATCTTCAGGCCTTGCTTATTCAGATGAATTAAGTAAATATTTCATAGAAGATGCTAAAGATTCAGAAGTAGCAAAAGCTCAACAAGCAGTTGACTATAATGTATTTACAGGGGAAAGATTTGATAAAGTAAGTGATAGACCAGATAGCGATAATCAAAATACTAAGGAGAACATTCTTGCATCAATAGGGGCCGTTGGTACTCCATATATGATTACTTTATATCCAAAAGATTTTACAACAAAGGAAGCTGTAACTGACTATTTAGATGATTGGAATGAAGGAAAAGAAAAAGAAGATGTAGTAATATATAATGATATGGCAAGTACATTTGTAAGTTTATCAGGTGGAATAATGGATGCTATAACAATGGTTTTAATAGCATTTGCAGCAATATCTTTAGTAGTTTCATTAATAATGGTTGGAATTATAACTTATATTTCAGTTCTTGAAAGAACAAAAGAAATAGGAGTTTTAAGAGCATTAGGAGCTAGGAAAAAAGATATAACTCGTGTGTTTAATGCAGAAACATTTATTGTTGGAAGTTGTTCTGGTATTTTAGGAATAATAATTGCATGGCTTTTAACATTCCCAACAAATAATATATTATATAAAATAACTGACTTAAAAGGCGTGGCAGTTTTAGACCCAGTTCATGCAATTATTTTAATAGTTATAAGCGTATGTTTAACTATGTTAGGTGGATCTATACCAGCTAAAATGGCATCTAAAAAGGATCCAGTTGAAGCATTAAGAACAGAATAAATTCAAAAGTTATAGGCAAATATCTATTAAGGTATTTGCCTATGTTTTTAACTGTACTATAATATTTATTTAAGAGATGATTTTTATAGTTAATAGGTAAATTTTGAGGAGAATATAATGATAAACATATTAATTGTTGAAGATGATAAAAGTTTAAGAAGATTAATGGAAGTATTTTTAAAGCAAAATGGATATGAAATATATTTAGCAGAGGATGGAGAAAAAGCAATTGAAATATTTGAAGATAAACATATTGATCTAGTAATATGTGATATTATGATGCCAAAAGTAAGTGGATATGAATTAGTAAAAGATTTACGTAATTCTAATTATGAACTCCCAATTTTAATGGTTACAGCCAAAGAAACTATAGAAGATAAGAAAAAGGGATTTCTAGTTGGGGCAGATGATTATATGGTAAAGCCAATTGATTTAGATGAGATGCTTCTTAGAATAAATGCACTTTTAAGAAGATCAAGAATATCAAATGAACATAAGTTAGTAATTGGTGATGTAGTTTTGAATTATGATACTTTAACAATAAAAAAGGGATCAAGGGTAGTAGAGTTAGCTAAAAAAGAGTTTTATTTATTATTTAAATTACTTAGCTACCCAAAACAAATATTTACTAGAAATCAACTTATGGAGGAAATTTGGGGGATGGATATCGAAAGTGATGAAAGAACAGTAGATGTTCATATTAAGAGAATAAGAGAAAAACTAAATGAATTTAATGAATTTAAAATTGTTACAGTAAGAGGACTTGGATATAAGGCGGAGAGAAATATATGAAGAAGATATATAGGTACTTTAGACATACTTTGCAAGGAAAAATAATAGTATATTTTTTTACAACAATTCTTTTAAGTAATATAGTTACATTTTTTATAGTTTCTCCAATAGTAAATAGGAAATTTTCAGATAGTGAGCAATATTTAATTCCTATACTTAAAGAATTTCATGGACTAAAGTTTTTAATTTTGGGCATAAGTTTTATAATTTGTTTAACATTATTATGTTTTATTTCTACACTAGCAGTTAAACAAATAAAGAAATTAACTAAGGCAACAAATGAAGTTGCAGAAGGAAATTTTGATATTAAATTAGAAACAAAGGAAAAAGATGAAATAGCTCAATTGATTTTTCATTTTAATGATATGGCAAAGAAACTAAAAAATACAGCCTATATTCAAAAAGATTTTGTAAATAATATATCTCATGAATTAAAGACTCCAATTGCTTCAATTCAAGGGTTTGCTAAGATTCTTAAAAATAATAGTTTAGCTGATGAAGAAAGAGAGGAATACTTAAATATTATTATTGAAGAGTCAAAAAGGCTTGAAAATTTATCAAGTAATATTCTTAAAATATCTAAGCTAGAAAATCAAGATGTGTTAGAAAACCAAAGCAAATTTGCTTTAGATGAAAATATAAGAAGAGCTATACTTTTATTAGAAAATAAATGGATAGAAAAAAGTATTAATTTTAAATTAGATTTGCCAACCACTTATTATTACGGTGATGAAGAATTATTTTTACAGGTTTGGACCAATATTATAGAAAATGCGATTAAATTTTCACATGAAAATGGAGAGATTAATATTAGAATAGAAAAAAGCTTAGATTTCATAAAAGTCTATATAGAAGATAAAGGAATTGGAATGAATGAAGATATAGTAAGTCATATATTTGACAAATTTTATCAAATAGACAACTCTAGAAGTGCTCAAGGTTATGGATTAGGACTTGCAATAGCTAAAAGAATAGTTGAACTTTCTAAAGGAAGCATTTCTGTAGAAAGTGAATTAAATAAAGGAAGCACTTTTATTATAGGGTTAAGTAGGGAGTAAGAAGAGAGAACTATAAAGAACATGAAGTAGTCTAAGAATAAATTATATATTAGTTAGAAGTAGTTATTTATTTAATTTTATAATATAATTATCTTACAAAATTAAAATAGTAAAGTAAGAGGGATATAAATGAAATCTTCATTAGTAAAAGATAGAAGTGAGTTAACGAAAGCAGAGAATAAGATTTGCGATTATATAGAAGAGTATATGAATAGTAGCATATACATGACAGTTACAGAGATAGCGAATAATTGTGGTGTAGGAGAAGCAACTGTTACAAGATTTTGTAGAAAATTAGGATTTAGAAGTTTTCTAGAATTTAAAATGACAATGGCTCAAGAGTTTAAGAATAATGGATATGATAGCGAGGCTAGTAGCAAAGATGATGTGTTATCAGAAGATGATTCTTTAAGTGATGTTGTTACTAAGCTCTATGAATTAAATGTAAATTCTTTAGAGAACACTTTAAAGAAAATTGATTATACAATTATTGAAGAAGTATCAGAAGTATTAGCTAAAGCAAAAAGAATATTGTTTATAGGAGTTGGACATTCCGGGGTAATTGCAGAAGACGCATATTATAAATTTATGAAAACAGGTTTTAGCTGTAGTTGTTACAGAGATAGTCATACGCTAGTAATGATGGCATCATTAATGCAAGAAGAAGATGTTTTATTTATTATTTCTAATAGTGGAAATACAGAGGATATAAATATAGCAGCAGAAATAGCAAGAGATAATAATGCTAAAGTTATTTCTATTACTGAAAATTTATTATCTAAATTAGCAAGAGTTAGCGATTATGTTTTAAATTATACATATCAAGAATTAAAATTTGAAATGGAGTCTTTAGGAACAAAAGTATCACAAAACTTTTTAATAGATTTAATATGGAGCAATGTTATAAGGAAGAATAAAGAAAAAGCTTTAGATTCTAAGAATAAAACTGACAAAGCAATTGAAAGATTGAATAAATAATGCGATGAGGAGTTTATATGCCTCATCGCTTTTCTATTAACAAAGAAAAAGAATTTCAAAAAATGAGAAAAATAATTTCAAAAAATATTGATGAAAATGTTTAACAATGATAAGATTAAAGAAGTTAGTGTAGTATAAATAGTAAAATAATAGGGTTGTATAAAGAGATATTGATATTAAGAATAAAACTTAGATAATAAAATTGAAAGAACTTGATTTTTAATCAAGTTCTTTTTTTTGTGAAAAATATTTTCTAAAAAAATGAAAAAATATTTCAAAAAGTATTGATTAATAATATTTACGGTGATAGAATTATATTAACAAAAAAAGAGGGGAAGGTTTGAATATGAACTTAATTAATGTATTGAATGAAAAAGAAATATCACTAATAGTAAGTCTTCCAGAGAATAGTGTAGAATTAGCAAAGGTAGCACTATCAGCAGGAGCAGATGTTTTAAAGATTCATATTAATGTTGAGCATAGAGCTAGTAAAACTAGGTTTGGATCTTTAGCAGAAGAATTAGAGACAATTAAGAAAATAGTTTCTCTTTGCAAAGAGTATAACAAGCCAATTGGTATTGTAGCTGGAGGACATAATAAAATACCAATGACAGAAATTAAAGCAATAATAGATGAGGGGTTTAACTTTATATCATTATATGATAAGCATATGAATCCATTAATATTTAATGAAGACATATACAAAATGGTTGCAATAGATGATAATTATAAATTAGAATATGTCAAGGCTTATGATGAGTTGCCTATAGATGTATTAGAATGTTCTATTATGAATCCAGACACTTATGGGGACGAGCTTACGGTAAGAGAAATATTACAATATAAATCAGTTCGTAACGCAACTTCTAAACCTATAGTGATACCTACTCAAAGAAGAATTACACCAGAACAAGCATTAATATTACAAGGAATGGGTATTAATGGAATAATGATTGGGGCAATAGTAACTGGTAAAACAAGAGATAGTATTTATGATACTACATTAAAATTCAGAAAGACTATAGATAATTTCAATAATAAGGGGACTATAGATGAAAAATAATAAAATATTATATGTTCCACTAGATGATAGACCAGTTAATTTAGAGTTGGTTCTTCAATTAGCTAATTTAGCAGACTTAGAGATTAAAGCACCAAGCAAAAAGGATTTAGGATGCTTTTTTGCTGAGGGAAATGTAGATTCAATAAAAGAGTGGATTAAAAGTGAAAAATGTGATGCTTTAATAATATCTTTAGATATGTTGCTATATGGTGGATTAATAGCTTCAAGGACTGATAAAAAGTCTTTAGAAGAATCAATAAAAATATTAAACTTTTTAAAAGATTATAAAAGAATAAATAAAGAAGTGAAAATATATGCATTTTCAAATATTATGAGGTTATCTATATCAGTTTCAAATGATGAAAGTCAAATATGGTGGAGCAAAATAAATAAATATAATGAATTGAGATATAGAGTAGAGTCATTAAATGAAGTGAATTTGAAAAATAATTTGGATAAAATAGAATCAGAAATACCAAAAGATGTTTTAAATACGTATTTAAGAACACGAGAAAGAAATCATAAAGCTAATATGGAATCAATAGAGCTTGTGAAGGATGGGATAATTGACTTTTTAATATTATCGCAAGAGGATTGCTCTAAGTATGGTATGCACTTAATAGAACATAAAAGAATCCATGAAAAAATAAATAAGTATAAATTAGAAGATAGAATATATGTTTATCCAGGTGCTGATGAGATCGGACAAATTCTTGTTAGTCGATATGTAAACGATATAAGAGAATTTAGACCTAAGGTATATGTAGATTTTGATGACAAGAAGGCAGAAGATAGTATTCCAAAGTTTGAAGATAGATCACTTAAAATTAATATAAATGAACATTTAAAAAGTACTAATGCTTTGATTATGGAGAAATATGATGAATGTGATTATATACTGGCTGTAACTACTCCTAATATTCCTTATATAGATATGGCCTCTGATACTATAGAAAACTATAATAAGAAAATGGTAATTGATAATTTTATAAGTAGAATTAAGAACTATATAAATTTAGGTAAAAAAGTATCAATTGCAGATTTAGCCTTTTCAAATGGTGGAGATGAATATCTTATAAAAAGATTAAAAGAAGAGAATTTACTATTAAAAGTAATAGCATATGGAGCTTGGAATACTGCTGGAAATGCAATGGGAACATCTATAGCTCATGGAAATATTATTTCAAATATAAATTCAAATGGTAATCTAGATCTAAAAAAATCATTAGAGAGCTTAAGATTTTTAATAGAGAGATATTGCGATGATTATATGTATCAAAGCAGTATTAGAAATGAAACAAATAAAGAAGTGTTAAAAGAAGGATTAAGTATTTTTAATATGAATAAAAGAGTTGAAAAAATAGATTCTTTTGTTGAGAAGTCATTAAATAAAATGGCTAATGAGTATTTTTCTAAAAGTAAAGTCAACTATTTAAGGGCTAAAGGAGAAATAGAAGAGATAATAGTAAAGGCTAAATTACCATGGAATAGAACATTTGAAGTGTAATGTGAGGTTAATATAAAGCTTAAGGAGGGAAGGTATGAAAATTAAAGGAAGTAAAAATTGTGATATTTTGGTTATTGGTGGGGGTCCTTCAGGTATTATAGCAGCAAAAGCAGCAGCTGCAGATGGAAATAAAGTAATTTTAATAGAAAGAGGTGGATACTTAGGTGGATGTGCAACTAAAGCTTTAGTTATTCCTCTTATGACTTTTCATGCTGGTAAAAAGCAAATAGTAATGGGATATGCAAATGAACTTATAGAAAGAATTAAACAAAATGGAGGGACAATAGGTCATATAGAAGATCCACTTGGTGTAGCATCAACAGTTACACCCATAGAAACAGAAATTTATAAGTATGTAGCTCAAGAATATTTGTTAGAAGCAGGGGTAGAAATTTTATATCATACAGAAGCACTAGATGTAGACGTTAAGGAAAAAAATTTAAATTCAATATTTGCAAAAACTAGATCAGGTATATATGAGATAAATGCTAAATATTATGTTGATGCCACAGGTGATGGAGAAATAGCATATCTTTCTGGAAATCAAATGGAGATAGGTAGAGAAAAAGATGGTAAGTGTCAGCCAATGACAATGATGTTTAAGGTAAGCAATGTGAATATAGATGAATTGGTTAAATATGTTGAAGATAATAAAGAGGAGTTTGTTATAGGTAATAATATTAAAAGTCTTTTAGATACAAAAAGAGTTGCAATCTCAGGATTTTTTTCAAAGATAAAGGAAGCTACAAAGAATGGTGATTTTACTGTAAATAGGGATAGAGTTCTTTTTTTTGAATTAAATAGAAGGGGCGAAGTTGCAATAAATATGAGTAGAGTTATAGATAAAATTTCAGTTAGAGATTTTGATTTGTCAGAAGCTACTATAGAAGGTAGAAGACAGGTAATTGAAATATATAACTTTTTGAAAAAATATATACCAGGATTTAAAGATGCAATATTAGTTCAATCTGGAGACGAAATAGGGGTTAGAGAATCAAGAAGATTAGTTGGAGAGTATCAACTAACAGAAAAGGATATTGTTACAAAAAGGATATTTGAAGATACAATAGCACTTGGAAGTTGGCCTATAGATATTCATGATCCAGATGGTAAGGAATTAGATCTTATGGAAATGAAAATTGGTGATTATTATGGAATACCATATCGAGCATTATTACCAAAAGAAATCAATAACTTAATTATAACTGGAAGAGCGATAAGTACAACACATGAAGCATTAGCATCTATGAGAGTTTCACCAATATGCATGGCTTTAGGACAAGCAGCTGGAACTGCAGCTAAGATTTGTTTTAAATTTAAAAAAGATTTTAGAGAATTAAGTTATGAGGAGCTTAAATTAGAGTTATTAAAAAGTAATCAAGTTATTGAATAAAATAATTTGCTTAAATATTTAATAAATTATAAATTGTAAGGAGTGTGATAAATGAATTAATATAAGACCATTTATAAGAAATTATGACATAAATAAATTTTAGCTCTAATTTTACTCAACAATAAATTATTAAAGTGCAATTATAAAATAATAGTAAAAAGGGGAATGAAAATGGGAGAAGTTTTAAATATTCAAGTTATTCTTATATTATTAGTTTTTGCTGTCTTTACAGGACTTATGATAGCGAAAAAGTTACCTACACTTTTAGCATTACCACTACTAGGCATTATAATAGCGGTAATTGCAGGAGTTCCTTTTATGACTCCAACAGAAGAAGGTGGACAAACTCTAATGGCTCATGTAATTGGAGCAGGATCATCTAGGCTTGCTGGAACAATGATGGCGGCTATTTTCGGGGCTATGTTTGCAAAAGTTATTCAAAAACAAGGTGTATCAAATACTATAATTAGAAAAGCAGCAGAACTTGCTGGGGATAAGCCTTTGGCTATTGCTTTTATTTTAACAGCAGCTTGTGCAATAGTATTTTCAGCTTTAGGAGGAGCAGGAGCGGTAATAATGGTTGCAACGATAGTGATACCGCTTATGTTATCAGCAGGAATAAAGCCAAAGGTTGCAGCAGGATCATTTCTTATGGGGTTAGGACTTGGCGGATTATTTAATGTTGCTAATTATCAATTTTATGTTGATGTAATAGGAATGGATATGGAGCTTGTAAAGTCAACTTCATTAGTGTTAGGTTTAATATCTATTATAGTGACAGCAGCGTATATATTAATTAACGTAAGAAGTAAGAGTGTGAGAAGTACGTGGGCAATGCCAAATAGTAATTTTGAAACAAAGACCCATGATGATGTAAATATATTTGCATTAATATCACCATTACTTCCAATATTATTAGTATTCTTCTTTAAATTTAGTGCTGAACTTTCATTATTAATTTCAGTAGTGTATACAATTCTAGTAACTAAGCCATCACAAATAATTCAAATAACAACAAGTTCACTTGTTGAAGGAATACAAGACGTAGCGGGAGTTATTGGATTAATGATTGGAATAGGTATATTATTAAATGGTGTATCAGCAAATGCGACAATAGCATTAATGCAACCACTTATAGGAGCTATATTACCAACTACTCCAATACCATATATTATAATATTTACTATAGCATCACCACTTGCATTATATAGAGGACCTCTTAATTTATATGGATTGGGTTCAGGTATTGGAAATGTTATGATGGCAGCAGGAACATTAAGTCCAGCAGCTATAGGTATGGCTTTAAGATCTACAGGCGTAGTACAAGGAATATCAGATCCTACAAATACTCATAATGTAATCGTTGCAGATTTTGCAAAAGTTGATGTTAACTCAGTATTAAAATCTACACTTCCATATACTGTGATAATAACATGCTTATCATTAATCTATACAGCTTTAATGATCTTTTAATATTATATAAATAATATATGCTTTTTAAAAATATAAAGGTGCGTATATGCGCACCTTTAATGATAAATACATCAGGAGGGAAATATAATGGGTAAGGTAAGGATTGGAATAGATGTTGGTGGAACATTCACAGACGCTGTAGTAATAGATAATAATACTTATGAAGTAATAGGAAAAGCTAAAATACCTACAACTCATCATGAAGTAGAAGGAGTTGCAAAAGGAGTAATAGAAGTTATAAAAAAAGTTCTAGAAGAAAATAAAATTTCTCCTAATGATGTAGTTTTTATAGCTCATGGAACAACTCAAGCAACTAATGCATTATTAGAAGGTGATGTTGCGAAGGTTGGAATTATTGGAATGGGAAAAGGAATGGAAGGAGAAAGAGCTAAAAATGAGACTAAAGTTGATAATATAGAACTTTCAGTAGGAAAATATTTGTACACAGAACATAGATATATAGATTCAGGAAAAATATCACAAAGTTCTATAGGGGAGGCTATAAAAGAACTTAAAAATGCTGGGGCAGAAGTGATTGTAGCATCAGAAAGCTATTCAGTTGATAATCCGGAAAATGAAAAAATTGTTATAGATGAAGCTTTAAGTAGTGGAATATATGCAACTGGAGGATATGAAATATCACAATTATATGGATTAAGAGCAAGAACGAGAACTGCAGTGGTAAATGGAGCATTAATTCCTAAAATGATGGAAACGGCAAATATGACTGAAACTTCAGTAAAAAATGCAAATATAAAAAAGCCACTTATGATAATGAGGTGTGATGGCGGAGTAATGACTATTGACGAGGTTAGAAAAAGACCAATTCTAACGATGCTATCAGGTTTAGCAGCTGGTGTGGCTGGGGCATTAATGTATGAAAAAGTTTCAGATGGAATATTTTTTGAAGTTGGAGGAACTTCCACTGATATATCTGTAATAAAAGATGGAAAAGTAATGATTAAGAATTCTCAAGTTGGTGGACATAAGCTTTATTTGAAATCTTTAGATGTTAGAACACTTGGTGTTGCAGGCGGAAGTATGATTGTTGTTGAAAATAATAAAATAGTAGATGTAGGACCTAGAAGTGCACATATTGCAGAAAAAGAATATGAAATATTTGCAGGTACAAATGAAATATCAAATCCGAGATTAAGCTATATATCTCCAAGGCCAGAGGATAAGTGTAATTATGTGGCTATTGAATGTGATGAAGGAAAAAGTTTTGCTTTAACTTTAGCAGGTGCAGCAAATATTTTAGGGTATGTACCTGAAAATGATTATGCAAGAGGAAATATAGAAGCTGGGAGAAAAGTTTGGGAAGTAATGGCAAAAGAGGTTAATATGTCTATAGAAGAGGCTGCAAAGACTGTTATGGATATAGCTATAGGTAAAGTAAAGAAAATAGTTGATGAATTAATAACAGAGTATAAATTAAATAAATCTATAATAACACTTGTCGGTGGTGGTGGTTCAGCTTCTATAGTTACGCCATATCTTTCAGAAGTTATGAATGTAAAATATAATATAGCTAAGAATGCAGCATATATTTCTACAATAGGGGTTGCGTTAGCATTAGTTAGGGAGCAAATAGAAAGAAGTGTTATAAATCCTACAGAGCAAGATATAAAAAAAATAAGAATGGATGTATTTGAAGCTGTTGTAAAATCAGGAGCAAATCCTGACACAGTAGAAATTACTGTAGATGTAGATGCTAAAAAGAATATATTAAGAGCATCAGCAACTGGGGCAACAGAGCTTAGAACTAAAGAACTTGGTGCTGAAAAGAAGTCAAAGGAGGAACTTATAAATGTAGTATGCGATTCAACAGGGGTATCTAAAGAAAATGTTAAGCTCATTGGAGAAACAGGGAGATGGAGCATTTTTAAGTGTATTGAAACTACGAAAAAGCTATTTGGATTAATATCAAGTAAAAAAGAAAAAATAAGAATTCTTGATGAAGATGGTGTTATAAGATTACAAAAAGATAAAGGCAAATTACTATTCTGCACAAAAAAAGAGCTATATAAAACTTATAATAGTTTTATAGATGAAAATACACTATTCACAGATGCAGGAGCTCAGCTTCCAAAGATATATGTAGTATTTAAACAAAAGCTTATAGATCTATCAGGAGTTATTAGTAAAGATCAGCTATTGACATTAACAAATCTTGAAATAGAACTTTTAGATGAAGATACAAAGATTGGAATATTGGCAACTCAAGAAATTTAGGAGTGATTATATGAAAAACTTATATTTTTTGACTGATGAAGTATTAGCGTTATTAGAACTTAAAGAGGATAGTTTATTTCATAAGATACCTAAAGAAAAGATAAAGTATTATATTAATGAAGCTAATAGAATAGGAAAAAATATTGCAAGTAAATATAGAGATGAAGAGATAGAATCACTTTTAAAGAGTAATGAAGTGAATGTATTAATAAAGGATAGATCTCAATCTAAAAGTTTAGATATTAGAGGAGAAATAACGTTTGACAAAAAGGAAAAACAAATAATAATCTATAAAAACTCTATAGATCAAATAATAGGAACATTAAAAAAGTATGGATTTAATATATCAAAGCAGGAAGTATATAATATTCATTTAGCTCATGAATTCTATCATTTTCTAGAGTTTAAAAATGAAGAAAATACTAATTATTTATTAGATGAGATAGATATAAATTTTTTAGGGCCAATTAAAAGAAAAGCAACAATACTAAAAACAAGAGAAATAGCAGCACATGCTTTTTGTAAGGAATTATTAAATTTAAAATTTCATCCTAAAATATTAGACTATATATATTTAATAGAAAATAAAGAAATTAACTTAGAGGAATTTAAAGATTATGTACATCAATTAAAATTAATGTATATATAATAAGGAGTCTTTTTTATTCATTATAGACAGAGTATCTTATTAGGTATAAAGTAAGGTTTATCTTATATAAAATTTTATATATAAGAAAATATAGGAGGCTATACACTAGTCTCCTATGCTCATAGAGTTATTAAAAAATATATATGATTTATAATTTAAGTAAAAAAGTTTTCAATGTATTAACTATTTTTGATATGTCTTCTTTAGTAACCCAGTAATGAGTTACAAATCTCATTTGACCATTTTCAACATCATTAATCTTAATATTATTTTCTAAAAAGTATTTTACTAATGATTTAGTGTCTATACTAGAATCTTTGAAACTGAAGAATACCATATTTATTTTAACATTATCTAAATTAACATTAAGCTCTGGTATTTTGTTTAATTCATGTGCTAATATTTTAGCATTTTCATGGTCTTCTTTTAATCTTTTAGACATATCATTTAGTGCAACGATACCTGCAGCGGCAAGGAAGCCAGCTTGTCTTAGTCCACCACCCATAAGCTTTCTCTTTTTCCTAGCTTTAGCTATAAAATCTTTACTTCCAGATAAAATTGAGCCAACAGGGGCACATAATCCTTTTGATAAGCAAAACATAACTGAATCACAATATTTAGTAATTTCTTTTACATCAACTCCAAGGGATGTAGAGGCATTAAATATTCTTGCACCATCTAAATGAACAGGTAGATTATATTTTTTAGCTATATTGAATACTTCCTTCATATTTTCAATAGTAAGTACATTACCACTTGAGTGAGCATTTTCAATACAAATTAAAGATGTAGAAGGAAAGTGTATATCATCATCTTCAAAACGAATTCTTTTTTCTAGATCTTTAGAAGTTATAATACCATTTGGTGACTCTATAGTTCTTAATTGTACACCAGCAATTACAGAGCTTGCCCCAACTTCATGAGCAACTATATGATTAGAATCAGCTATAATTACTTCGCTACCTCTTTTGCAATGAGTAAATAAAGCAAGTTGATTACCAAAAGTACCACTTGGAACAAAAAGAGCAGCTTCTTTGCCAACTATTTCTGCTGCAATAGCTTCAAGCTTTATAACTGTAGGATCATCCCCATAAACGTCATCACCTACTTCAGCATTAAACATAGCTTCTTTCATAAAATCTGGTTGGTTAGTTACAGTATCACTTCTTAAATCTACAAAATTTTTCAATAAAAACACCTCGTTTACATAAATTTATAACAATTATTAACACTATTATAATATAATAGAAGTAGATAATAAAACTAATTTATAAATAATATAGATATTATTTATTTTAAAGCAATAAGGAGTTGTTGTTATGGGATCAGAAAAAAGAAGCCTAGAGAACATGAGAATATTTGGAGCTTTCGGATTAGTTTTAGGATTTATAGGAAACCTATCGTATTATCTAAAATATAAAGGAATTAGTATTTCATTTTTCAATAGTATAGATATAGATTCTATAAGTATAATGATGATATTTTCTATAGTTGCATTAGGAGTTTTTTCAATAAATAATATTAGGCTAAATATAGATGAGAATATTATTATAGAAGTTAAAAGAAAAACTATTATTTTTAAGATACTATGTATATTATTTGCCATATATGCAGTAATTGTAACTCTAATATTTAAAGATCCAGTATTGTCTAGAATAGAAATATTGATTGAAATAATTTTAATTTTAATATATATAATTGAAAGAAAGATAAGATTATTGCAAGTTACTGATAGGCAACTAAAATGGAAGAGAGATTATGAATATCCGGGAAGCTACAACAAGGAAAGTAATATATTTTGGAGAATGAAGTCTAAGTTTTCACCACATATAAAAGTCAAATGGAAAGACAGAGTTAATAGGATTAGATGGATAAAGTTATTATTAATAATATTTTTATTATCAGGATATTTTAATAAAGAATTTTATATATTTTTAATAATATTTATTTCAGATTTTATATACTTTCTTGAAGTTTTATTTGGACTATATACAAAAACTAGTGGAATATGTACAGGTATTATAGAAACTACAAAAGGATCTACTAAAATACCAGTTTATAAAATATATATTACTGATTATGAAAATGAATATGAAATAACATTCAGTGTGAGAGATTATTGTTATATTGCAGAGAGAGATGAAGTAGTTGTAGTTCATAGTATGATAACAAAGAGAGTAATAGAAATTCAAGGAATAAGAATGAATTTTTTATAAAATAGTAAAATGGGTTATTATAAATTAATTATTAAAAAATTTTTTTGAAATTAATTTATGATAGCCTTTTCATTTGGGGTTTGAAAATAGAAGTTAATTTAGATATATGTTATCATGTTAATTATGTAATACATACGCAAATGATGGAAAGGGATAGGTGAAGAAAATGAAAACTAATTATCATACACATAATTATAGATGTAACCATGCTATTGGAACAATAGAAGATTATGTAGAAGAAGCAATAAAAGAAGGTTATGACGAAATAGGGATATCAGACCATCTACCTCATCCAGGTAAAAATATAGATAATAGAAATAGAATGGCATATGAGGATTTAAAAGTTTATTTTAAAGAAATAGATGATGCTAAAGAAAAATATGGGGATAAGATATCAGTAAAGAAAGCAGTAGAATGTGAATATTTTGAAGATTATCATTGGTTATATGATGAATTTAAAGAGAAATATAAAGTTGACTATTTATTATTAGGGGTGCATTTTTTCCCTTATAAAGGTGAATGGCTTTATGTAGGTGGAATTAAATTAACGCCAGAAATTTTAGAATGCTATATAGATTATGTAATAAAGTCTATGGAAAGTGGATATTTTGCATATATAGCTCATCCAGATTTGTTTGCAGTATCATATAGAAATTGGGATGAGCACTCAATTAAAGCATCAAGAAGAATTTTAGAAGCAGCAGAAAGATTAAATATGCCTCTTGAAATTAACATAAATGGATTCAAAAGAGGGAAAGTTAAATATAACTTAGGTGAAAGATATTTTTATCCTGTTGAAGAATTTTGGAATTTATCAAAAGAATATAATGTTAGAAGAATACTTGGGGTAGATGCACATGAGCCTGAAGATTTAAGACTTAGGTTTAGAGGTGAAGAGTTTGTAAAAAAATTAAATCTAGAAATAATAGATAAAATATAAAACAAATTAAGATGTAACAAATGTTACCGAAAATGATGTGACCATATGTTACACTATCATTATAAAATTAATGATAGATATTGGAGGAAAAAGAAATGAGCTTATATTTAGGAAAAATTCACTATTGGTTATTTAATAAAATAGTTTGGTTTGAAGGCCTTGAAGAAGAAATAATTACTTTAGCAAAAAATGAAGGTTTAGATATAGAAAATTTATCAAAAGAAATAAATAATAAATATGGAGAAAAATTACCTAATCTTCCTCTTGAAGAAATGATAGATACATCAAATATTCATGGATGGTTACAAGAAAAGATTCATTCTGCTGAAGGAAGACTTGCAACATGGACTGGTAAGCTGTTAGAAAAAGAAAACGCAACTTCTAAATTAGAAGCTTTATATATGAATCAAGGTATAAAAGCTGCAAAGGAAGCAAAAGAAGAAAGAAAGCCTGTAAGTAATGCAGTTGAAATATTTAATGCAGTAAATGATTATATATTAGATGGAATGCCTTGTGATAGAGTAAATGAAGTTATTTCACAAGATGAAAATAAAGTTGTTTGGAAGAGAAGAATTTGTGTTCATAAAGATATATGGGATGCTGCATACGGAGATGTAAATTATTTTTATACTTTAAGAAACTTATGGATAAAGGCTTTTGTTAATGAAGTTAACAAAGATTTTAATTATAATGTATGTGAAAATGATGAGTTTTCAATAGAAAGAGTATAGGGGATGAAAAAATGAATGCAATAGAATTAATGATGGATGAGCATAAGAATATTAAAGAGATGTTAAAAGTAGTTAGAAAAGCTTGTTTTTCTGTTTTAGAAGGCAAAGAAGTTAACTATGAAGATTTCTATAAGATGATACATTTTATAAGAAACTATGCAGATTCTCATCATCATAAAAAAGAAGAAATTATGCTATTTAATAGGATGGTTGATGAAATTGGTGAAACAGCAGAAAAGGTAGTTAAATATGGAATGCTAGTAGAACATGATCTTGGAAGACTATACGTAACTAATTTAAATGAGGCATTAGAAGCCTTAAAGAATGGAAATGCCGAAGCTAAATTAGACGTAATAGCTAATGCAGTTTCTTATACAAATCTTCTGGAAAGACATATACATAAAGAAGATAATGTAATTTATAAGTTCGCACAAAGAGAATTAAAAAAAGAAACTATAGATGTAATTAATGAGGAATGTGTAGGCTTTGAAGATGAAAATAATAGTATTAAGTATGAAAATTTAGCTATACTTAAAGAATTAAAGATAAAATATTGCATTTAGTAGTTAAGATAAATTACAATTAATTTGATATTAAATTAAAAAAAATTAAGGATAGGTGATATTATGATAACTAAGGACATGACTATTGGAGAAGTTATAAAGGTAAAGGAAAATGCACCACAAATTTTAATGGATTTTGGTATGGGATGCGTGGGTTGTCCATCAGCTCAAGCAGAAACAATAGAAGATGCAGCAAAGGTACATGGATTAGAGTTAGAATCATTGCTTGAAGCATTGAATAGATAAATTGGTTAAAGTAATTAGAATAAATGAATATATATGAATATACACTGAATTTAATTAAGCTCAAGGACGTAAAATCCTTTTACTTAATTAAATTCAGTGTTTTTTTTATAAAAACATGTATTGGTTTTAAGTAAAGGTTGATGAATAGCAAGATTTATATATCAACTTTTACATTTTGATAGAATTAGAATAATGAATAAAATTATGAATATACAGTTTTATTTATAGAAAAGACTAATTTTTTTATTTTATACACAAATTTGGGTAAAAAAAAGTTACATTATACGACTTTTTAATAGCACCACTTTTATATTCCAACATAACATGTATTATAAATAAATATTAAATTAATTTAGAGTATCGTAGTTTTAAGGAAAGGAGAATTTATGTCCATTAACTTCAAAAAATTCGTGCCACGTCCAGGCCTTGTTAATAAACAAGGGCGTTTACCAGATCCATCGGAGTTAGTTTGCATAGAAGTACCTAAGGTATTTGATCAATGCTTAATAAAGAGATGTCTTGTATATGGCGAAGGTCCTGATACAAATACGACAGATAGTGAGTTAAGAAGTGATCCACTAATTGAGCCTAAGAGATATATTTCTAGCAGGGATTTCAGTGTAACATTAACTTCAATAGATAAAATACCTGTTAAAGGCAACCCTAATTTCAAAAAAATAATTCTTAATTACGTTATCTCTTTTTATTCTGATTATATTGATGACAATGGTGTAAATAGAAGTGAATTCTATGAAATCCACAGAACAGATATAATTGGTAAATTCTATTGCCCTGATTCTATAGCTCAAATTTCAGCAACTACTGAACCAGAACAATGTGAAGGTGAGGATAGTAATATTATAAAACTTGAAATGGTAGCAGAGGCACTAGATGGTCAGATAGTTGAGGATGAAGAAGGAAACGAAGTTCTAGATATAACTTTAGGTTACTATATAGTTGTAAAATGTGAACTTATTGTACAATTATTAATACCTGCTTATGATTATTGTCCAGTTCCTAGAGAAGCATGTGAAGAAGAACCTGAAGAAGATCCATGTGAAAGATTTGATAGATCACCAGTTCCTAAGTTCTATCCAGACCAAAATTTAGAGCCATTATTCCCAGAAAGTGATGAGCCTGAGAGGTAAAGTAATTATCAAAATTTAGGTTACTACAAAAGCAGTTTTACAAATGTTAATTATAAATATTAATGATGGATAGATATTAATTATACTTTAATAGTAATATGATATTAATTCAGTACAATATTTGTGATGAAAATAATATTAAAACTAAAAACTAACTGATACTAAATTAATAAAGAAAGATAATTTTATAAAAGATAGATATGAAAGGGAGGATTCAATTTATGAATTCAATGTCTAGAAGATATCAAGAACAATATAGAAGAGATTGTGAAAAAGATTATAGAAAAGATTATGAAAAAGATTATGAAAAAGAAGAAAAATGCCCAACTATTATAAAATGTGGATGTCCTTCTTCTACTGCATTACCAGTTATAGGTGCAGTAACAGCGACTATAACACTTGCATCACTTACTGTAGATACTTCTTGCATCTGTGATCCAGTTGTTAAACTAGATTTTTCAAGTGCTTTTACTGCATTAGCTGCTGTTACTATAGGTGGAATAAGTGTACAAATATTTAAGCAATGTAGAAATCAAATAACTCCAGTTCCAGTAGGACCAGTATATCCTGTACTTGGAGGATTAGCAGCTGTGGTACTTCCAGGAGCTATTTTCACTTCATTTTCTATTTGTGATAGTGACTCTTGTGATAATGATTGTTGCACTTATACAGCAGTTGCAACAATTGTTGGACCTCTTGCAGCTACAGTTGGAGCATCATTTACTAATTCAAATTTAATTGCAACTATAACTTGTAAATCAAATGCTTGTGCTAGAAAATGTCATAAAAAGTGTGACGAAAAATATTACTATTAATCTTATAAAAAGGTAAAGTAAGTAATATAGGTTTATATAAAGAATATAAGCTAAAAGTATAAATTAATATAAGTCCCGGATTTGGATTTACCATACCGGGATTTATTTATATTAAAATTATTATAGATAATACAATATTAATTAAATTTCTTTATTAATAGATGAAAAGAGAAAGGAAGTAAAAAATTAATGGATTCAATATCAAGGGGATATCATGATCATGATTTATTTGAAAGAAGTCATGAGATAGATAATTATAAAAGAGAAGATACGTGTCCAACTATTATAAAGTGTAGTTGTCCTACTTCTACAATCCTTCCTATAGGTGCTTTAGTCGGAACTACTTTCACACTTGCATCGCTGACTTTAGACACTTCTTGTTTATGTGATCCAATCGTTAAGTTGGAATTTGCAAGTAATATTGTTACTCCTATTGCTGCCATAGGAGCATTTTCTGTAAGAGTGTTTAAGCAATGTAGAGGGCAGATAACACCTGTGCCAATTGGTTCTGAATGGTTATTTTCAGTAGGAGAAATAGAAATAGGAGTAGAAGGAGCTAGCACTTTATCATTTTTTATTTGTGATAATAATTTATGTAGTGACGACTGTTGTACTTATACAGTAGTTGCAACAGTTACTACAATTATAGCACTTGGAACTATAAATATTAACAATGCTACACTTGGGGCTATAGCAACATGTAATTCGAATAAATGTAAAAAATATTGTCGTAGAAATTGTCATTGTGAGTGAGATTAATAATATAAAAAATAAATTAATGCAGTTGTAAGCTAGAAAATTAAACTAGAAATATAATTTTAAATGAGTCCTGGAGGTGGATTTTCCACGCCGGGATTTATTTATATTAAGTTTATTATAGATAAGGCAAACTATATTAATTAGTAATACATATCTATAAGAAGAAAGTATTAAAGTTATGAACTTAATATTTTGTATATATAATAATCAGTTTGGAGTGAACGGTGAAATATATAATTATAAAAAACAAAGTCCATGTCAAAGCTACAGAAGAAAATGGAATAAGAAGATAGGGCTGTATCTTTATAAGATGAAACTTAAAAAAGAAATTAGGGGGCCGGGATATGAATTCAAATTTGAGGAAACATTATGGTCATTTTAATGATGCTAAAAAAGAAAAGAATGAAAAATATTGTAATCCTATTATAAAATGTAGTTGTCCAAGGTCGGTTATTATACCAGAAGATACTGAAGCAAATACTATTTTTGCAATTACTTCAATTGAGGTAGATACTTATGGCTTATGTAATCCAAGAGCTAAATTAAATTTTACTAGCAATATAGTTTTTAGAAACTTTTTTGGGAATTTAAGTATAAGGGTATTTAAACAATGTAGAAATCAATTAACAAGAGTTCCAGTAGGGTCAGAATGGACTATTATTTTAGGTAGAGAAGTTGCTGGAATAACAGGAGCTAGAGTTATTTCATTCTTTGTTTGTGATCAAGATTTATGTGAAGAAGATTGTTGTTTTTATACTGTTGAGGTAAGAGTTAATTCAATAATTCCTGTTGCTACTATTGCTTTCAATAATTCATCACTTGATGCTACTATATATTGTGATAATAGCTGTTATATTAATTATGAAAGAGTATAAAAATATAAAATAATAATTAAATAAATCTCTAGATGAATTTTTATCTGGAGATTTATTTAATTAAGTAAAAAGGCTGAAATTATAATAAGAACTAAAATTTAATAGGATTAATATAATGTATTAAATAATAAAAAGGGAGTGTAAAATGATTTATTTAGATAATGCAGCTACATCATTTCCAAAACCAACTAAAGTTTATGAAGAAGTCTTAAATTGCATGAAAAGCTATTGTGCTAATCCAGGTAGAGCCTCTCATGATATGGCAATTAAATCAGCACTGAAAATTATGGAAACAAGAAATCTAATTTGTGAATTATTCAATATAAAAAATCAATTTAATTTGATCTTTACCAGTAATGCAACCGAAGCATTAAATATAGCTATTAAGGGAGTTTTAAAAAATGGAGATCATGTTATTAGTACGGTTATAGAACATAATTCTGTTTTAAGACCTCTTAATTCAATGGAAAAGCAAGGGGTAGAAATAACTTTAGTAGGTGCAGATAAAGCTGGATATGTAAATCCTTTAGATATTAAAAATGAAATTAAAAAGAATACTAAAATAATAATAATTAATCATATTTCTAATGTATTAGGAAGTATTCAAGATATTATATCTATAGGGAAGATAGCAAGAGAAAAAGGAGTTATATTTATGGTAGATGCATCTCAAAGTGCTGGAGTTATACCAATTGATGTAGAAAGTTCATATATAGATTTATTGGCATTTTCCGGTCATAAAGGGTTGCTTGGACCTCAAGGAACAGGAGGATTATTTATAAGAGATGGAATAAAAATAAATAATTTTAAGGAAGGAGGTACAGGTAGTAATTCACATTATATGAATCAGCCAGATTTTATGCCAGATAAGTTTGAAAGTGGAACTTTAAATACTCCAGGTATTGCAGGATTATGTGAAGGGGTAAAATTTATAAAAAGAGTTGGGATACAGAGCATTAAAAAAGCAGAAGATGAATTAATAAAATATTTTTTTGAAGAGATAAAAAAACTTTCTTATATAAAGGTATATGGAAGTGATTCTCTAAATGAAAGAAGTGGAGTAATTTCTTTTAATATAGATGGAATTGATGCATCTATTGTTGGTGAAGAATTAAATGAATATGGAATTGCTGTTAGGACAGGGTATCATTGTACTCCTTTAATACATGATATTATAGGAACAGAATATGCCGGAACAGTTAGGGTAAGTCCTGGATGTTTTAATATTCTTCAAGATATAGATGAATTATTAGAAGCTATAAGAAAGATATATAAGTCACGATAAAAATAATCTAATACATATATTATTATATATGTAAAAAACATTAGGATGTGAAAGTTATGGAATCTTGCAATAACTCAAAGCATATTGATCAAATTGATAATCCTAGCGATGACGAAAGATACAATATGCTTGAATATGTACTAAAGAATCAAAAAAGAGCAAATGATATAAATAATATTATTGAATTAATGAGTCCACCTACAGATATAACTAATATATGTCCAAGTGGTTATGCAAAAGATGTAAAAGTGGCGGTAATTGGTGCAGGAGAAGCAGGCTTAGCTGCTGCATTTGAATTAAGGAAGATAGGATGTGATATCACATTATTTGAAGCTACCCAGAGAATTGGAGGAAAAGTTTACACCTATTATTTTGATAGAAAAAATAGAAAATATGGTGAACTTGGAGAAATTAGCATACCAGTATCACATTATACCACATGGCATTATATTAATCTTTTCAACCTTGAAACAAAACCTTTTGTAAATAATAATAATAATTCTTTATTATATATTAGAGGAGAAAAGGCATTAAATGATCAGAGGGGGAAACAAGTATTTAAAAATATACATCCAAAGTTTGATTTATCAAACAGTGATAAAAAGAAGTTAAAAGAACAAGCAGATAAAGAATTTCATAAGGTGTATTTGGAAGCTTTGACACCTAAAGAAAGAAGAGAATTATTAGAAGTTAAGGATAAGTACTGTGAAAAAATAGAAAAAATAGATAAATTAAGTTATAGGAAAGCATATGAAAATGCTGGATTTAGCGAAGAGGCAATATCAATGCTAGGATATCTTGATGGAAGTAAGCAATTTTTTCAAATTGGTCTTATGGAAATATTACAAAAATATTATACAGTAGATTCAGAATTTAATTATTATATTAAGGATGGAATGATAAACTTACCTCTGTCTTTATATGGAGCTTTATTTGATAAAAATGAAAAGATATTTAATGGAATTGATAAAGATAAGTTAGGAAGGGTAAAAGTAAAAATTGGAACACCAGTGGAGGGCATATATAGCTCAGAAACAGAAAGTAGAATTACTCTTAAATATACACAAGGAGAAATGAATAAGGAAAGTATAGAAGAATTTGATTATATAATATGTACAATACCTTTTCAAAGTTTAAGGAGAATGGATATAAAGCCTAGCTTTAGTTCAAGAAAAATACGTGCAATAAATGAAATGAATTATGAAACATCAGAAAAAATATATTTTTATCTGAAAGAAAGATTTTGGGAAATGGGAGGTAAATCAAAAGGAATAGTAGGAGGAAGGACATTTACCGACATTCCTCTAGTCTCTATTTACTATCCATCAGATCACTCAGAACCTTTAAGTGATAAGATTGGTAGCTATATACTAAAAGCAGGTACAAGTCCTAAGGAGCCAGGAGTACTACTTGTAAGTTATAGTTGGGGTAAGGAAGCTATGTTACTTGGAAGTGAAAATACAGAATTACAAATTAGTGATGCTATAAGATATATAGAAAAGATTCATGATCTTCCACAACATTATATTGATGATAATTTAATTGACTATAAGTCATTGATTTGGTCTGATGTCCAATATATATGGGGATCAGGGGCATTATCAAAACCGGAAGATAAAGTATTATTTTCTTATGGAGCAAAAATGCCAGAAATGAATAATAGAGTATTTTTTGCTGGGGAGCATATATCTCAAAAACATGGAACTCAACAAGGTTCTCTTCAAAGCGGGATGATTGCTGCTAATGAAGTTGCAGAACAAATAATGGTAAATAATAAAATATAGCTTTTAGATAAATTAATATTTATCATAAAAAAATAATGACCTACACAAAAGTTGTAGGTCATTATTTGTATTACAAAAAATTCAATATAAATTTATTTATTAAGTACTTTTATTAAAGTATATAAATATTGTAAAAGGTGATGATAGATAAAATTAAATAAATTCATAAATACTTAAATACTTAAACTGTCATCACCATTTATAACTACTAAATTTAGTAGACATACTAAATACTTTTAGTTATAGCTAAGAGAATAATTTTTATTCATCAACATCATCATCGTCGTCATCATCATCATAACAGTCAGGGAATAGAGGTTCTAAGTTTTGATCAGGATAGAACTTAGGAATTGGAGCCTTATCAAAAATTTCGCATGGATCTTCATCTGGTTCATCCTCACAAACAACTTTAGGAACAGGACAATAATCATATGCAGGAATTAGTAGTTGTACAAGAAGTTCGCATTTTACTACAATATAGTAGCCTAAAGTGATATCTAAAACTTCATCCCCGTTTTTATCTTTAAGTATTTCACCATGTAGTGCTTCTGCAACCATTTCAAGTCTTATGATGTTAGAATCTTCTTCTAGGTCAGTACTAGCTGAAATTTGAGAAATTGAATCAGGACAATAGAATTTTCCAATCACATCTGTTCTATTAATCTCATAAAATTCACTCTTAGTTTTGCCATCACAATCAAGATAATCAGCGTAGAAAGAAATCATGTATTTAAGCACTACTTTTTTAAACCCACGTTTACCTTTAATTGGTATCTTTTCCACTGAAAGAAGTGTTATATTGAAGTCTCTACTAGAAATATATCGTTTAGGATCAACTAGTGGATCACTTCTTAATTCACAATCAGTTGTATTTGTGTCTGGACCTCCACAATATACAAGGCATCTTTTAATTAAACATTGATCAAATACCTTAGGTACTTCAATACAAACTAACTCCGCAGGATCAGGTAGACGTCCTTGCTTGTTTACTAGGCCTGGACGTGGTACGAATTTTTTGAAGTTAATGGACATATAATATCCTCCTTTTAAAATAATAAAAAACATAAATTTATTTACTCACATTACATGATATGTAGGAAGATAAAAGAGGTGATATTAAAAAATATATATAAAATAAATTTTTTACTCCATAAAATTGCATAATATTTGTTTATTTTAAATATAATTTTATAAATGATTTATTTAAAAGGGAAAATAAACGAATTGAGTAGTTATATATTATAATTAATAGTTTTAGTATTAATATATGAAATATTAACAGATTAAGAAACTTTATATTAGAATTCTATAAATGGGAGGGCGAATATGAGAGGTGTATATCCATGGATATATTCAGATTATAAAGAAAGCTTATGGAAATTTTCATTAAATAATAATAAAGAATTGAGTTACAGAATTATGTATAAAGAAGGGAAGTGGACTAAGGAAATTACAATTGATACAGACGTACTTGGATTTGCTGTTTATATTGATGAAAATGAAGGGATACATTTAGTATATAGCAATGATAAAGGTGAACTAAAATATTGTACAATGAAGAATAAATTGTGGGTAGGAAAAATAATTTACAAATTAGATAATAAAGATTTTGAAATAGAAAATTTGAAAGTTGAAATTATAGGATCTAATATGCACATCTTCTATTTATTAGTTGGTAATGATGGAAGTGATCATGGGGTTTTAATGCATTGCGTATGGAATGGACGGGAAACCAATATTAATAGATTATCAGATATTATTTTAATTTCTAATTTAAAGGAGTATTACTCTATAAATGTAAATTATAGAGGTAATATTTATGTATTCTTCCTTTCAGATGAAGGGGATGAGATATCTTTAAATTATTGTAATTTAGAAAATAATAGGTGGATACAATCAAAAAGGCTTTATGGAATTCAAGGAGAAGATATAAAAATTGAAGTTGCTATTGATAAGAGTGACATCCATATATTAAATAAGTCTAGAGAAGGTTTAATATATTCTTTAGATCATGTTTTTATAGATGCTATTGGAAATGTGAAGGACTTTAAGATATATGAAAGCAAAAATAGTTTATTAGAACCTTTATTATTTACTGAAAGTAATAAGTTATGTTCTTGTTGGTTAGAAGATGATAAGATTTTTTATTCAACTTTTAATAATGATAAATGGATAGGGCCAGCTTATTTTGATAGAGGAAATAATGATAAATTAGAAAAATATAACGCCTTTATTTGTACAGATAATGACAGCAATATTAAAGGAAAAAAGGTTTATGGAACTGATAACTTAGATATAAAGATATATGACCCAAGTGAATTTTTAATTACTATGAAAGATTCATTAAGATACGATAGAAATAAGTATGAAGGAAATTCTAATTCTGGAAATGACTTAGTTGAAAGATTGAATGCGGAATTATCTCGAGAAAAAGTAGAAAATAATAACTTAATGAATAGAATAGCACATCTAAATTTAAGGTTGCAAAAAAATCAAAAATTTATGGAAGAGTACGAGCAACAAGTTGCTAGAGCAATAGATCAAAAAAGGAAGGCAGAAGAAAATTGCAATGTATTTTTAGAACTACAAAAAAAGATTCAAAATGATCTTGAAAATACAAATATTCAGTTATTAGAAATTAAGGAATCAAAAGAAGAACTTGAAAAAAGTGTGAAAGCTTATGAGGATGAAATTATATCACTTAAAAATCAATTAGATTTAGCAAATGATAAGATTTATAAATTATCATTAGAGCTTCAAGAAGCAAATAAAAAAAATCAAGAAGAAAAAGAGTCTAAGATAATAGTAGAAAATAATTTGAAAGAAATTCTAAAGGAAAACGCCTCACTTATGATAGAAATAACATTAGTAAATGAAGAAAATAAAAAATTAATCTCTGAATTAGTAGATAAAAATAAGCAGCTAATAGAAGGAAAAGAATATAATGTTCAAATAGAAAATCAATCAAAATATCTGGAGGAAGAAAACCTATTAATAAAAGAAGAATCTAGGTTAATAACTGAAGAAAATAAGAAATTAAAAGCGGAATTAGATTTAGAAAGAAATCAGTCAGTTATGGAAAGGTTATTAAGAAGAAAAACTAGTAGTGGACAAAATAATTTTTAAAAATATGGTGAAAATTAACAGAAAGTAACTTAGTATATTTTAGAGCATACAATAGAGGGAAAATAGATTAAAAGGTAGGAATTTAGAGGAGAAGATTATGAGGTTAGGAGACTATGATTATGTAATGGCATTTACATCTCATTATAGAGCTGTATATATGTATGATAGATTAACTCAAAAGAAAATAGAGGTGAAATTAGTTACGGCACCAAATAAGACTAATATTAGCTGTACACAAGCATTAAAGTTTAAAGAAAAGGATAAAGAAGAAATACAAAGAGAACTGGCTAAAAATAATATATATCCAACTGCAGTATTTAAGATAATAAAAGAAGGAAAGAAAGAAACTTATGAGCTAATTGAATAAAGATAAAGAAACCTTATGTAGCTATTGTATTAAATAATTAAAAGGGGGGAGTGGGAATCCGTGGCTAATGTAAGAAGAAATACTATCTATTATATATCTAACTTAAGTACTAATAAGGTGTCTATAATTGATGGAGATAGTTATAGTGTTATAAACGAGATTGAAGTTGGTCCTAGACCTCAAGATATCGTTGTTGATGAAAAAAATAATGTTTATATTGCAACAGATAGAAATAGTAAAGTTACAATTATTGAGCATTTATATAACACTAATAAAACTTGGCATATGCCTAATAATGGAAATATAAAAGTGGATTCCATTTCTCATAAAATTTATGTTTGTAATACAGAAGAGGTATGTATTTATAATCTAAGTAATGGAGAAATACTTGGAAGAATAACAGGATTTATTGCTGCAGATAGCATGGAGCTTAGTAAGAGTAGAAAAAAATTATTTGTACTTGATATTTTTCAAAATGAAATAAAAGCTTACGATACTACAAATTTTAATTTAATTAAAGTTTATAAGGAAGTTGGAAATACTCCAAATTATATATTTATGGAGGAAAGTGAACGATATTTATATATTTCAAATAAAGGATCAAATAGAGGTGCTTATACTGGAAATGTATATATATTAGATCTTGAAACTGAAAGTATTTCATATATAGATTTGCAACAAGGATCAAGTATTACGTGTTTAGATGGAAGTGGAAATTTTTTATATGCAGCAAATAATGGATTACATAGAATTGAAGTTATAGACATAATAAATAAAAAATGTATAGCAAGTATTAGTACAACTTTGCCAGACTTACAAAGGATCAGATTATCTCCTGATAAAAAAGTACTTTTGGTAACAAGTAAAAATAAAGAAGGAAAAGGAGTACTTGATAGAATAGATGTTTCTAATAATGTTATTTTAGATACTTTTACCTTTGATGAGAAGAATATAGTCCCATATGATATAGGAATTATTATAGAAAATAATGAAATAGAAGAAAAATTTTATCTTTCTATCAATTCAAATGACAAATGGAAACAAGAAAAAGGAAACACTATATTAGCAAAAAAAGTTTTATCGACCTATAAAGAAAAAGTGAATTTTCCACAAGTATGTGTGGAAATATCATTAAAAGACAATGAGATTTTAAGTATAGAAGATATGATTTTTGAAAATTGTAATGTTATAGAAGAAAGTAAAAGCAGAAAAATTTTAGAGAGTAGAGAGAAGTATTTAATACTAGAATATGATTTTCATATTCCATACTATATAAAATGTAAAAATCAAAATGAAGAAAAATATATAATTGAAGGAAAGCTTAAAGGTAAACAAAAAGCTAAATTATATATTTCAGATTATAGAGAAGGTAACGGAATGGAATATGTAGTAAAATCATTAACTAAGTTAATAAGTTCCCCAATAAAGAAAGACAATGTTATTAAGTTTGATGTTAGCTCTATAATCTCAACCCATGCAATTATAGAGGAATTGGTATTTATACCATTTTGTAAGTAGTGTAAGGAATTTAGGGGGATATTAAGCATGAATGATAAAAAATATGATTATTTTTTAGTAAAAAATAAAAAGAAAAACTTACTAATATTTTCATACGACATCGAATTAGGTATATATTATCAAATGATCATAAATGGTAAACTGACAGAAAAGAAAATTGTTTACAAAGAGAGTTTTGAAAGCTTTTATGTCATGGAAGACTTTGATGGAAATATAAAAATATTTTGTCAGGATATCTGTGGAGATATTATTTTATGTACATTAGATGGAGGTCATTGGAAGTATAAAACGCTCTTTTATATGAAATATAATAAAATAATGCCAATTGAAGTAAAAGCTTTTTTTTCTAGAAAAGTGATACATCTCTTATATAATATGATAAATGAAAATAATGATGTAGAAATGATAATACATCAACCCTATAAAGAGATAAATAATTTGGAACCATCAGAGGCACTTATCAATATAGATTGCTATTCAAATTTATCCTATTATATTTCTCAAAGTAATAAATCTTGCGTAATTTTAATAAATACTATGTCATATGGTATATATAAATTGAGTTCAAGGGTATTTAATATATCTAAAGATCTTTGGGAAAAGGAAATGGTTATATATATATCTAGAATGCCTTACAAAGATTTTTCTTTTTGTGTAGTAGAAGATAGAAGTCATTATCTTATTGTTACTGAAGAAAATAATATTAATGTATTAATTTATCAATATAAAGATATATTAACTGATAAACAAATGGAGTTACAAAAAAACTTAATATTATTTGAAGATAAAGAAGTTGATTCTTGTGTAATACTAACCTTAGATAATGTATTATGGGCATTATGGATAAGTAACAAAAAGTTATATGGATGTTTTTCTAAAAATAATGGACAAGACTTTAGTAATCCAGTAATATACAAAATTTTTGATAATATAATACCTACTAAAGCACATTATAAAGAGTTTGTAGATAAAGAAAAAATACATATAGAAAATGAAATATATATTATTAATAATAATAGTGAAGTACACTTATTTTTACATGAACTATTAGAAGCTCAAGTAGCTTTAGATATAGATAACAATAAGAAATATATGGATTTTGAGGATATAGTTTATGAAAATATAGATATAAATCATAAGGATATAGAAGATGAATATAAAAGCAGTAAGGAAAAGTTCTCAATAAAAATAGATTTTTAACAAAAAATAGTAGGAAATTGTAACAATATTTATACTTAATGAATATAGTATTAAATTGAAGAACTTAATATAGAAAATAAAAAAGGAGGGAATTAATTGGAATACAATATTTTAATTGGTGGAAGTGCTGGACAAGGTCTTGATACATTAAGTGATTTTTTAGAAAGGTCAATAAAGAAATTTGGATTCTATGTTTTTTCAAATAAAGATTATATGTCAAGAGTTAGGGGAGGCCATAACTTTATACAAATAAGATTTGGAGAAAATAAAATATATTCACATAAAAATGAATTAGATTTAATACTTGCTCTAGATGAAAATGCAATTTCATATCACAAAGATAGATTAAAGGATGACGGGATTATTATAGCAGATAAAAGTATAAAGAATGAAGATAAAAAAATTATAAAATTACCTCTTATAGAAACTGCTAAAGGATTAAGTTTATCAAAGGCCTTTACATCAGTAGCAGCAGGAGTAATATTAAAGTATTTTTCAATGGGCTTAGAAAATATAGATAAATATTTTAGTAGTAAGCTTTCAGAAGATATAAGGAATAAAAATATAAAAGCAGTTAAATTGGGATATGATTTAATTGAATCAAAGCATAAAATGCAAGGAAATGATTTAAGTAATAATATATTAATAAATGGTAATAATGCTATTGCATTAGGAGCTATTGCAGGAGGATTAGATTTTTATTCTGCATATCCAATGACACCAGCAACTAGTATAATGACTTATTTAGCTAAAAAGCAAGTAGAAACAGGGATGGTTGTTGATCAAGCAGAAGATGAGATAGCTGCTATAAATTTTGCTGTTGGAGCATCATATGCAGGAGCGAGAGCTATGACAGGAAGTTCTGGTGGCGGAGTTTCATTAATGGTAGAAGCATTTGGTCTTGCAGGTATAACAGAAACGCCAATAGTTATAGTAGATTCACAAAGACCAGGTCCAGCTACAGGATTGCCAACAAGAACAGAGCAAAGTGATTTAAGCTTTTTATTAACAGCATCACAAGGGGAATTTCCAAGAATATTAATAAGTGTTAGGAATGCGGAAGATGCATTTTATAAAACTGTTAAAGCATTGAATTTAGCAGATAAATATCAAACTGTTGTAATCTTATTAACAGATCAATATTTAGCGGATTCAAATATAACAATTCCGAAATATAATTTAAATAATATTGAAATAGAAAGATATATTTCAAATGGAGAAGAACTAAAAGAAGCTGAGGAATATAAGAGATATAAGGTAACTCAAAGTGGAATATCTCCTAGAATGATTCCAGGTAATTCTAAGAATCAAGTAGTTTTAGTAGATAGTGATGAACATACTGAAGAAGCACATATAACAGAAGAAGCAGATGTTAGAAATGCTCAAATGGAAAAAAGAATGAAAAAGTTAGAGCTTATTAAAAATGATATGGAAGAGCCAGAATTTATAGGTAAAGAGGATTTAGAAATCTTATTATTAGGATTTGGATCAACTTATGGAGCATTAAAAGATGCAGTTGAAGAATTAAATAGTCAAGGTAAAAAAGTTAGTGCTTTAAGTTTTGGAGATATATATCCATTACCACAAGAAAGTTTAAGAAAGTATGCAAAGCAAGCTAAAAAAATAATAAATGTTGAGCAAAACTTTACAGGGCAATTAGGTAAGCTAATAACTCAAGAAACAGGAATATTAATGACTAATAGTATATTAAAGTATGATGGAAGACAAATATGCGGAAATGATATAGTAGCTAAGTTAAGAAAGGAGGAGTTTTAATGTTAGATTTAAATTTGTATAAGAGTAACGATGAAATTGCTTGGTGTCCAGGTTGTGGAAACTTTGGTATATTAGCAGCTTTGAAAGAAACTTTAGCAGAACTTGAATTAAAACCAGAAGATGTAGTTATAGTATCAGGAATTGGGCAAGCAGCTAAAACTCCTCATTATTTAAAGGCAAATGGATTTAATGGACTTCATGGTAGGGCATTACCACCAGCGCAAGCTATAAAAATGGTAAATAAGAATCTTAATGTTATTATAAATAGTGGTGATGGAGACTCATACGGTGAAGGAGGAAATCATTTTATTCATAATATAAGAAGAAATATAGATATGGTACATCTTGTTCACGATAATCAAATTTATGGATTAACAAAGGGACAGGGATCACCAACAACTGCAAAAGGTCAGATTACTTCTATGCAATTTGAAGGTGTATATTTAGAACCAATAAATCCATTAGCATTAGCTATTAGTGCTGGAGCAACATTTGTAGCAAGGAGTTTTTCAGCAGATAAGGAACATTTAAAATCAATGATAAAGGCAGCTATGAATCATAAAGGATATGCATTAGTAGATATAATGCAGCCGTGTGTTGTATTTAATAAAGTAAATACATTTAAATGGTATAAAGATAGGGTATATAAATTAGATGATAGCTATGACCCAACTAATAAAATGGAAGCACTTAAAAAAGTAGAGGAATTTGGTGATGAAGGAATTCCAATAGGTATAATATATAAAGATGATAGTAAAGAAACCTATCATGAAGTACATCCAGTATTAAAAAGTGGAGTTAATTTAATAGATAGAAAATGGGATGTTCAAGATACAGAAAAGCTTATAGATGAGTTTTTATATAATTAAAAGATAAGAGTTATAAATTAATTCTAAAAATAGGCTGTCGCAGAAAGTTATTTAATTGTGCGACAGCTTCTTTTTTATGTAAATTATTTTAAGGTTTTAAAAAATTCTGTGACTTCTTTAGAGTTTCCTCTAAAAATAATTTTATCTTTTATTTTTTCTAAAGAATATTTATAAAGAGGATCATAGTATTCTTTAAGGAACACTTCTATCCAGCTTTTATGTAAATCAACACTATTAGTAGATAACTGATTTTTATATGCTAAATTAAGTTCATCTAGAACTACTTTGAATCTATCTCCACCAAGCTTTTTCTTAACTCTGTCCATGCTTGAATATATGTAATTAAACCATTCATTTAATCCAAGCTCTTCACCAAATTTATTAATATATTCTATTTGAGAATCTATAACATATTCTTTTAATGTATTTTCTACACGCTCTTCTAGGGAAGAGTCTAAAAACACTACGCTTCCATTATGAAAATAGTTAAAAAAGTCTTGAGGGATAAAGTTCTTTCCGATGTTTTTTCCTTCATCTTCAAAAATAATATGCTTAAATCCCTTTTCTTTACACTTAATTAAAGAATAAGCTAAATTATTTTCAAAGTTAATTTGTGTAGGCTGAGGATTGGCATGGGAACCAAAGGAGGATCCTCTATGATTAGCTATTCCTTCTAAGTCTATTGAATTTTCTATTGTTTTCAAAATTATAGTTTTTCCAGATCCTGTGAAGCCTGTTAAAACAATAGGCTTATAATTTTGATTTTCTATAGATAATGCACTAATAAGATAATTACGAAAGGCTTTATATCCACCTTCTAGTCTATAAATCTCTCTGCCCAAAGCATCTGTAATCCATTCTTGAGCAATCCTTGAACGTGATCCACCTCTAAAGCAGTATAACATAGTAGAAGGATTAGTCTTTATAAATTTGATCCAAGAGTTTAATCTATCCTCTTTTACTTTTCCTGATACTAATTTATATCCAAGCTTTGTAGCTTCCTCATTTCCTTTTTCTTTATAGCAAATTCCTATAATATGCCTTTCTTCATTATTTAAAATTGGTGAGTTGAAAGAATTTAAAAATGCTCCTTTTTCATATTCTATAGGTGCTCGTACATCTATAAGTGGTATATCTTCTAATACTATTTTTTTAAAGTCATTTATTACTGGATATTTCATATTAATCATAATTCTTTCCTTTTATTTTTGATATTTATTAATTATTTCTATTTTTGGTAGGCTTTATTCAATATTATAAAATTTTATGTATATAAATTGCAATAAAGATTTTAAATTTAATAAATATTGTTTAAAGTGAAAATAATAAATAATGTGATTATTTATAAATTAAGTTGTGTGACATAGTCACATAAAAAATAATTTTTATATTGTAGAATAGTCACATAATTAAATTTAGTGGTAGGAGTGAATGTAGGATGTTTGGTTTATTTAATAAAAATTCAGGGAAAGTTATAAATGTAAATGATATTGATAATTTAATAGGGAAAATAGAGTTAATTGATATAAGGGAACCATATGAATATAAAAGCGGAAGTATAAAAAGTGCAAAAAATATTCCAATGGGAGATCTTCTAAGTAATCCAGAAAAGTATTTAAAAAAGGATGAAGAATATCACATAGTTTGTCAATCTGGGGGAAGAAGCTCAACAGCATGTAATAAGTTAAGAAATCTTGGGTTTGATGTAGTTAATGTTGCTGGTGGAGTTGGATCTTATGCGGGAAGCAAGAGAAAATAGTAGATACTATCGCATAATGAGAAAATGAAAGAATTATGGAGAAACTCTTATAGGAGTTTTTGAAATTAAATTATTTTTACTAATTTGGCTGTAAAGTAACAAGCAGGAGGGGTTTATATGAAGAAAAAGATATTAATAGTTGGTGGAGTAGCTGGAGGAGCTTCAGCTGCAGCAAGATTAAGAAGATTAAGTGAAGAAGATGAAATAATAATGTTTGAAAAAGGTCCTCATGTATCATTTTCAAATTGTGCATTACCATATCACTTAAGTGGAATTATTGATGAAGCTGATAAACTTGTTTTAATGAGTCCAGAAAAATTTAAAGCTCAATATAATATAGAAGCTAAAGTAAACAGTGAAGTAATATCAATAGATAGAAAAAGTAAAGAACTTGAAATAAAAAATACTCAAACAGGCGAAATTTATAGAGAAAATTATGATAAATTAATTTTATCACCAGGAGCAAAGCCAATAGTACCTAATATTCCTGGTATTGAAAAAGTTAATATGTTTACTATAAGAAATGTTATAGATATAGATAAATTAAATAAATTCGTTAAGGAATTAAATATAAAGGAAGTAGCAGTAATTGGTGGTGGATATATAGGAGTTGAAGCAGCTGAAAATTTAAAAGAAGCTGGATATGAAGTTTCTTTAATAGAAGCTATGGATCAAATATTAAAGCCGTTTGATTATGATATGGTTCAAATACTACATAAAGAAATCTTTGATAATGGAATTAATCTAGTTGTTGGAGATAAGGTTTCAAGTTTTGAAAAAGATAAAGTAGTATTATCATCAGGTAAAAAGGTTAATGCAAAGGCAGTGGTTATGGCAATAGGTGTTTCACCAGAAGTATCATTAGCAAAAGAAGCAGGAATAGAAATTGGTGAGACAGGAGCTATTAAAGTTGATAAGAATTATAAAACTAATGATGATGATATTTATGCAGTAGGAGATGCAATTGAAGTATATAATGCATTAACACATTCTATGACAAAATTATCTCTTGCAGGTCCAGCGTTAAAAGAAGCTAGATCAGTAGCAGATCATATAAATGGTAGAAGAGGAATAAATAATGGTTATATTGGATCTTCAGCAATAAAGGTATTTGATTATAATGCTGCTGCAACAGGATTAAATGAATCCTTAATTAAGGTTTTAAATATGAATATAAAGTATGATATTGTAAGACTTATAACTAATGATAAAGTTGGAGTAATGCCTGATGCATCACCAGTTCATTTTAAACTTATATATGAAGTTCCTACAGGAAAGGTATTAGGAGCACAAGCAATAGGAAAAGGTGAGGTTGCTAAGAGAGTTGATATAATAGCGACTGTTATAAAACTTGGAGGAACTATTGAGGACTTAAAAGACCTAGAACTATGTTATGCACCACCGTATAGTACAGCAAAAGATGTTGTTAATTATGCTGGATATATAGCATCAAATTTATTAAATGGAGATTTTAGGCAGGTTAATGTTGATAAGGTAAGAAAGCTAGTTGAAAGTGGAGCTTATATAATAGATGTAAGAGAAATTAGAGAGTATGAAAATGGGCATATAAAAGGTGCTAAGAATATTCCACTTAGTCAACTTAGAGAAAGAATAAATGAAGTACCAGAGGATAGACCAGTTTACTTACATTGTAGGACAGGTCAAAGAAGTTATAATGCAGCATTAGCATTACAAAATTTAGGTTATAGAAATGTTCATAATGTGACAGGAAGCTTCCTTGGACTATCATTTTATGAATATTTTAATGATAAAACAACTGAAAGAGAAAGTATAGTTACACAATATAATTTTAAATAACGCAAAAGACTTCAAGAAAATTATCTTGAAGTCTTTATCTATTAGTAGGGTTTAGTAGATAAAGGGATAAATCACATAGTTATTTTGTGTATTTAATATAAACTTATACATATAATATTTAAAAGTTATATAAAGTTTTTATTTAAATGTGTTAAAATATAGAGTATGAGATAAAATATGTAAAAATTATTTGTTGTAATTTACTTTTATAGTAGTATATTTTATTTGAATAAGTAAAAAAACAATATAAGAATGGAGAGTGAAGCTATGAAAAGAGTAGAAGAAAGATTTTTAGAATATGTAAAAATAAATACAAAATCAGATGAAACAACTAGAGTAACTCCAAGTACAAAGGGACAATTAAATTTAGCAGAAAAGTTATGTAATGAGCTAAAAGAAATAGGGTTAAAAGATGCAAAGATAAGTGAGCATGGATATGTTTATGCAACACTAGAAAAAAATTGTAATAAGGACTTACCAGTTATAGGTTTTATAGCTCATATGGATACAGCTCCAGATTATAGTGGAGAAAATGTAAATCCTAAAATTATAGAAAACTATGATGGTGAAGACATTAAGCTAAATGATTCAGTAGTATTATCTCCAAAATTTTCACCTGAATTAAAACAATATGTAGGAAAAACATTAATTACTACAGATGGAACTACACTTTTAGGTGCTGATGATAAAGCAGGGCTTGCAGAAATTATGACTGCTATGGAATACTTAGTAAACCATCCAGAGATTGAACATGGAACTATAAAAGTAGGTTTTACACCTGATGAGGAAATCGGAGAAGGTGCAGATCATTTTGATGTTGAAGAATTTGGTGCAGATTTTGCTTATACAATGGATGGGGGAAGAATTGGAGAACTTGAATATGAAAACTTTAATGCTGCAGGAGTAAAAGTTCAAATAAAAGGAGTTAATGTTCATCCAGGTTATGCTAAAAATAAGATGTTAAATTCAATAATGGTTGCTAACGAGTTTATAAATAGTCTTCCTTTAGATGAAGTTCCAGAAAAAACTGATAAATATGAAGGTTTTTCACATCTTACAGACATAGAAGGAACTGTTGAAAATACATCATTAAATTATATTGTAAGAGATTTCTTTGCAGATTCTTTTGAAGCAAGAAAAGAAAAGTTTAAAGCTATAGAAAAAGAATTAAATGACAAATATGGAGAAGGAACTGTAGTTGTAAATATAAAGGATCAATATAAGAATATGAAAGAAAAAATTGAGCCTGTTATGCATATAGTAGAAAATGCAAAAGAAGCAATGATAGAAGCTGATGTGGTTCCAAATGTTAGACCTATAAGAGGAGGAACTGATGGGGCAAGACTTTCATTTATGGGATTACCAACTCCAAATATATTTGCGGGTGGTGAAAACTTCCATGGAAAGTATGAGTATGTGCCAATAGAATCTATGGAAAAAGCTGTTGAAGTTATAATTAATATAATAAAAAGATATAGCAAATAATTAAGATTTAGAAGCTGAAATTTTAAGTATTATTAAAGATAAAAATATAATAATTAAGTTTTTAATAGTAAATTAAAAGTATAGTTACTGAATAATAAAAATAAATAAAAACAAAAATTACTACAAGTTTTTAATTCTTGTAGTAATTTTTTATAAGTTACTCTATTATATTAGTTATATTTTCTTCTGTATCTTTCGGATTAATGTTTGTAGAGTTAGATATTGGATTAGATTGTTTATTAACAAAGCTATTTATCACGTTTGCTAAGTCTACCCCTGTTATATCTTTTAATACTTCAAAGCCATTAGCAGTAACATCAGTAACAATTTTAGCAACTTTTGATGCTCCTTGAGATCCACCATTATCTATAACGGTTAATTTATCTATTTGTTCTAATGGACTTGCAACTTCTTTCATTACATCTGGTAATCTATTCACTACCATTTCAACTATTGCAGCTTCTCCATATTTAGCCATAGCCTCAGCCAATCTATCTTTTGCTTCAGCTTCTGCAATACCTTTGGCCTTAATGGCATCAGCTTCAGCTAACCCCTTTGCTCTTATGGCTTCTGCATCTGCTTGAGCTTGTATTTTTTTAGCATCAGCTTCAGCTATTGCTCTAACTCTTATAGCCTCAGCTTCAGCTTCGGCTTGTCTAATTGCTTGGATTTTATTAGCTTCTGCAGCAACTTCAACTTCATACTTTTTAGCATCAGCAGATTTCTTTACTTCGGCTATTAATTTCTTTTCAACAACTAGAGCTTCTTTTTCAGCAAGTTCAGCTTGCTGTTCAGCTAAGATTGAGTTGTTTTCAACTTCTTGTAATCTATAGGCTACGTCAGCATTTGCTTTTGCTTTATCTTGTTCAGCTCTAAATGCTTCTAGTTTAATTTTTTTATCTCTTTCACTTTGAGCAATTTCAGCTTCAGCTTCTAGTTTTGCTTTTTGGCCTTCTCTTGTTGCACTAGCAGTTTTAATTTCTGTATCTCTCTTTCTTTCAGCTTCAGCTATATCAGCTTCTGATTTAGCAGCTGCTATTTGTGGTTTAGCTCTATTTTCTAAATAACCACCTTGAGTACTTATTTTTAAAATTGTATAGGATATTAAGACTAGACCCATTGATCCCAATTCATTTCTTATATCATCTTCAATTCGTTGTTCAAATGAAGCTCTATCTTCATTTATTTGTTCAACAGTTAATGTAGAAATAATACCTCTTAACTTACCTTCTAATATTTGTTCAACTATAGTTTTTATTACATTTACTGTATTTTTTTCTCCACCACTACAAAATTGTTCTACTGCTTTTAATACGTTTTCGCTATCATTTTTAACTTTTACAACTGCGGTACCAACTATATTAACAAATATACCTTGTTTAGCAGGTGCTTCACTTACATCTGTTGTCATTGATATGTTTTCTAGTGAAATAGTTGAAGATGTTTCTAGTACGGGAATCATTAATCCCCCTCTTCCAAGTAAAACTCTTTTTCGAAGACCTGTAATTACCATTGCTTTATCAGCAGGTACTCTTCTCCAAAAAGATAGAAATACTATTAAAACAATAATCACAATAATTATTATTGGAAGAGCATTTAATAGTTTTTCAAGAAAAATATCCATTATTATTTCCCCCTTTATAAATTCAAAATATATCTACATTTATATTTTATCATAAAAATTTAAAAAATATGAAATATTTAGAAAAATAAGGTTAAAACATTTATATTGATAATACATTTTATGGTATAATAGGTACAAAATGTTGAAAAATATAAAATCGAATTAAAATTAATTGTATGAAATATACGAATTAAAATAAAGACCATATATTTTAATAAGACTAAATTTATTAACAATTTAAGTTTTTATATAAATTATTGATTAAACTACATTAATAATATAATTAAGGAGGAATTAAAAAGTTGGAACAGAAATTAAAAAAAAGTTTGTTAATATTGTTAATAGTTTTATTTGTTCCATTATCTTATCTTAAATTTTATACTGTACATTTATATTATAAGGAAAAGTCAAGTGTAGAAATTATTAAAACTAAGAAGATAAATTTTATAAATAACTTTTATTGTTATGATAAAAAAGAAAACTTGAATTTTTATAAATATTCTAAAGATGATATTATATATGAAGATAAAAGAGGAGGATTATTTGATACTACATATGCATATTTAATATTAATATGGTGGGGGATAGTACTTTCTATTATAGTAATTATTTTTATAAAAATAGAGAGTAAATTAATAACAATAAATACATAACTCTATAAAAATTAATGATTTTGCAAAATAGTATGTAGTTAAAATTTAACTTAAAAAATAAAGAACTATTAGTAGTAGTTTTAGGGAGAAATTATTATGAAAAAGGAGATACTTTATATTATTTTAGCTATTATTATTTCAATAAATATATGGATTTTACTATTGCTATTGAATAAGTCTTATTTATTAGATAAATTAAATGTATATTTAATATGGGTGTCTTCAATTTTATTGGGTTTAATAGCATTTATCATATCAAGAAAATATAAGATAAATAAAAAAATTGATATAGTTATATTAACTATAACTATTTTTTCTTTCATAATATTAATATATATAGGTGTAATTTTAGGAGTGATATCATCTGTATATTATTAAAAGTATTTTACACTAAGGAGGGGTACAATGGTAGGAATTATAGCTTTAATTCCTATAATATTATTTTTTATAATATTATATTTTACTATACGGTTAGTAGTGAGGCATGCTATAAAAGATAGCTTTGAGGAGTTTAATAATTCTATAAAAAAATCAGTTAAAGCGGGAATTAATGAAAATGAATGGATAAAAAAGCAATAAAAATTACAGGATTATTTAGTAAGGAGTTTTCTAAAATATTTGATAAAAAAATCTCTTAAGAAGTTTATAAAACTGTGGCAAAAAAATATATATTGAATATAAGTAGAAGAAAATGCTATATTTTAGGAGAGGATTATGATAAATATTTTAGTATTAGTAGCATTAATTTTGGGATTTATATTAATTAAATGTGGAAGAAAAAGTATGAAGAAGTTAATTACTTACTTAGGCTTAATAATAGTAATTGCTTCTGCCATTTATATAATGCAAGAGTTTTTCAGTAATCTTATATATGATGTTACTAGTGTGCTAGAAGAAATTTAAGTAGTATTTATAATAAATTGAATCAAATTATAGGAGGTAGGTAGGGTATGAAGATAGACTTACGATTGTTAGATATATCAGATAAAGAGGAGTATTGGAAGCTAGGATTTGAAAATCCAGATAAAGAAATGTTTTATTATACTGGAACTACAAAATATCCTACAAAAGAAGAAATAGATGTATTTATTCAAAAATCAATAAGTAGCAAAGAAAGAAGGCATTTCTTAATATGTAATAATGATACAATTATTGGGGAAGTTGTACTTATGGATATAGATGATGATTATAAATCATGTAGTTTTAGAATAGCAATATTTAATAAAAATAACTTTAATAAGGGGATTGGACTAAAAGCTACTAATAAAGCTTTACAGATTGCATTTACAGAATTAAATTTACATAGAGTTGAATTAGAAGTTTATGATTATAACCCACGTGCAAAGGCTATGTATGAAAAGGTAGGATTTAATTTAGAAGGAACAAAAAGAGATGCTATTTATATAAATAATGAATTTCATGATGTGTATATTATGAGTATATTAGAAAAAGAATTTAGAGATATTTATAATTAATATTTTTTTTATTATAAATTATTGAACTTATAGAGGTGTGTAAATTGAAAAAGATTGAAGTGTTTCTAACAAAATTAAGTAAATTTATTGATTTAATTAAAGCTAAGAATATGGTTATTTTTAAACAGAAAACTTATAAAGGTAAACAATATAATATTAATTATGTTTTTGAAGAAAATAAAAATTCAAAGGATCTATTAATAATATTTACAGCATGTACAAAAGTTGGGCAAAAAGCAAGATATAATTATGTTAAAACTGTGGAAGATTTTAAGTGTAATAAGCTTTTCATTTTAGATGATTTTGGCTTTGACTCTAGAGGCGCATACTATTTAGGAAAAAATAAAGATTTTGCAATAGAAAAGGATGTGAATTCTTTAATAAATGAGATAACAAAGGAAGTAGAAGCAAAAAAAGTTATTTTTATGGGATCTAGTAAAGGTGGATATTCGGCTTTATATTTCGGATTGCATAGAAAAGATAGTATAATTATTGCGGGAGCACCGCAGTATAGGTTAGGTAGTTATTTAAATTTACCAGGACATAAGAAAATTCTTGAATATATAATGGGAGATACTAGCATAGAATCTATAGAAATTTTAGATAGCTTAATGCAAAATGTTATAGAATCTAATAAGGAAAATAATAGTTCTATATATCTTCACTATTCAAATAATGAAGAAACTTATGAGTCAGATATAAAGCCTTTAATTGAGGAAATAAATAAATATAATTTTAATAAATATTATGATGTACATGACTATGAAAATCATGCAGATTTAACAAGGTATTTTCCGAGTTTTGTTAAAGATATACTTAAAAAGTATTTATAAATACTCTGAGAGTAGGTTGTATTGAGGAGGATATTAACTTGAATAATAAAAATATCATAAAGGAAATTAGAGGCGGAATTTTAACTATATTAGGAAGTATAATATTAGTAGCATTAGTAAATACAGAAGTATTAGCTAGTGCTAAAGTCCAGCAAGAATCAATGGAGAACACATTATATAATGATGAAAAACTTATAGTTGATAAAATTAGCTACAATTTTACTACAGCTAAAAGAGGAGATATTATAATATTTTTTGATAATGAAGAGAAAGGTACTGTGTTTGAAGAAATTTATAAATATTTAAAAGAAATAGCTTCAATATCATATAATACTGACACTAGAACTAGACTAGTTAAAAGAGTAATAGGTGTTCCAGGAGATGAAATAGATATAAAGGATGGGTATGTATATTTAAATGGTAATATGCTAGAGGAAACCTATGTTAAGGGTAATACATATATAAGAGATATGGATTTTCCAATTAAGGTAGAAGAAGATACTTTATTTGTGCTTGGAGATAATAGAGAAAAAAGCAGAGATAGTAGGGATTTTGGACTTATTAACATTAATCAAGTTGAAGGAAAAGCAGTGTTTAGGTTATCACCATTTAGTAAATTTGGAGTTATAGAATAAAATTAGGATATATATTAAATTTAAAGATATTTTTGAACTAAATAATTAATCTTAGGAAGTGGATAGTATATTATATTATTCACTTTTTAATTATTACGAATATATTATAATTGCCAAAGTATGTTTTAGTTATAAACACATTTAGTTATAATTAAAAGGACTATAGGTATTTAGACAATCTTAGTAGTATCATCAAAATTTATAAATTAATAAAATATTCAATAATAAAGTTAGAGTTGATGATAAATTATTTTAAAATATACATTTAAAAATAAAATTAAAGGATGTGATATAAGTTGGATACACAAATTATAATTGTTTTAGTATTAAACTTTATAATTTCATTAATTGGAACATTAGCATATTCAGTTAGATTAGTAGGGGTTAGAACAGGAAAAATAGCTGTTACATTTGCAGTATTTAATGTATTAATGCTTGTTTCAAGAACTGCACTAACATTCCAAACTCCTTTATTAACAAAATTTGTAGAAAGCGATCCAAGTAGTGGAGCTTTACTTAATATATTTAATTTAATAATTATAATTTCAGGTATAGCATCTATAGTGGGAGCCTTTTTAATACCAACATTTCAGCAAATGTTTAGTAAGGCTGTAAATCACTTTTCAATAGAAAGGTCAATTCCTAGACTTATTATACATAGTTTTTCAAAAAGTGGTGTGAAATATATGAGAGATAGTATAGCAATTCCCGTAAAAGAAAGTTTAACAAGTATAAATTATAGAAGACTTCCTAAAAAAATATTATTTTATAATTTTATTTCTGTAGCTATTATTACGGCAGGAGCCTTTGCACCAATATATGCAGCAAGCATAGCTCCAGACCTTAGAATGACTTGTTTATCTTTATCACCAGTAATTAATGGAACAGCAACAATACTGACATCAATTTTTATTGATCCTTATTTATCTATTATGACTGATGATGTAGTAGATGGTAAATGTAGTGAAGAAGATTTTAGGGCTTGTGTTATAGCTATGGTAGGAAGTAAAGTGGTAGGTACTTTTATGGCATTGATACTATTTATACCAGCGTCATATTTGATTGCTTTTATAGCTAATTTTATATAATTAATATATTAAGGTGTAAAATGAAAATTACATTTAAAGCAATAAAGCAAAATAAGAAAGATAGGTGCTAATCTTTCTTATTTTACTTTATCATTAAATAATATTTTTATTAAATTTGTTTTTCAAATATTAATTCAAAATGAGTAGCAGATTCATAAACACAAGTTGGGTGGGTAAGGATTTGTACTAGCCGCCATCTTTATTTTGCATGCACAGTTATTATTTCGTGATAGTCTTGGCTGGGTTTTGATTCTATAAAACCTTTTAATTCTAGTCTTATAAATTTGTACTCATACATATAAACTAACCTCCATAAATATGCTTTAATTTATTTTAATTATTTTATATCCCGTTAGGTATATTAATTGTTGTTAATAAAAAAGTAAATTAAGAAATTGTTAAAGAAATTAGATACTAGAAAGATAGCATTTATACAAGAATATCTAGGGGAAAGAAGAAAATTAGGAATAAAGTAGGGGATAAAAATGAGTAATAAAGAAGTGTTTTAAATTTAAAATGCTATTGAATATTCAAAGGAATTAGCAGTATAAATATAACAACATTTAGTATTATATTAATAATTATAATATTTTATTATTTTCACAAAGTTATATAAAATAACTAAATAAATAACCTTATATGATATAATACGATATAACTTATACTATAGTAATTTGTAGAGTATATTTCAAATTCTATATGATATATATAAATTAATATATAGACTTTAGTTTGCAAATTTTCTTTTAAATATTAATGTTCTTTATTTAAGTAATATAAATCTAGGAGGATGATGTTATGAGTAGAAAAGTTGTATTATATATTGCTGTAAGTTTAGATGGATATATAGCACGAGAAAATGGAGATGTAGATTGGTTAGTTGGTGATGGAAGTAATCCAAATGTTAATAATGGATATGAAAAATTTTATAGTAATATTGATACAGTAATTATGGGAAAGTCAACTTATGATCAAGTTATAGGATGGGGAGAATATCCATATAAAGATGCTAAAGGTTATGTTTATACTAGAAAGAATATAGAAAAAAATCAATATGTGGAATTCATAAATGAAGATCCTAAAAAACTTATTAAGAGGCTAAAGGAAAGAGAAGGTAAAGATATATGGGTTGTAGGTGGAGCTGAAATAGTAGACTTATTTTTAAAAGTTGATTTAATAGATGAATATATTATTGCTACTATACCTACTATCTTAGGAAATGGAATTCCTTTATTTAAAAAAAACACCCCAGAAATAAAATTGAAGCTAATGGAAAGCTCTATTTTCGATGGAATAGTTCAAAATCATTATATAAAAAAATAATGACATATATATTATTTTAATCTTTTATGTATATATAGATGGACCTAACTTTAAATATTTATATGATGAGAGGAAAGTTGAAATTTTATATAAAAAATTATTGGAGCATATGATAAAAAGCTAAATAGTATTTATGTCGCTTGTTTTTAATAAAAATTATAATTATTCTATAAATTTTAGAGGAATACTGATAATTAAAAAATAAGAAAGATAACTATATATGCTGGTGATCAAGGGAAAGCAAAGGAGTGTTGGAGAAGTGATTAAAATTCCATACAGTTTTATGTTTACTTCCTTTGATGAGGATGGAAATCATTATCTAGTTAGAGAGGATTAATTAATATAAATAGGATTCTATTAAATTTATATAGATTTAGTAGAACCCTATTTATATTTAGAAATAATTAGAAATAAATAGGTTTCATTAAATACTTTATTATTAGACCTGTAAATAAAGTGAATAAATGCAATATTTAGAAAATTAGTATATAATATTAATAAATAAAGGGAGGGATTTAAAATGAAAAATGCAGAATATTACATAAAAAATCTAGAAATGCTACCACATGTAGAAGGTGGATACTTCAAAGAATCATTTTTATCTGAAGAGAAGGTAAGAGAAAAGAAAAATTTGTGGAGTAGTATATATTTTCTTTTAAGAACAGGCGAAGTATCAAATTTTCATAGATTAAAATCTGATGAATTATGGTATTACCATGATGGAGAAGCACTTACAATTTATATGATAAGTCCACAGGGGGAACTTATAAGTAAGCAACTTGGTATAAATATAGAAAGTGGAGAAATTCCACAAGTCTTAGTACCAAAAGGATATATATTTGGTTCAGCCATGAATAATGAGGGCTTTTCTTTAGTTGGATGTATGGTTGCTCCAGCATTTGAATATGAAGAGTTTGAATTATTTGAAAGGGAATATCTTTTAAAACTATATCCAGAGCATAAGGATGTGATAATAAAACTTACTAGAGAGAAGAATAATTAGTTTAAATAATTTAGCATCTATATATATGAATAAAATGTAATCATGTGATATAATATTTTCCGGGGTTTACGAAATTTGGAGAAGTGAGAAGTATGAGTAATAAAAAACTCGTTTATTTTATTGGACCTATAATTATAGTATCTGGAATAGTAATAACGATAAATAGATTTCTAGACAAGTTTTATTTTGAAAATAATGAAAACTGTATATATAATGATAATTCAAAGATAGTATCAATAAATGATAATCACTCTTATTTAGAAAAAAAGGGTATAAATGAAAATTCCAGTACAGATATAACTTTCAAGTTTACAGGAATGGATACTATTTGGCAGGTTATGTCAGGCAATGACACAGAAATTACTATAAAATACAGTTCTAATATTGAATCAGGAAAGTTTAAAGTAGTTTTGATAGATCCAAATAACAATATTATAAATATTTTAGAGCAGACTCAATTAGGAGAAGGTAAATATACTATAAAGAAAGGGACTAGTAGAATAAAAATAGTTGGAAGTGAAACAACTGGGAATTTAGAAATGGATATAAGTATAAGGGAAGATGAAAATAGAGTAGATATAGTGCCTATAAATAGGTAAGTAAAATAATTATAATAAATAATTTAAAAGGCAAAATGTTAGGTTAAACTAGCATTTTGCCTTCAGCTTTATAATTTAAATAAATGCTTTATAAATTGAGTTAATTCCCTTTTCAAAATCGTCATTTTCTATTCCTATAAGGATATTAATTTCACTAGAACCTTGATCAATCATTCTTATATTAATATTAGAATCACATAAAGATGAAAAGATTTTAGCTGCAATTCCTTTGTTTGAAGACATTCCATTGCCAACTGTCGCAATAAGAGCCATATTAGGATGTACTACAATTGAATCTGGATTGCATACTCTTTTAATTTCATCAACTAAAATATCTATTTTATTATTAAGCTGTGAATCTGATATAACAACACAAACAGTATCTATACCAGAAGGCATGTTTTCAAAGGAAATACAGTTTTGTTCTAGGATTGATAGAACCTTTCTGCAAAATCCAAGCTCCGAATTCATCATTGCTTTTTCAATAGAAATTACTGTAAAATCTTTTTTACCAGCAATTCCCTTTATAGGATTATTATAATCAGGTTCCATATCCTTGACAATCAGTGTTCCTGGATCTGATGGAATATTAGTATTTTTTATATTAATGGGTATCCCAGCGTTTTTTACAGGAAAAACAGATTCTTCATGCAAGACAGATGCTCCCATATAAGAAAGTTCTCTTAATTCCCTATAAGTAATTTTACTGATTTGCATGGGATTTTTGACTATTTTAGGATCAGCCATTAAGAAGCCAGATACGTCTGTCCAATTTTCATACAAATCAGCATTTATGCTTGCAGCAACTAAGGAACCTGTAATATCAGAGCCTCCTCTAGAAAACGTAACTATATTCCCAAGAGGATCACATCCATAAAACCCTGGAATTACAGCTTTTTCATAATTAGAAAGTGTATTTTTTAATGCTTTATATGTAGCTTCGGTATCTAAGCTTCCATACTTATTAAATATAATGACATCTTTAGCATCTATAAACTTAAAATCTAAATAATTTGCAAGAATAATACCATTTAGATATTCGCCCCTACTTGCAGCATATTCTTTAGATGCTCCATTTTCTATATCCTTTTTTATTTCATTTAAATAATTGTCTATATCTAATGAAAGGTCAAGCTCATAGACTATAGCTTTATATCTATTAGATATTAGATTAAATACATCATCTAGTGGAATACTAGATTCAATGTGTGCTTGACAAAGATATAAAAGGTCTGTAATTTTAAAATCTTTGGAGTTCCTCTTTCCTGGTGCAGAAGGTATAACAAACTTTCTTCTATTATCAGATAAAAGAATATCCTTTACCTTTTTAAATTGATTACCATCAGCCAGAGAACTTCCCCCAAACTTAGAAACTATAATACTCATATTTTGCCCCCTTATAAAAAGTATTTACTATATATTAACAGTAATTTAAAAAAATCTCAAATTAAAAATTATTAAATTATCAGAGTATGTTTATTTTTTTTAGGAATAATAAAATTATAAAATATAAGTAGGTGAAAATATGAAAAAGAAATTTATAATTATATATTGTATAGTACTTTTATTTGCCTTAATAGAATATAAACCACAAGCAATGGTTATGGAAGACAGTACATACATAAATAATGCTAAACGAGATTTATTAGTTTTAATGCTAGCTTATCCAGAAGAAATAAAAGATATAGAAGTATCTGAAGATGAACAAATATATTTGGTATTAAGTAACAATAAAAAGATTTTGTATGATGATAAAAAAGAAAAAAGTAAAGATATGAAAACAGCAAATGCTGATTTGCAAGATACGCTAGAGGATATATATCCATTAGAGAGTATAAGTATGGTTGTAGATGGAATTGATCCTGGTAGAGGTAGAGCATATTCTTTTCTTAACAGTATTTATGGAAGTAATCAAAATCAAATAGAAAAGAATTTATCTTCTTTTTCAACATCTTGTGGTAATGTAATGTTCAATAAAAATGCTAAAGCAGGTGAATCTTTAAAGAAAGCTTTAAATGAGGCAAGAGAAATAGCTAAAACAGATAATAAAATCAATAGTTACATTTTCCCTATAAGCGGAGGGTATAATTATAGGGTTATACAAGATACTGGAAGGCTTAGTCCACATGCTTATGGAATAGCTATAGATTTAAGTAGAAATGATGCAGATTATTGGAAATGGGTTGATAAAACTAAAGGAAGCAAGAGAATAGAAGGCTATCCTAAGGAATTAGTTAGAGTATTTGAAGAAAATGGCTTTGTATGGGGAGGAAAATGGGAGCATTTTGATATTTTACATTTTGAGTACAGACCAGAAATAATATTAAAAAGTAAATATTTTGGTGAATCAATAAAGAAAAATAACGATAAATGGTATGAAGGTGTACCTATAAATGATGAAACACAAAATAAAATAAATTTCATTGATGAGAAATTATGAATTTGAAGCTATGCTATATAAACATTAATGTTTAAATAGCATAGTTTTTAAATTTTTGTTTTCATATAAAATGTTAATCATAGTATTAATGGTATCTAGAGGGGAATATTTTAAAATTATTGAATATATAAAGTGTAAAATTATATGTTAATTAAAAAAATATCAATTATATCCATAAAACAAAGGTAAGTTTGAGATAAGTGAAAATTTATAGGAATTGTTTAAGAAAACGAGAAGTTGTAAAAATGCAATGAAAAATGTTTTATTGTATAATTAAAAAATGAGTTTCTAAAAGAAGATAAATATAAAAGTTTTAAAACTTTTAAAGGGGAGTAGATGGGCTAAATGAAAGTTATTAAAAGAGATGGAAGTATAGTTGAATTTGATAAGGTGAAAATAAGAGATGCGATTTCTAAAGCAATGAAAAATGGAAGTGGCATTTATTTAGCAGATATAGCAAAGCTTATAGCAAATGATGCTGAGAAATATTTTTCAAAACAAGGGGATACTCCAACTATACATAAAATCGAATCTTATGTTTACGATAGACTTGTTCACTATGGACAAATCGTAACAGCTAAGTCCTATGAAGGATATAGAGCAGTACAAGAATTTAAGAGAAACACAAATACAACAGATGAAAGTATTCTAAGTCTTTTAAATAAAACTAATGAAGATGTTATAAAGGAGAATTCAAATAAAAATTCAGTTATAGCAGCAACACAAAGAGATTTAATTGCTGGAGAAGTTTCTAAAGATATATCTAGAAGAAGACTTATTCCAACCCATATAGTTCAAGCACACGATGAAGGAGTAATACATTGGCATGATATGGATTATACTCTTTCGAATATATTTAATTGTTGTTTAATTAATTTGGAAGATATGCTAAATAATGGAACAGTTATAAATGATAAGCTTGTAGAAACGCCTAAATCTTTTAGTACAGCATGTACTGTTACTACTCAAATAATGGCTCAAGTTGCAAGTAATCAGTATGGTGGACAAAGTATAACAATAAGACATCTTGCTAAATTTTTACGAGTAACTGAAGAAAAAACTTATAAGATTTATTTAGAAAAATATAATAATGAAGAACTTGCAAGAGAATTAGCTAAAGATATGAAGCTTAAGGAGCTAAGAGACGGAGTTCAAACTATAAGATATCAATTATCAACATTACAAACTACAAATGGTCAAGCTCCATTTAGTACAATTTACCTAGAGATTGAGGAAGGTAACGAGTATGAAGAAGAAATGGCCTTAATTTGTGAAGAAATGATAAAACAAAGATTAGAAGGTATGAAAAATTATAAGGGGCAAGAAATAGGAGAAGCTTTCCCAAAACTTGTTTATCTATTAGATGATCACAATTGCCTTGAAGGTGGCAAATATGATTATATAACTAAATTAGCTGCAAAATGTACAGCAAGAAGATTAGTTCCAGACTATCAATCAGCAAAGATGATGAGAATGAATTATGAAGGAAATACTTTTCCACCAATGGGATGTAGATCACATCTTTCACCATGGAAGGATGCAGACGGTAATTATAAATGGTATGGAAGATTCAATCAAGGGGTAGTTAGTTTAAACTTACCTCAAATAGGTATAATTGCTGATGGAGATATGGAATTATTCTGGGATATGTTAAATCAAAGATTAGAGCTTTGTAAAGAATCTCTTTTAACAAGGCATAATATGCTTCTTGGAACACTTTCAGATGTTTCTCCTATACATTGGCAGCATGGTGCAATAGCAAGGTTAGAAAAAGAAGAAAAAATAGATAAGCTATTAAAAGATGGATATTCAACATTGTCATTAGGTTATGTAGGAATACATGAAATGGTTCAATCAATGCTTGGAGCAAGTCATACAAGTGAAGAGGGAGAAAAATTTGCTTTAGCTGTAATGAATCATATGAATGAAGCATGCCAAAAGTGGAAAGAAGAAACTGGGTTAGGATTTAGTTTATATGGTACTCCAGCAGAAAATTTAATATACAGATTTTGTAAGCTGGATAGAAACAGATTTGGAGTTATTCCTAATGTAACAGATAAGTTATATTATACTAATTCCTATCATGTTCATGTTTGCGAAGAAATAGATGCGTTTAGTAAATTAAAATTTGAATCTCAATTTCATAACATAAGCTTAGGGGGATGTATTTCTTATATAGAAGTTCCTGATATGAGCAAAAACTTAGATGCAATTGAGCAAATTATAAACTTTATATATCATAATATACAGTATGCAGAAATAAATACTAAACCAGATATCTGTTATAAGTGTGGATATACTGGTGAGATTAAATTAGATGATAATTTAGAATGGTTCTGTCCATCCTGCGGAAATAAAGAAGAAACGGAAATGCAAGTAATGAGAAGAACATGCGGTTATATAGGAACTAATTATTGGAATAAAGGTAGAACTGCTGAAATTGGGGATAGAGTATTACATTTATAAGGAAGGTTTTTTAAATGAATTATTCTAAAATAAGAGAATTTGATGTTAGTAATGGACCAGGTATAAGAACTACATTATTTGTGAGTGGATGTACTAATAATTGTGAGGGGTGTTTTAATAAAGATTTACAAGATTTCAATTATGGTGATAAATGGACAAAGGAAACAGAAGAAGAATTTATAAGGTATGTTAAAAATCCTAATGTAAAGGGAGTTAATATTTTAGGTGGAGAACCTATGGATCAAATACATGACAAGGACTTGTTTAATTTATTAAGAAGAATAAAAAAAGAAACTAAAAAAAATATTTGGTTGTGGTCAGGATATTTATATGAAAATATAATAAAAAATGAAGATAGAGCATCTATATTGTCTTTAGTAGATGTGCTTATTGATGGTAGATTTGAAATGGATAAAAGAAATATATCTTTAAAATATAGAGGATCAGCTAATCAAAGGGTAATAGATGTTTCAAAAAGCCTTGAAAAAAATGAAATAGTAGAGATGAAATTATAAGTATTAATATTAAAGAAGCGCTTAGTAAGTAAATTACTTACTAAGTGCTTTTCTTATTTTCTATAAAGTATTTTGACAATTATTATAAAGTTTTGACAATATTAAAGGAATATTTTGACTGTAATGAGATTATAATGGATAATTAAATTGTATATAATTTTAATTATAAGCGGGGTGGATATATGATTAAAAATTTAAAAGTTAGAGTAAAAATATTTATCCTAACAACGACTTTAACTTTAATGATGCTTATTATAGGGGGGATAGGAATATTCCAACTTAATAAAGCTGATGATAGAATGCAAAAGATGTATAATGAAAATTTTTCATCTGTATTGAGCTTGAATAATAGCATAAATGAAGAACGTAGTATTGAAACAAGTATTTATAAAATTATTTTAAATGTTGGTGATAAGAATTTTCAAGAAGAGGAAAAAGAGAAAGTAGTTAAGAGTAAAGAAAACTTTGATAAAAATTTTAGCAATTATAAAAATATATATATTGATGATCATACAAGTAAATCAATAATAGGAATTGAAACTAAATTGAAATCTTATAGAGAAAAGCAAAATGAAATCATTAATTTAGCTATTTTAGGAAATGGAGCTGAGGCTAAAAAGCAACTTGAATTAGTTGAACTTGATTTTGGTGAAGGGTTTAGATACGAATTAAACAAGCTTGCTAATTACAGTAATACTATAGCAGAAAGTATAAAGATTGAAAATGAGCTAGCTATAAAAAAATTAATTACATTACTGTTTATAAGCATAATATTAGTATTAATTACTGGAATTATTGCATCTATAGTTATAACAAGGAATATAGTTATACCTTTGAGGATAGCGGTAAATGAAATGGAGATAATTTCAAAGGGAGATTTCTCAAGAGAAATAGATAAGAAAGCTTTAAATAGAAAAGATGAACTTGGTATTATACTAAAGTATATAACTATAATTCAAAATTCACTTAGTAGTTTATTAAAAAATGTTAAAGTAGAATCAAAAAATACAGAGTCTTCTATTATGAATATTAATTCAAATATATATGATTTAAATATTAGCTTAGAAAATATGGAAGCAACTTCGGAAGAAGTAACAGCAATTATGGAAGAAACATCTGCATCAACTCAAGAAATAGAACATTCAATTCAAGCTATAGAAATATCTGCCGAATCAATTGCAAATAAAGCAAAAGATGGATCAAAAATTGCAGGTGAAATAAGCAATAGAGCATTAGATAATAAAAATTCTGTTAATTTAGGGCTTAAGAATACAAATGAAGTTCTAGAAAGCACAAAAATAACATTAAGAGATGCTATAGAACAAACTAAAGTAATTAACAAGATATATAAATTATCAGAAATAATTATAGAGATTACAGAGCAAACTAATCTTCTAGCTTTAAATGCATCAATAGAAGCTGCAAGAGCAGGAGAGTCAGGAAGAGGATTTGCAGTGGTAGCTGAGGAAATAAGAATACTTGCAGAAGCTTCAAAAGAGTCTGTTATAAAGATAAAGGAAGCAGGAAATGATATATCTGCAGCAGTTAGAAGTCTTATAGATAGTTCAAATGGCTTAATTAGTTTTATGGATAATGATTTACAAAATGAATTTTCTAATATGATACGAGTAACAGAAACATATAAAGATGATGGGGTATTAGTAGATAATATAGTAAATGAGCTTGATAAAATATCTAATGATTTGTTAATATCTATTAAGGAGATCTCAGACATTATGAATGGTGTATCTAAAGCAACAATAGAAGGCAGTAGTGGAATAAATAATATTGCAAATAAAATTGTAGATGCAAGTAGTAAATCAGATAAAACTACAATTAACTCAAATAATGCCATGGAGAGTTCAAAAAAATTAATTGAATCTATAGATGTTTTTAAAATAAGAGAGTAAGTTAAATAAGGGGCTGTCTCAGAAAGCTATTTAATATAAAATTTATTCAATTTCAAGTAAGCCTTATTGTCTTAAAAAATGTAATCTCATATTTTTATAAAGGAGCTCGCGAAACGCGAGCCCTTTTATAAAAATATGAGATTACTTACTTAAAGATGTTTTTAAACTTAAATAAAAATATTGTCTATTATTTATATATGCGTAAAAAGGAAAGCTCGAATTAGAACTTCCAGTTTTATCGGCTAATATCAAAATTTATTTTATATAATCCCTTAAATACTAATTAGATTTAACATCATATTTGTAACTCAACATTATTTCTTTTTTGGAATTAGGTCCAATTATAGTTTTAAAACAAGGATTTCCATTTTTATCAGTTTCATATCTATCGGTAGCAAAATTCATTTCCCAAGGTGCAAATATAGGTTCACATATCTTTATATTAATGGCTTCATTTTTTGTATTAGTAATTATATATTGAACTTCCTTAAGGATATAATCTTTATATTTTTGATAAGTAATTATTTTTCTTTGAGAAGTAACATCAAATGCTTTTCCCATTACATAGGAAACTTCTCTATCTTTAGCAATGTCTTTTATAGAACTTCCACCTACAAACTCTAAATTACCATCAAAACGAGTATAAGAATTTATATTACCAGATGGGAGTGGGAAACCTAAATTGTTTTCAGTTGTATTTTGAAATTTAATTATTATATTAGCATTTATAGAATCATATCCAAAGTCATAGAGTTTATTATATACAATTCCATCTTTATAGAAGTTTTTTATTCTCTTTATTGTGTTGTTAAGAAAATTATATTTATCTGGTACTGTATAAATATAGTAATCAGCAATCTCTATATCAGCAATAGGAGTACTACTTTCTAATTTAGTAGATTGAATAGGAGCATTAGAAATATATAAATTTTTGTAAGCTAAATTCACATCTCCAGCAACAACCTTCAAAGTAGCATTATTATAATCTATACCAGATTTATTTATAAGGTTGAACCAAGAGTGAATTTCTAATGTTTTTTCATCTAAAATTATTGTATAACTACTAGACCATCTAATATTATCAGTTAAATAATATGCATTAATTTCTTTTGAATCAATACTATTTCCCTTAATCAATATTGAATTAGGTATTAAGTTTTCACATGTATTACATGGAGATAGATTAGAATTTTTATCATTACAGCAAAGATAGTTAAATATCATTATAAAGTCATCCATGCCTGTGATTATAACAGATGTTTCATCTATATACTTGCTTATATCAAAGTATTCAATAGAAATATAAGGATTAGCATCAGATTTATTTCTTGGAAGATCTCTAGTTTCATTTATTAAAGCTATATTATTATATACTGTTAGCGAAAGACTTGTAGTTTGTGCACTTGTGGATTTTCCGTACATTCAAACCCCTTAGAATAATTGTTATAGTATTATGATATAAAAATTTATATAATAAGTGAATAGATATTTTATATTAAAGATAAAAAATATATTATATAAGTTTATTTATTTTGTTATTTTTCGTTAGGTTAATTTAAATATTTATTTTTATATAGAAATAAAATAACCGATAAGATTTAAAGTCTTATCGGCACTTTATTAACTAATCATTTAGGATTTCTTTAACGTAATTTGGAATCATAAAAGCTCCTTTATGTAGGTCTGTGTTATAGTATTTTGTAGTTAAGCCTAATGAGTTCCAGTGATTAGCATCAAAATCCTTTAATGGATGCAGTTCTTTAGAAGCAAAGCAGAACATCCAATGTCCAGACGCATATGTAGGCATATGATATTGATATGCTTCACATATATTGAAGATTCCCCTTAGTTTACTAAATGATCTTTTCATTTCTCTTGCATTATGAGGGTAATAAGGACTTTCACATTGGTTTATGAGAATTCCTTTTTCAGTTAAAGCAGAGAAACAATCTTTATAAAATTCAGTAGTAAATAATCCTTCTCCTGGTCCTATTGGATCAGTAGAATCTACTATAATTAAATCATATACATTTTTCTTGTTTTTAACGAATTTAATTCCATCTTCAAAAAATAGATTTACTCTTTTATCATTTAGCTTATTTGATGTAAAGGGTAAAAATTCTTTTGAAGCTCTAACAACAGCTTCATCTATTTCAACCATATCTATATTTTCAACAGTCGTATATCTAGTTAATTCTCTAACAGTACCGCCATCTCCAGCGCCTATTACTAAAATATTTTTAATATTTTTATTAGTAGCCATAGCCACATGAGTTATCATTTCATGATAAATAAATTCATCTTTTTCAGTAACCATTGTCCAGTTATCAATTACAAGTACTCTTCCAAATTCATAAGTATCCAATACATCAATTTTTTGAAATGGGCTTTGCTCAGAATACAAGTGATTTTTAACCTTCATAGAAAAATTTATGTTTTGAGTTTGATTTTCAGTGTACCATAATTCCATATCCATATCTTAACCCTCCATTTTATGCTTTACTTGAATATTATCGTATGCTCCATTAGAAAAAGTTTTAACTTTATCAACTAAGCCTCTTGCAACTTCAGTAGATTCACTTCTTTCGGCTTTTAAAGCATCTTCAAGATATTTAAATGCAAGCCAAGGATTAACAGTATCACCACAAGTAAATAGATCTACTGACGCATAACCATATTCAGGCCATGTATGAATTGTAAGATGAGATTCCTGGATTATAACAGCACCGCTTACTCCCCAGGGATTAAATTTGTGGAAACAACTTGTAACTATAGTTGCATTAGATACAATAGCAGCTTCTTTCATATGCTCTTCAATGATAGCATGATCCTTCAAAATATCCTTGTCACAGTTATAGTATTCCACCAAAATATGTCTTCCTAGTTGTTCAATTTTCATAAAAATCCCTCCATAAATTATAAATTTTAGTTCCATCCAATAGATAAATATTTAATTAGCAAAAATGCTTCACTCATGAAACCTCCTAAAATCACATAAAAGTTTAGTAATAGTAAACTTAAAGTTAAACTATACTAACTATATCATTTTAGCAATATGGGGAAATGTTGTCAATTAATATTTTGGTGTAAATAAAGTACGAATTTGCGTTAAAAATTGAAGGAGTTGTGACATTATATAAGATTTTAATTAGTTATTTATTATTTAGGCTAAATAGAATTATCAGCATTTTCATATAAATTATTTAAATCTTCTAAGTCTACTAAGCCTTCTAAATTATCTGAGGTTGAATAATATTTATTCTCATCAAAAGAATTTTCAGATTTACTAATTATAATAGTACATATGCAATCTCCCATTGTATTGACTGTACTTCTACACATATCTAATATTCGGTCAATACCAAGAATTAATCCTATGCCCTCAATAGGTAATCCAACTGACTGAAGGACCATTGAAAGCATTACCATACCAACACCAGGTACCCCTGCAGTTCCAATTGATGCTAATGTCGCTGTTAATATAATAGTTAAAATATTTGTGATACTTAAATTCATATTATAAACTTGGGAAATAAATATAGCAGCTACACCTTGCATTATAGCAGTACCATCCATATTAATAGTTGATCCTAGAGGAATGGTAAAGGAAGAAATAGACTTATCAACTCCCATTTCATCCATTGCTTCCAATGTAACAGGTAAAGCAGAATTGCTTGAAGCAGTTGAAAATACTATGGAAGCAGGTTTTATAAATTTTTTAAAGAAAGGTTTAATACTTAGTTTAGTAAATGCCTTAAACAATCCTCCATATATAAAAAAGGAGTGTATAAGTAAAGATAGAAGTATAACAAACATATACTTAATAAGTGGGATCATTGCATTAAATCCAATGGTTGCAAAAGTATTTGTCATTAGTGCAAAGACACCAAAAGGGGCAAAATTCATAATTATTTGAACTAATTTCATTATTACTTCATTTAATGAGTCAAAGAAGTTTTTTACTAGAGCAGATTTCTTTCCTACCATGCTTATAGATAAACCAAATAAAATTGAAAAGAAAATTATTTGAAGCATGTCTCCTTTAACAAATGCTTCAAATGGATTAGTAGGGACTATTTCAATTATAATATCTATAAATGATTTGTTTTGTGAAATTACTGGTTCATTTATTAATAGATGCGACATATCAAGTCCATTACCAGGTTTTATTAATATAGAAAGAATTATTCCTATAGTTATTGCAATACATGTTGTAGTGACATAAAAGAAAAATGTTTTTCCACCAACTCGTCCAAGTTTTTTTATGTTTTCAATTGAAGCAGCTCCACATGTTAGCGAAATGAATACAAGGGGAACTACCATCATTTTTATTGAAGATAAAAATACGCTAGATAAAACCTTTACAAATCCATTTAAAATAATAGTGTCCCGAATGAATTCAGATTTTAAATTTTGTACTATAATTCCAAATAGTGCACCTAATAACATTGATATAAATATTCTTTTTGTTAAGCTATAAGTTTTTTTCATAAAATACCTCCTAAAAAATTCCTTTTAAATACCATAATAATATTATGATATATATAAGGGAATTTGACAAGCTATTATAAAAAATAAGTTGTCAGATTAAAATTTATTTAGATTTGTACTAGTATACAAAAAAAATAAAATATATGGAAAAAAATACAGTAATCATTTACAATTGCTTTAAGAAAGGTTTCTATAATTAATTTTATATAAAAACAAGAAACATAAGATTTGTTGGAAACGTTTCCGAAAAGATCTTTGATAATTAAATAAAAAGGAGGATTATTATGAGGGTAAATAGTGTTTTAAAACACAAGGCTAAGTTAAGCATCTTTACAGTTATACTATTTTGTCTAACATTAATACCTATTCCAAACAATGTAGTTAAAGCAGAAACTATTGGAAATCAAAAAGTTAAGGTTAGATTCTTTAAAGAAGATGGTGATTATTCTGGATGGAATATTTGGACTTGGTGGCCAAGTAGGGATGGGCATTCAGTTGAATTCACACATAAGGATGAAAAAGGGGTATATGCAGTACTTGATGTACCTAAATCAGGTGAACTTGGAGTAATTGTTAGAAAGGGAGAATGGGAAAATAAGGCTACAGGAAATATTCAATATGATTTATCAAATGGTGAAAAAGAGATAATAATAACTGCTGGAGCTCTAGATCAAGATAAACCAGAGCCTAAAAGTATAATATATGAAGATTTATATAAGGATTTTTCAAAAATAAATATTAAAGTAAACTATAATAGACCTAGCAAAGATTATGAAGGCTGGCAATTGTGGAATTGGATAGAGGGTGGACAAAATGGGTCAGAAGATACTGTTGCTTTATTTACAGAATCCAATGATTATGGAAAAATATCAAATTTATCATTTGCTAAAATAACTAAAGAAAATAAAAAGGTTGGTATCATAGTTAGGCAGGCTAGTTGGAGTAAAGATGGAGGCGATAAGCTAATAGATTTAGCATACCTTGATTGTAATGGAAATTTAGAAGTTTATTATAAGCAAAATGATGATACAACATATTATGTAAAGCCTACTATAAGTGTTGAGCTACCAGAAAGTGGGGATATAATAGCTGATGAATTAGTTAATCAGCCAGGAGGAAAAAATAAGTGGTTTATAGCAGGATCATTTCAAAATTGGAATAATAGTAATCCTGAAACTCAATTAAAACATTTAGTAGATGGATTTTTTGAATATTCAACAGTTTTAGAAGCAGGTAAGCATGAGTTTAAAATTGTTAAGAATGGAACCTGGGATGGATTTAGCAATAATGGAGATAACTTTATTCTGAATTTAACAGAAAAGACCAAAGTTAATTTTTATGTTAATGAAGAATTAAATCAAGTTAAGATAAATGTGCCTGGAGTTAATGGAATGTCTCAATATATTCCTGAATTAAGTAATGACAAGTGGCCAAGATTAGTTGGAGATATTCAAGAAATATTTGGTGAGGTGAAATGGTCTCCAGAGAAGGCTAAGCAAATGTTTGTAGATTATAATTTTGATGGAAGTGTATATAAGCTACAAAGAAATCTGCCAGCAGGAAAATTTGAAACAAAAGTAGCTTTTGGGGCAAATTGGGATGAGAGTTATGGAGCAGATGAAGGTGGAAGTAATTTAATAGTAAATACTCTAGACCCAGCAGATGTTATATTTACTATAAATTATAAAGGTGATAAAAAGTTAACTCATAATTATAAGGTAGCAGAAGGAAATTTTGATGGGCTCATAAATAAATCAGCAATAACATTTGATTCAAGAAGTATCACTTATAAAAAGCCATTTGGAGCAATAAAAGAGGAAAGTGAGGATTTAACTCTAAGAATTGGAGTAGCAAAAGATGATGTTCAAGTTGCAAAGGTTGAACTTATAGATGGTAACGGAGTAGCAAAAAGCTATGATATGAGAAAAGCAACTACAATTAATGAAACAGATTACTATGAAGTAATAGTACCCAAAACAGACTTTAAGGGAATTGGTATTTGGGGTTATAAATTTATATTGGTTGATGGAAAAACAAAGCTTGAATATGGTGATGATGGTTTAAGTGGTGGAAGTGGTTCAACAGCAGAAGAAGGTGTACTGCCATATAATCTAACAGTATATGATAAAGATTATAAAACTCCAGATTGGATGAAGAAAGCAGTTGTATATCAAATATTCCCTGATAGATTTTTTGATGGAAATGAAGAAAATAATAGAGCTAAACTATTAGATGGATATAGAGGTTATATTGATGCTGATGGGAATCTTAAGTCATATGATATTCAATATTATGATGGAGGAGTAAAAAATGATCCAGCATTATCAAAGGTATGGGGTGAGTGGAGTGATTATCCTGAAAATCCAAGACATGCAACTCCTGAAAATAAACCATATTATCCTAATTCAAAAACAGATAGTATATGGACTAATGAATTTTATGGAGGAGATATTCAAGGAATAGAAGAAAAACTTCAGTATTTAAAATCAATAGGAATATCAGCTATATATTTAAATCCAGTGGCTTGGGCTGCATCTAATCATAAATATGATGCAACTGATTATAAATCATTAGATCCAATGTTTGGACAACCTGTTTATAATAAAGAAGGTGATCCTACTTCAGGATTAAATTATGAAGCAACTAGAGCATATTCAGATAGAGTATATCAAGCTTTTGCAAAAGCTGCTGAAGAGAATGGAATTAAGTTAATAGCAGATGGTGTATTTAATCATGTTGGTGATGATTCTATATATTTTGATAGATATGAGAAGTATCCAGAAATTGGGGCTTATGAATATTGGAGAAAGGTATGGGATAAAGTTAATACAGGAAAATCTCAGGAGAAAGCAGAAAAAGAGGTTATTAAGGAATTTGAAAATACAAAGAATCCTTTAACTGGTAAAAATTACTCTTATCCAGAAGACTTTAAGTTTACAACTTGGTTTAAAGTAGAAAATGAATGGGTTATAAGAGATAAGGATGGAAATGCTTTAGATGCAAAAGATCAGCATTATAAATATGAAGGCTGGTGGGGATATGATTCATTACCAGTAATGGAGGCAAAAGCGCCTCAAGAAGGTGATGAGTTAGCGATTTCCGGAAATCATGAATGGAATAATGTTGATTATAGAGAGAATGTTATCGGATACGATTTAACAGGTATGAGTGATAGAGAAGCAGAAAAAAATATGGAATATGCAGCATCTCAAAGATGGATGTGGATGGGTGCAAGGGGTTGGAGATTAGACGTTGCACCAGATGTATCAACAAGTACATGGCAAAAATTTAGAGAAGCTGTAAAATCAACTGCTGGAAGACTAGATGTTAATGGAAATGTAATAGATGATCCAGTTATATTAGGAGAAGAATGGGGAGTTGCAACTCATTATTTATTAGGAGATCAATTTGATTCAGTTATGAACTATCAATTTAGAGCTGCCCTTCAAAATTATATAATAAGTGGTAATGCAGTGAATTTTAACAATGCATTAGAAGTAATAAGAGAAAACTATCCTAAAGAAGCATGGCAAGCAATGTTAAATTTAGTAGATTCTCATGATACTATACGTAATATAACTAAGATAGATAATCCTACATGGGAAGAAGAAAACACTAAGATTGCTCCAGAAGCATCAGACAATGCATTAAAACTACAAGCATTAACAGCTATATTCCAAATGGGATATGCAGGAGCACCTACAATTTACTATGGTGATGAGGTTGGTGTAACTGGAACAAAGGATCCGGATTCAAGAAGATCATTCCCATGGGAAAGAGTTTCAGAATCTAATGGAGAGTATTCTGCTGTAGGTAGATATTCAGAATTATTCGATGTGTATAAAAATGCTGCAAGAGTCAGAAATGAAAATCTTGATTTGTTTGCAACTGGTGAACTTCAAACTGCTTATGCAAATGATAATGTTATTGCTTATGCAAGAAAGAATTCTGAAAAGGGAGCATTATTAGTTTTAAATCAATCAAATACAGAGAAAACTATTGAAGCAGATGTAACAGGGTTCTTACCAGAAGGCTTAATTTTAAAGGATGAGTTATATGGAAATATATCTGCAACTGTAAAAGATGGAAAAGTAAAAGTAACAATTCCAGCTCAAACAGGATTAATGATGGTATCTAGCAATAAGATAGTAACAGTTGATAAAGTACAAGGACTTAAGGCGAAAGCTGAACAAGGAAAGGTTACTCTTACTTGGAATGAAGTTTCTGGTGCTACAAAATATAATATCTATAGAACTAATCTTGAAGGTCAAAAATCTGAAAAGGTTGGAGAAGAAACTAATACAAGTTTTATTGATGAAAATGTTGTAGATGGAACAAGATATTATTATTATGTTACAGCTATAAATGAAGGTGGAGAAAGTGAATTTAGTGATTCAGTAACTGCATTACCTTCATTTAATATTAAATCAATTAGTAAACCTAATGCTGTAAAAGATTTAACTATTGGTGTAGGCAATAAAACTGATGAAATAGTTGTAAATATTAATATTCCAGGATTAACTGACAATAGTGAATATAAGGGAAAGGAAGTTCCAAACTTTGAAGCTAGACTTATGTATTATAAGGAGGGAACATCAAAAGATAATGCCAATAGTACTAAGTTAAGATACAAAGCAGATTTAGATGATGGATCAAAAGCTTATTATGCAACATTTGAACCAACAGAAGCAGGAATATATAAATATTATGCTAAAGCAACAACAAATGCTGGAGATAATTATACAGAGTCAGCTGAAGCATCAATGAATGCAATAATGAATAGTGAAGATAATACTGCACCAAAATCACCTATACTTAATGATATTCTTGTAGAATCTAATAGGGCAAAACTTAATTGGGAATCAGATGGAGTTGATGTCGAAGGATTTGAAGTATATCGTAAAGAAGGTAATAGTGAATTTGTAAAAGTTTCTGTAGAAGATAAAGTTTCTAGAGAATTTGTAGATTTTACAGTAAGTAATGATAAAAACTATACTTATAAAGTTACAGCATATGATAAATTCTACAATAGAGCTTATTCAGAAGAAAAATCTGTTACTCCAACACTAGTTATGGTAGATGTAACATTAAGACTTCATATTCCAAACTATACACCAGCTACAGATGATATTTATATTGCAGGAGATTTAAATGGGTGGAATGCATCAGGTGGAAGACTTACAGTACCAAGTGGAGCAACATCTAGAGATATAGTAGAATATAAATTTAAAATGATGGCAGGAAAAAGCATTCAATATAAATATACAAGAGGATCATGGACTACAGAAGCATTTACAAGTCATAACCGTGTTCAAAATGACACTGAAGATTATGGTAATTGGGCATATAGTTCAACTGATACTAATATGAAATTAACAGTTAAGAATCAAGGTGGAAATTCAATGATTGTAGATGATTATGTACTTCGTTGGGTAGATATGCCTATGATGGTTTCTATGCCAAGAATATCTTATGGAGATAGTATAGAATATGAAACTGATAAAAAGGACTTTACATTAAAAGCTACAGTGCCATATGGAGTAGAGTTTACAATAAATGATGAAGATATTAATAAATTATATCCTGGTGCTATGGACGAATATGGTAATGTATATGTAGAAAAAATAGAGTTGAAACCAGGTATGAATGAATTAAAGCTTCATATTGAGCCTACACAAGAAACTATTGATTTACCTTGGTATACCGATGACGGTAGAGCTGGACAAGCAACAAAGACAATAATGATGAAAATTAATTGTACAGCAGAGCCGGAAGAAGAAAAGCCAGAGGATGTGAAGGTAACAGGAGTAAGCTTAGATAAGACATCAGCAGAATTAAAGATAAATGAGATCTTAGAATTAAAAGCAAATATTTCACCATCAGATGCAATAAATAAAGAAGTTACTTGGACAACAAGCGATGAAAAGATTGCAAAGGTAGATGAAAATGGAAAAGTAACAGCAGTAGGAGTAGGAAAAGCAACAATAACAGTAACAACGAAGGATGGAAACTTTAAAGCTACATGTGAAATTACCGTGAAAAATGAAGAAGTACCGGTAATAAAAGTAACAGGAGTAAGTTTAGATAAGACATCAGCAGAATTAAAGATAAGTGAGAGTTTAGAATTAAAGGCAACAATTTCACCATCAGATGCAACAAATAAAGAAGTTACTTGGACAACAAGCGATGAAAAGATTGCGAAGGTAGATGAAAATGGAATAGTAACAGCAGTAGGAGTAGGAAAAGCGACAATAACAGTTATAACAAAGGATGGAGACTTTAAGGCTACATGTGAAGTTACTGTAAAAGCTGATAAGAATGATAATGGAACAACTAATCCTATAGAAAATATAATAGATAAAGTAGAAAATCCTAACGGAAAGAATGAAGTAATTATAAAAAATCCATCAAATGAAATTAGACTTGAAATAAAAGATATTGAAGCTATAAAGAATGGAAATGGATCTTTTGAAATTAAAAATGGAGATCATACAATAATACTACCATTTAGTTTAATTGATAAAGAATTATTGAAAGAAGGTTCAAGTATAATTTTTGAAATGAAGGTTAATGAAGATGCAACTATTACATCTGGAATTAAAGGAGTTAAGAAAGTATTTGAATTTAATCTATATGTTAAGACTGGTGATGAACTAGTTACAATTCATAACTTTAAAGATGGAGTTGCAACTATAACATTAAAGTTAACAGATGAGGATCTAAAAGGATTAAATAAAGAAAACTTAGCTGTATTCTACTATAATGAAGAAACTAGAACATTCGAGCAATTAGAAACAACTATAAATGGAAATGAAGTAACATTTAAAACATCACATTTTAGTAAGTTTATAATTGCAGAAAAGGCTAGTAATGAAAATGGAGTAACTTTACCAGCTACTGGTGGAAATAGTCCTGTAAATGGAATAGTATTCGGATTTTTATTAGTATTAACAGGAGGATTTTTTATATTTAATAAAAAGAAAGAATTTTTAAATTAATAATGTAAAGAAAAACTAAATTAAAGGGGCTGTATCAAGATAAATTTTGATATTAGCCGATAAAAATGGAAGTTCAAACTTGAGCTTCCATTTTGCATATATATAAACAATATATATATAAATTTCTAGTTAAGTCAAAAAAACGTATTTAAGTAAGTAAAATCAATGGTTTAAAAAGAGCTCGCGTTTCGTTAGCCCCTTTATAAAAATAAGATATTAACTTTTTTAAGACAATAAAGCTTACTTGAAATTGAATAAATTTTATATTAAATAGATTTATGAGACTACACCTATTGTTAATTTTCTTTAATATGTTTAACTAAAGTTTTACTTAACATAATAAATTATATTTACTTAACATAATATAAGAAATTTAATAAAAGTATTTAAATAATAAACAAATAATAAAAAATAATATAATATGTAAAGTATATTAAAAAATACACTAAATAGTATGTCGAAATATAGAAAAAAATAATCATTTTATATAATTATATTCGACTTGAAGTACAGGAACTAAATGATAAAATTAAATTAGTAAAAGATGGAGGGGGGAATTTTTGGGGGAGGTACAAAGGTATTCTATTTTAAATTTGCTTTTAAGTTTGGCATAATTAATTAAAGGTATAAGAATAATTACTTATACCAAGAGCTTATTAAAATATTTTAAGGGGGATGAATATGAAAAAGCTTTTAAAAAGCAGGATATTAAGCTCATTTATGGCACTTACAATGATAGTAGGACTAATAACTGTACCAGTAAAAGAAGTGAAAGCAGAAAAATCAAGTAATATAGTGATAAGTGAAGTATATGGCGGTGGAGGAAATGGTGGATCTAAATATAAAAACGATTTCATAGAACTGTATAATCCAACAGATGCTGATGTAAATATTGATGGTTGGAAAATAGAGTATGCAGCTAAAGCAGGTAATTTTGCAGGAACATCAAATTTCACTATTTTATCAGGAGTTATTAAAGGGAATGGATATTACTTAATACAGGAAGCAAAAGGAGCTGCTGGAACAGATGAATTACCAGACCCAGATATAAAAGATGGTAAAATAGCTATGGGAGGGTCTGACTGTAAAGTTAGACTTGTAGATAGTAATGCACAAGTAATTGATTTAGTTGGGATAGGAGCAGCTAATGAAGCAGAAGGAAATGCTACTGCAAAGGGAATGGGAAATACTCTAAGTGTTCAGCGTAAAGATAATGATGGTTCAAATAATGGAGTAACTAACGGTTGGGATACAAATAACAATGAAAATGATTTTTACGCAAAAGAGCCAACGCCTAGAAATACAAGTTACTCAGCCATAGATATTTCATTAACTGGATTAAATATTGATGAAAATATATCTTTAGAAGTTGGAGAAAATAAAAGCTTAACACTTTCTTATGTCCCTGAAAATACAACAGAAAAAGGTGTTGAATATATAAGTTTAAATCCTGAAATAGCAACAGTAGCTAATGAGGGAAAAGTTGTTGCCGTTAAAGAAGGGGAAACAACTATAGAAGTTAGATCAACAATAAAAGCAGATATAAAAGCAGAATGTAAGGTGACTGTAAATAAAGTTACAGATAAAGTTGGACCAACAGTTAGTGAGTTAAAGCCAGCTAATGGACAAAATATAGGAGATTTAAGACGCCCTGAAATTAGTGCAACTTTTAATGATGAATCAGGAATAAATATGGATTCAATTAAGTTATCACTTGATGGAAAAGATGTAAGCGGTAACATAAATAAAGATAGTCAAATCGTAAAATACTCTGTAGAAGAAGATTTAGCAGATGGTACTCATACTGTTTTAGTTGAAGTCAAAGATTCTTTAGGAAATTTAACATCTCAAGAATGGAAGTTTACAATTGGAGAGGTTCAGAAAAATTTATATTTTGGGCAATTACATTCTCATACTAATATATCAGATGGTACCGGTACAGTAGATGATGCCTACCAATATGCACAAAATAATGCAAAGGTAGATTTTTTAGCTGTAACAGACCATTCTAACTGGTTTGATAATGATACAAAAGCAAGTCTAGCTGATGGATCAATGAGTGAGGCATGGAATAAAGGATTAACTGCTGCAGATAAATATAATAAAGATGGAAATTTTGTAGCTATTTATGGATATGAAATGACATGGTCAGGATCAACTGGTGGATATGGGCATATAAATACTTTTAATACACCAGGATTTGAGACAAGAACAAATAACAAGATGGATTTAAAAAATTACTATAATGCTTTAAAGACCCAAAAACAATCTATTTCACAATTAAACCACCCAGGAAAAACTTTTGGAGATTTTAGTGACTTTGCCTATTATGATGCTGAAATAGATAAGCAAGTTACATTAATTGAAGTAGGAAATGGTGAAGGAGCTATTAGAGGATCAGGATATTTCCCTTCATATGAATATTATACAAGAGCACTTGATAAAGGATGGCATGTTGCTCCTACTAATAACCAAGATAACCATAAAGGTAAATGGGGAAATGCAAATACAGCGAGAACTGTTGTAGAAGCCTCTGATCTCTCAAGAGAGTCTGTTTATGATGCAATAAAAGAAAGAAGAGTTTATGCAACAGAAGATGAAAATTTAGAAATTTCTTATGAAGTTAATGGAAATACCATGGGATCAATAATACCACAAACCGATTTATTAGAGTTTAATGTTAATGTTGAGGATATAAATTCTGGAGATAATATTAAAAAGATTTCAATAATAGGTGATGGTGGCAAAGTTGTTAAATCAATTGATAATATAAATTCTACAACTAAGAACTGGTCATTTACATTAGATAAATCAACAAGTTCATATTACTATGTAAGAGTAGATCAAGCAGATAGTGATATAGCGGTTACATCTGCAGTTTGGGTTGGAGAAAGAGAAAATTTTGGGATTTCTACAGTGGATTCTGATACAGAAGTAATTATTGCTGGTGAAGAATTTAATATAGGAACTACTATATATAACAATGAAGCAGTATCTATAAATAATGTTAAAGTAGATTACTATTTAAATAATGGAAGTGAAGCTATAGATACTCAAATTATTGAGAAAGTAGATGCAGGTTCATCAATAGTTGCAAAGTTACCACATAAATTTGAAAAAGCTGGAGATTATTCGTTCCAAGTAAAAGTAACAGCTACTATTAATGGAGAAGTTAAAGAATTTAAAGGAGCAATTGAAGTTGAAGTTTTAGGATCAAATGAAGTTTCTAAAGTTATTATAGATGGTGCGCATCAAAATCAATATGTATCAGGAGATTATTCAGGTAAAGTTACAACATTAACTGCTTTAATGGGACAAAATAAGGTTAAATCAATTATAAATACTAAGGCTATAACAGATGAAGTATTAAAAGGAATATCATTATTAATTTTATCAGACCCACAAAGCACAACTAATGCAACTTATGGGTTAGTTCCACAAAAGTATACTCAAGATGAATTAGATGCAATAGCTAGGTTTGTTAAAAATGGAGGTAATATTGCAATAACATCAAAGGCAGATTATAAAGATGCTACTGGGGAGTATGGTAATGCAGTTCAAGGAAATTCAGTACTTGAAGCAATAGGAGCAAAAATAAGATTTAATGATGACCAAGTTACAGATGATAACGAAAATGGTGGTCAAGCGTTTAGATTATATTTTGATGATTATAATACAGAAAGTAGCTGGATGAATGGAATAGATACAACTAAAAAATATAGTTTTTATAGTGGATCAACTCTTATAATGCCATCGGATACATCCAATATCGATATTTTAGTAAAAGGTCATGCAACTACTTATGGAAGTGATGCTGATAACCAAAAGGACAATGTCACAGTAGGAAAAGGTGATGTTGTCGGTTTAGCAGTTGAAACGTTAAGTAACGGTGCAAAAGTTATAGCATCAGGTGCTACATTCTTCTCAAACTTTGAGATGGATGGATTAGATTATTCTAATTATCAAATAACAGAAAAAGTTATAAAAGAACTTGCTGCGGCACCTGAACTTCCAGTAAGCAAAATTGCTGATGTAAGAGTAGATTCTAACAATGATAATCTTCCAGATAGATTTGGTGAATCTGTAGTAGTTGAGGGATATGTAACAGCAGCATCAAATTTAGCTGCGCCTGGAAATTCATTCTTTGATGTTATTTATGTTCAAGATGAAACAGCAGGGTTAACTATATTCGGTGTTTCAACAACATCAGTAAAATTAGGTCAAAAAGTAAGAATTAAAGGAAAAGTTTCATCATATCTAAATGATGCTCAAGTAGCTCTTAAAAATGAAAGTTTAGGATTACAAATAATTGATGAAAATATTAATTTAGTACAGCCGATGAAACTTTCAACAAAAGATAGTATGCTAGAAGAAAAAGAAGGTCTTTTAGTTAAGGTTGAAGGAAAAGTAACTAGGATTGAAGGACAAAGTATATTTGTAGATGATGGTTCAGGAGAATCAAGAGTATATGTTGAAGGGTATGTAAGAAGCAGTAAAAATCCAGGAGTAGATGATGAATGGAAGGAAAGAATTAATGTAGGAGACAAAATTTCTGCAATTGGACTTGCATCTGAAGATCCAGAGGGGCATAGATTAAGAGTCAGAGACTCAGGAGAAATTGAAAAATTATCTAGTAATGATGTAGAGATAACAATACTTCATACTAATGATACACATGGAAGAGTTAAAGGGGATTCAAGTGTTATTGGTATAGATACTATATCAGCAATAAAGAAGAGCATTCAAAATTCTCTATTAGTTGATGCAGGTGATACACTTCATGGATTACCATTTGCCACAATGAAAAAAGGCGAAGATATTGTAACATTAATGAAACTTGCAGGGTATGATGCGATGACACCAGGTAATCATGATTTTAATTATGGGTATCAAAGACTTTTAGAACTTGCTAATATGTCATCAGAAGGAGATAATAGTTTCCCTATAATTTCTTCAAATGTTATGAAGGGAGATAATACATTATTAAATTCAAATTTAATAAAAGAAATAGATGGAATTAAAGTTGGATTATTTGGATTATCAACTCCAGAAACTGCATATAAGACTAACCCTAATAATGTTATAGGGATAAAATTTAACGATCCTATAGAAAGTGCTAAAAAGCAAGTTGAAGAGTTAAAGGCTAAGGGTGCTAATGTAATAATTGCCATAGCCCATATTGGAACAGATGCTTCTAGTGAAATAACATCTCCAATGATAGCAAAAGCGGTTAGCGGAATAGACATAATAGTAGATGGACATAGTCATAGCAAATATCCAACAGGCTTGGAAGCTGACAATGGAACTATAATAGTAAGTACAGGGGAATATGAAGCGAATCTTGGACAAGTAAAAATTACTATAGATAAAGAAACAAAAAAAGTGTTAAATAAAGTAGCAACTTTAATTCCAAAGAGCACAGCATCTACCATAGAGCCTGATGAAACTGTAACTGCAAAAATTAAAGATATTGATGAAGTACAAGAGGTAATTTTATCAAAAGTAGTAGGAAATTCTAAGGTTATTTTAGATGGAGCGAGAGAAAATGCTAGAACAAAAGAAACTAATCTTGGAAATTTAATAACAGATTCAATGATTCATGTAACAGGTGCTGAAATTGCCATAACTAATGGTGGTGGAATACGTGATAGTATAAATGAAGGAGAAATAACAAAAGGAGAAATTATTAAGGTTCTCCCATTTGGAAATTATATAGTTACTAAGTATTTAACAGGAGCACAAATAAAAGATATTCTTGAGCATGGAGTTAAGTCATATCCAGCTACTGCAGGACAATTCACTCATGTAGCAGGAATAAAGTATATATTTGATAAAGATAATGAAGCAGGTAATAGGATAATTAGTATAACTATGGATGGAAAAGAATTAGATATGAATGCAAAATATCTTGTTGCTACAAATGATTTTATGGCGGCGGGTGGAGATTCGTATCCACACTTTAAGGATGCTAAAACAGAAAATGAATTCCAAGCATTAGACGAAGCTTTAGAAGCATATATTAAAGAACTTGGAGATGTAAATTATGCTGTTGAAGGTAGAATAGTAGTTGGAAAAGTAACACCAGTAGTAAAAGTAACAGGAGTAAGCTTAGACAAGACATCATCAGAATTAAAGATAAATGAAAGCTTAGAATTAAAAGCAAGCATTTCACCATCAGATGCAACAAATAAAGAAGTTACTTGGACTTCAAGTAATGAAGATATTGCAAAGGTAGATGAAAATGGAAAAGTAACAGCAGTAGGAGCAGGAAAAGCAACAATAACAGTAACAACAAAGGATGGAAACTTTAAAGCTACATGTGATATCACTGTGAAAAATGAAGAAGTACCAGTAATAAAAGTAACAGGAGTAAGCTTAGATAAGACATCATTAGAATTAAAGATAAATGAAAGCTTAGGATTAAAAGCTAGCATTTCACCAGCAGATGCAACAAATAAAGATGTAACATGGACATCAAGTGATGAAAAGATTGCAAAGGTTGATGCAAATGGAAAAGTAATAGCAGTAGGAGCAGGAAAAGTAACAATAACGGTAACAACAAAGGATGGAGGCTTTAAAGCTACATGTGAAGTTATTGTAAAAGATGATAATGGAACAACTAATCCTATAGAAAATATAGTAGAAAAAGTAGAAAATCCTAATGGAAAGAACGAAGTAATTATAAAAAATCCATCAAATGAAATTAGACTTGAAATAAAAGATATGGAAGCTATAAAGACTGGAAATGGATCTTTTGAAATTAAAAATGGATATCATACAATAATACTACCATTTAGTTTAATTGATAAAGCTTTATTAAAAGAAGGTTCAAGTATAATTTTTGAAATGAAGGTTAATGAAGATGCAAGCGTTACAGCTGGAATTAAAGGAGTTAAGAAAGTATTTGAATTTAATCTATATGTTAAGACCGTCGATGAAATAGTTTATATTCATAACTTTAAAGATGGATTTGCAACTATTACATTAAATTTGACAGATGAGGATTTTAGGGGATTAAATAAACAAAACTTAGCTGTATTCTACTATAATGAAGAAACCAAGACTTTTGAACAATTAGAAACAACTATAAACGGAAATGAAGTAACATTTAAAACATCACATTTTAGTAAATTTATAATTGCAGAAAAAACTAATAATGAAAATGGAGTGACTTTACCAGCTACTGGTGGAAATAATCCTATTTATTTAATAATTATAGGGTTAATTATAGTTGGATTCGGTGCATTTATGTTATTCAATAAAAAGAAAAAAGAAGCAAATGAATAAGGGATATTAAAAAATGAGGCTGCTAAGTTATTTTTAGCAGCCTTTAAAATGCTCTTAAAAAAGCTAAAATGATTAGCATTGCGCCTGATAACCAAGAGAGATTTATATTTGTATTTTCGACTAATTTTCTCCCTATAAATGCTCCGAATAAAATTGCTATTATGCCAATTAATAAGGCAACTATAAGAACTTGAATATAGTTAATAGATATAAGGCTGCTACCAAATCCAACTGCTAAACTATCTAATGATAGAGCCATAGCAAGATAGAAGGCCTCTTTTGATGTAAGTATTTTAGATTTATCAAAATCAGCCTTTATTTCATCAGCATATACTTGTAAAACGATATTAAAATCGAATAATTTAAAAGTCAATGGTGATAAATCATTTGATTTATTTTTTATATAAGATTTCAATAAACTTTCAAAAAGTCTATATACTCCTAAAAGAAAAAGTACAAGAAAACTTATAATTCTTGCAACATTAGCAGATATATAATTTTGAAGGAATCCACCAACTAGAAGTGAAAATCCGAGCATACTAGCTGAAATTATATCCACTATCAACGCAGAGGTAAGTGGGATTTTAATTTTACTAGTGCCATATGCAATACTTGCTAGGAATGAATCTATTGATACTGATAAAACTAATAATATTGTCTCTAGCATAAATTTGTCCTCTGAAATTATTATTACTTCATAATATGAAAAAAATATGCATATAGTTACAAAATTTGATTACACATAAATATAGTGAAGTAAAAAAATAGTGGTAAAAAATCTTTTTTAAATATAAAATATTATTTGATAATTAAATTAAAGGAGAACAAAATGAATAATAAAGAATTAAACTTAGATGATAATGAAAAGAAGATAATGAGCTTTTTAGATGAAGATGGTAATAAAGTAGATTTTGAGGCTATAGCAAGAATTTATTTAGAAGAAATAGAATATTTATTATTAGCTCCAATCGATGAAAAGAGTGAAGATGTATATGTCTTTAGAGTAGATAACGTAGATGGAAAAGAGGAGTTAAACTTAGTAGAAGATGATAAGGAGTTTTTAGCTGTTAAAAAGGAATATAAAAAATTGTTATATTAATTGGAGGAAATTATGAATTGTAGTAAGATTATAGAAATATTAGATGAAAATTGTTTAACTGAAATTGAAGAATTAAAAAAAGGAGATGGTCTATTCTTAGTAAAATTCTTTTTAGACTTTGATGAAGATGTTTTAAAAGCAGCAAGAAGTTATTCAAATGAAGAAAGCGATTATGAAGAAGAAAGTAGTCAATGGTATAAAGAATACTTCATTCCGTATCTTTATGAATATGGAAATGATGAAGTTGTTGATATAATTGAAGAAATAGTTGAAGAGTTAGAAATTTCAGGAGAGGTTATGGCTTTTCAAATTGATTCAGTAAACTGTGAAAGCATTCAATTCATGGCCTTATTTACAGAAGAAGATAGTGATTTATCTATTGAGGATGTTGCAAAAGAGTTTATTTGCTAATTGATAGGTACACATGAAAAAAATTCTATTGCATATGAAATAATCTATGATATAATAAAATCATAAAATAAATCCTGAGATGTGCGCTAAGCTTATAATATTCAACCTACATTATTGATACGGGATTTGCAATAGCTAAAACAATGTCAGGCTTCAGTAATTCACTTTAAGTGGCAGGAGAAGGCAGCGGATTAGTGAGCTTAACCCACCTGCGAGCCGCAGGTATGAATATTTAAGTGACCGGCATGTTGGGAGTATATTTGCTAATAACACCTTATATAATAAGGTGTTTTTTATTTAAAGAATATAGAAACTTTTTAAGTTAATAGCTAAAAAAGTTTCTATATTTTTTTATAAGGAATTATATTTAACTAATTTATAAATAAAGTAATCATCAAATTCACACATAATAAATATTGAGTAGACTATTTAAGCAACCTTTTTCAAAGGGTTGCTACCAAAGTGTTTTCTAATATATCTTTTATAGATATTCTTTTGTGATTTACTTATTAGCTTGTCCAAATCTTGTGAAAGATAAATTATTAATTTGTTGCTTGGAGAAAGGTATCCTAATAAGAAGTTTAGTATAGCTTTCTTTAGTATTATTTGTCTTCTACATTTCTTTATCATTTTTAGTAGCACCTCCATCTATTTACAAAATACATCTTGTTATAACAATATTATACCAAAAAGTGTAAAAATGTAAAATGAAATCATAAAACAAATAACAACAAATTTGTCTAAATTTTTTCTGTAAATTTTATCATAATTTGTAATATTAAAGAATATAATGAAAATTATGTAATGATATTTATTTAATATAAAAAATAAAGGGAAAAGAGTTTGTCGAAATTATATAAGTTGATATTGATTAAAATAGAGGGTAAAATATAAGAAAGGGTTAAATTTAAATTAAGTTAAGAAGGAGAACTAAAGATGGATTACCAAAACATGAAGATGGATGATGTAATAAAAAGAATTAATGAACTTTACAAGAAAAGTAAAGAAGAGGGATTAAACGATTCAGAAAAAGAAGAGCAACAAATTTTAAGAAGAAGATATATAGATAGTGTAAAAAGTAATTTTAGAGCTCAACTAGAAACAGTAGAACCAAAAAAAAGAAATTAAAGGGTGATAAATTTGTCAGTTACAGTTGAAAAGATAATAAAAGATTTTGACATGGAAGTATTAGTTGAAGGAGAGAAAAATGTAGAAGTATTTGTTAATGATATAAATAGACCAGGATTACAATTATCAGGGTTTTATAATTACTTTGCTCCTGAAAGAATACAGGTAATAGGAAAAGCTGAATGGAGTTTTTTAGATGCTATGGGGTTAGAACTTCGTAAGAAAAGAATAGATAAATACTTCAGCTTTAATTTAAAATGTTTAGTAATTACAAGGGACTTAGAGCCTCACGAGGAATTATTAAAAGCAGCTAAGAAAAATAAAATTTGGCTTATAAGAACGAGATTAGTTACTACAAAACTGATTAGTAAGTTAACAATTTATCTTACAGGACAATTAGCACCAGAAACTAGACTACATGGAGTATTAGTTGATGTATATGGAATAGGAATATTAATAACAGGTGAAAGTGGAATTGGCAAAAGTGAAACTGCTTTAGAACTTATAAAAAGAGGTCATAGATTAGTAACTGATGATGCAGTAGATATAAAAGAAATTGATGGTGAGTTAATTGGTAGATCTCCAAGAATTACTATAGGTATGCTTGAAGTAAGAGGAATTGGAATAATAGATGTAGCATCATTATATGGATTAAGTTCAATATTACCTGAAAAGGATATACAATTGCTTATGCATTTTGAACATTGGAAAGATGATGGGGATTACGATAGACTAGGATTAAATGATGATCGTCAAGATATATTGGGGGTTAAAGTTAGAAAGCTTAGAGTTCCTGTAAGGCCAGGAAGAAATATTGCTGTGATAATAGAAGCTGCTGCTGTAAATTATAGACATTCACTTATGTCTGATGTTACTCCAGTAGATATAATTGAAAGTAGAATGGATAAGATAATAGAATAATACTTATATTAATATAGTATAGATTTAAATAATAATTACAATAAATAAAATTAGGAGGGCTAATATGGACAAAAAGGAAGATAAAAAAAATCCTTGGTTAAAATATACAGGAGATAAGAAAGAGGAATTATTTGATTTTTGTAAAGGATATATAGATTATATGTCTTTATGCAAGACAGAAAGAGAATGTGTATTAACAAGTGTAGATATGGCTATTGCTCTAGGATATAGAGATTTAGAAGAAGTTATAGAAAATGGAGAAACTTTAAAATCAGGTGATAAGATATTTATCAATAATAAAGATAAAGCATTAGCACTATTTCTTATTGGTGAAGAGCCAATTGAAAAAGGTATGAGAATAATAGGATCTCATGTAGATTCTCCAAGATTAGATTTAAAGCAAAATCCTCTATATGAAGATTCTAACCTTGCTATGATGGAAACACATTATTATGGTGGAGTAAAAAAATATCAATGGGTTACATTACCTTTAGCATTACATGGAGTTGTTGTTAAGAAAGATGGTACAAAAATTGATGTAGTAATTGGTGAAGATAATAATGATCCTGTTGTAGGAATATCTGACCTTTTAATACATTTATCTGCAGATCAACTTCAAAAGAAGGCTAATGTAGTTATTGAAGGTGAAGATTTAAATTTATTAGTTGGAAACATGCCTTTAGAAGGGTGTGAAAAGGATGCTGTTAAAGCAAATATTCTTAATATTTTAAAAGAAAAGTATAATTTTGAAGAAGAAGATTTTTTATCAGCAGAAATAGAAGTAGTTCCAGCAGGAAGAGCTAGAGAATATGGATTAGATAGAAGTATGATAATGGCATATGGTCAAGATGATAGAGTTTGTGCTTATACTTCATTAATGGCTCTTTTAGATTTAGATAAGAGTAAATACACTTCAGTAGTATTATTAGTAGATAAAGAAGAAGTAGGAAGTAACGGAGCAACTGGTATGCACTCAAAATTCTTTGAAAATGTTGTTGCTGAAGTAATGGATAGACTAGGAGAATATTCAAGTTTAAAGTTAAGAAGAGCATTAGCAAATTCAAAGATGTTATCAGCAGATGTTACAGCGGCTTATGATCCTAATTATCCTTCTGTAATGGAGAAGAAAAACTCTGCATATTTTGGTAAGGGTCTTGTATTTAGTAAATATACAGGAGCTAGAGGAAAATCAGGATGTAATGATGCAAATCCAGAGTTTATGGCATGGCTTAGAAATGTTATGGATAAAAATGATGTTTTATTCCAAACAGCTGAACTTGGTAAAGTAGATCAAGGCGGCGGTGGAACAATCGCATATATCTTAGCAGAATATAATATGGAAGTTATTGATTGTGGAGTAGCACTTCAAAATATGCATGCTCCTTGGGAAGTTTCAAGTAAGCTAGATATCTATGAAACTATGAGAGGATATAAAGCTTTCTTAGAAGAGGAATTAAATTAATTTAAAAAATAAAGCTGTATCAATATGAGTCTTATTTAACTTGTATTGATACAGTTTTATTTTTACTATAAATAGGTATAAGTATTTAAAATTTTAAGATATTATTACATAAGGAATTTAGAATTTTAATTCTACACTATTTTATTCACATATTTTAATTATGTGAATAAAATATATCATAGGCAAGGAGGGGATTTATTATGAACTTTGATTGGTCAAGATTTAAGAACTATGGTTTATGGGTTTCTATTCTTGCATTAATACCAATGATTTTAAGTGCTTTTGGTATAGATGTAGTACCAGAAGAGTATCAAGCTATAACTAACACGATACTATCTATATTAGTAGCATTAGGAATAGTTAGTAATCCAACAACTCAAACTAAGTGGTTTAATGATGATAAAAGAATAGGTAAATAAATAGATTTAAATGTAATTATTTAAAGAGATATTATTTTTTGGTAGTATCTCTTTTTTATTATTAAAGATATTTGAAAGCCTTAATAAATTAATATAAAATTAAATTATTATAATATTGAAAAGTGAGAGTATATATGAAAATTGGGGAATTTAGTAAGGTAAACAAAATAAGCATAGAAACTGTAAGGCATTATATAGATTTAGGGATTATAATACCATATAAAAATGGTGCTCAATATGAATTTAATGAAAAATGTCAAAATGAGATTGAAAATATTTTAGAACTAAAATCTTTAGGTTTCACATTAAATGAAATAAAATCTATTTTTATTTATGAAACATTAGGAAAACTTAGCGCTGCTGAAAAAAATAATATCTTACATGATATATTTACTTTAAAGCAAAGGGAAATAAATAAAAAAATAAATAAATTGGTAGAAATAGAAGGTAAATTGATAAAGAAAATAGAAAGTATAAATACAGTAAAGGTAAAAAGAAATTTTAAATTAGGAATAGATATTAAAAATTTAAATTTACTATCATGTGTTATTTGTGGACAAGATTTATACTTAGAAGAGGGAAATATAAAAAACAATCAAATATTAGATGGAAAATTAAAATGTGCTTGTGGTATGGGATATAGTATAAAGTCTGGAATATTAATTGTTGATGAATATTCTGAGAAGGATGGAAGTAAAGTATATAACAATGTAATTAAAGAATATATAAAAGAAACGGATAAAAATTATATTTTAAGCGTAAGAAAAGGATTAGATTGGGCATGTAATAACCTTTGTAAAATTGATTTTAATGATAAAGTAATCTTAGAAATAGGAACTGGATTAGGATTTTTACTAAGAAATTTATATGATAATTTAAATGATAGCAGTTTATATATTGCTATAGATAATAATATTGAAAAGCATAATTACTTAAAATCATTAATTGAAAGAAGTAATTTAAAAAAGAATATAATGTTTATTTGCACAGATTTTAAATATATACCGATAAAGAAAAAATCTATTGATATATTTCTAGACTATGGAGGTAGTAGTAATTATTGGTTTGAAGAAAATGATTTTTCTATTAAAGATATATTAAAGTATTTAAAGGAAGATTCATATGTTGGATTATCATATATTTTATTTAAAAAATTTGCATTAAATAACTCTATAAAAGAAGAAAATAGAAAGAATTTTAATATTAATTATATTAAAGAAGAACTAAGGAAATATAATTTTACTATGATATCCGATCAAAAATCAGATTATTTAAATAAGCCTAGTATATATGAAGATTACTTTTCAAGTAGTGAAGAAGTTTACTCATATTTATATTTTGGAAAAAGGTAGGGTTAACCCTATCTTTTTTTATAAATCCAATAAAAATATATATAATAAGTACTTGATATGGTGTTAAGAAGATATTATAGAATTTTCTAGAGGTGATAAGAATGAAATTTATAAAAAATAAAGAGGATAAAAATATTATCTTATTTTATCTAGGAAGCTTAATATCAATATTTGGGACAGCTATATATACTTTTGCAATAAGTTTATATACTTTAAAAATAACTGGGTCAAGTATTAGTTTTTCTACGACTTTGATTTTGAGTATACTACCTATAATTATATTAAATCCAATTGTAGGAGTTATAGCTGACAAATTTAATAAGAAGAAATTAGTAGTTACAGCGAATCTATTAAATAGTATATTTCTATTTGTAATATATTTAATAAGTGATTGGAAAGGATTAAGCATCGGAATTATTTATTTAAGTACTTTTGTTATTACTAGTATAAATATTATATTTGATGTTAGCATAGATTCAGCAATACCTAATATTGTTTCAAAAGAAAAAATAGTTAATATCAATGCAGGAAATAGAATAATAGATTCAATATCCTCTGTACTTGGTCCTGTGCTTGGGGGAATTGCTTTTGCCGTATTTAGTATAGAGTATTTTATATTAATAAATTCTATTTCATTTTTAGTTTCAGCTATTTTAGATATTTTAATTGATTTTAAATATAATATTGATAGTGAATTAGAAGAAAAAAACGAAGAAAATATTACTATAGGAAAATTAAATTATTTTAAAGAAATAGCAGAAGGTTTTAGATATTTAGTAAATAAAAGATATATTGTTGATATTTTAGCTATATTTATAATATTTAACTTCTTTATATCTTTCTCAGTTACAATTCCAATACCCATTATATTAAATAATATATTAGAAATTCCAGCTAAAAGCTTTGGATTAATTCAAGGAGCAATTCCAGTAGGGATGATAATAGGTGCTTTTATGGTAAAAAAGATTATAGCTAAATATAAATTAAATAGTATATTTTCAGTAATAGGAATAATTATGTCTGTTAATATAATATTACTTTCTATTCCACTTCTTATTAATAGTATAAATAATAAACATATATATGTTATTTACTATTTGGTTATAATGATTTTTATGGGTATATGTATATCTTTAGTTGATATTCCATTTTCATATACTATGCAAACTAATATAGAAGAAGAATTTAGAGCGAGGTCTTTAAGCTTAACAATAAGTATAGTAAAAGTAGTTGTGCCTATATCATATTTAATATCAGGAGTTTTACTTCAAAGTATAGAAGCTTATGTAGTAGTTTTATTTGGGGGAATTTCAGTATTGATAGTAAGTACAATATTTTATAAATATATAACAAATAAATAAAGAGATGTCTTATACACCTCTTCATTTAGACTGTAAAATTATAATAGTATTTTACACTAAAATATTTGAATATATAGTATCAAGGGGCTGTTATAGACAGCTCCTTAGTTGTAAGATAGCACCCAATTTAGCATTGAAATTATAGAACCATCTTGAGGAATATTAACATCTCCTACATTTCCATGGCCTTTATCATTAGGAATTCCATGACAATCAGATCCGCTTGAAATAAATAAATTCTTATCTTTAGCTAGTTTTAAAAATTTCTCTGTATCTTTTTCGGTATTTTTATAATAGATTGCTTCAAGTCCATCGAATCCTAGATTTAATATATCTTCAACTGGAGTCTTCTTAACTAATACAGGATGTGCTAAAAAAACTAAAGCATTATATTTCTTTAATAATTCAATACCTTCCTTAGTAGAAAGTTTAGTTGATGGAATATAAGCAGGACAATTATTGCCTATGAAATTATCAAATATATAATCATGGTCATAAGAATAACCAGCATCTATTATAGCTTTTGCTATATGAGGTCTAGCAATAGTATCTTTTCCATTTGATAAAACCTTATTTATATCAATTTCAATATTATGATATTTTTTTAAGTTATCAACTATCTTATATGCTCTGGAAATTCTTCTTTCTTTAAATTCATTTAATATATTATTAAGTTTTGGATTATCATAATTATCTTTATTAAAAAAGCCTAAAATGTGAATTGATTCTCCATTATATTCTGTAGATAGTTCTATTCCAGGAATTAATTTAACATTAATAGCTTCTGCTTCTTTTAAAGCTTCTTTTATACCAGTTAATGTATCGTGATCTGTTAATGAAACATAGTCTAAGTTTCTTTCTTTTGCCATTTTTACTATATCGCTAGGAGTAAATCTACCATCAGAGCAAATAGAATGAATATGCAAATCGCATTTAAACATATATCTTCTCCTTTCAAATTAATAATATATAACTTAAAATTTTAAAGTTATATATTATTATGATATAATCTATTCATTAAAAATATTTTAACACAATAGATTTACTTTTAATACAAAACATGGAGGATATTTATGCTTTTAATGATAGATAATTATGATTCTTTTGTATTTAATTTAGTTAGGTATATAGAAGAGCTAGGAGAAGAAGTTTTAATATATAGAAATGATAAGATAACAATTGAAGAAATAGAAAAATTAGATATAGATGGAATAATAATTTCTCCAGGACCAAAGACACCAATTGAAGCAGGGATATCATTAGAGATTTTACATAATTTCAAAGGAATTAAGCCTATACTTGGAATATGTTTAGGTCATCAGTGTATAGGTCATTATTTTTCTAGTAATATAATTAAAGGAAAAGAGCCTGTGCACGGAAAAATAAGTTATATTAATCATTCAAATAAAGACATATTTAAAGATGTAAAAAATCCATTAAGGGTAACAAGATATCATTCACTTATAATAGATGATAAAAATCTTAGCAATGATTTAGAAGTAACTAGCTATACTGAAGATAATGTAGTTATGGGAGTAAAACATAAAAAATATCCTATCTTTGGAGTTCAATTTCATCCTGAAGCTGAAATGACAGAAGATGGACATAAAATAATAAAGAATTTTATTGAAATATCAAAGAACTTTAAGGAGGATATGAATGGTTAAAGTAAGAGAAGTTAAAATAAATTCTAATCCTCTTGAGGTGTATAATGTTTTCAAGGATGAAATAAATACAATACTATTAGATTCATCTAAAGAAGATAAAGTTCTATCTAAATTTTCATTTATAGGAATAAATCCTTTTATGATTTTTGAATCAAAGGGACAAGAGGCATTTATTAACAAAGTAAAAGTTCAAGGTGAACCTTTTATAGTTTTAGAAAGACTTATAGAAAAATACAGATGTTATAATCATGATTATAACAATATTCCTCTTATTTCAGGAACAATAGGATATATATCATATGATACAGGAAGAATATTGGAGAGTCTTCCAGATACAAGTGATGAAGATTTTAATATAAGTGATATGAAGTTTATTTTTTATAGGAATATAATAGTTTTTGATTTAGAAAATAATAAACAATACATAACATCAATAAATGATTATGGTTATAATGAAGAGTTAGATTACTTAGAAGAAAAGATAGGTTTAGCAACTATAATAAAAGAGAAAAATTTTGAATCATTAAATAGTAATTTTAAATCTAACTTTGAAAAAGAAGATTACAAAAATGCAATTACTAAATTAAAAAACTATATTGTAAATGGTGATGTTTATATTGCAAATATGACTCAAAGATTTTATACAGAAAATGAAGAAGAGTCTTTTGAAATATATAAAAAGCTAAGAACTATAAATAAGGCGCCTTTTTCTGCTTATATGAATTTTGAAGATTTTCAAGTGATAAGTTCTTCACCTGAAAGATTTATAGAAATAAATAAAGGGAAAGTAGTTACAAGGCCAATAAAAGGGACAAGACCTAGAGGAGAAAATGAAGAGGAAGATATAAAAAATAGTTTAGAGCTTATAAATAGTGAGAAAGATAGAGCTGAGCTATTAATGGTGGTAGACCTTGAAAGAAATGATTTAAGTAAGGTGTGCAAACCTCACACTGTAAAAGTAACTGAACTGTTTAAACTTGAAAAATATGCAACTGTATTTCATTTAGTTTCAACTGTAGAGGGAGTATTAAAGGATGATGTATCAGCAGTAAAGTGCATAAGAGAATGCTTCCCTGGAGGATCTATAACAGGAACACCTAAAATTAGAGCTATGGAAATAATAGAGGAATTAGAAGGATTAAAAAGAAACCTTTATACAGGTTCTATAGGCTATTTTGATTTTAGAGGAAATGCAGATTTTAATATAGCTATAAGAACAATTATTAAAAAAGAAAATAAAGCTTACTTTGGAGTTGGTGGTGGGATAACTTATGACTCTATAGAAGAAGATGAGTATAATGAAACACTAGATAAAGCTAAAGCTTTAATGAGGGTATTATAATGAGAAATATAATAGTAGGAAAAGATAAGATAACTATAGATAGTGGATATTTTTTTGCTAGAGGTGTATTTGAAACAATATTAGTAAAAGATAAGCCAATATTTTTAGAGGAACATATAAATAGACTTAATAATGGTATTAATACGCTACAAATTGGAGAATTAGTTGAAGTAGAAGATATTAATAATATAATAAAAGACTATGATATAAGACATTGTGCTTTAAAGATAGTTGTCACTGAAAAAAATATAGTATTAGAAACTAGAGAGCTACTATATAAAAGTGGAGATTATTTAAGGGGATTTTCATTAAAGTTAGCAGATACAATAAAAAATTCTACATCGAAATTAACATATATAAAATCTATGAATTATTTAGAAAATCTTTTAGAACGAGAAGAGGCTTTAAAAGAAGGATATAATGAGGTTATATTCTTAAATGAAAAAGGATATGTATGTGAGGGTAGTTTATCTAACATATTTATTGTGAAAGATGGCATAATAGTGACTCCAGAAGTTAAAAGTGGATTACTTCCAGGAGTAGTTAGAGATTATGTAATTAAAAATTTTCAAGTAGTAGAAAAAGAAATAAACTTAGATGAAGTGATGAATGCTGATGAAATATTTATAACAAATAGTTTATTAGGTATAATGGGTGTAAGTAAATTTGAAAATAGAATTTTGACAGAAAATAAAATCACAATTAAGATTAGAGAAGAGTATGAATCAAAAATTGAAAATAGGAGGTGCTCTTAATGATAGATAGAGAAAAGGTATTAGAAGGAGTAAAACTAATACTGGAGGGTATTGGAGAAGATCCAAATAGAGAAGGGCTTTTAGATACTCCAGATAGAATAGCGAGAATGTATGAAGAAATATTTTCAGGCATAGGAAAAGAAGCAAAAGATGAATTGTCAAAAACTTTTACTGTTGAAGGTAATGATTTAGTACTTGAAAAAGATATAACATTTTATTCAATGTGTGAGCATCATCTTGTACCTTTTTATGGCAAAGCTCATATTGCATATATACCAAAAGGAAGGGTTGCAGGACTTTCAAAACTTGCAAGATGCGTAGAAGTTTATGCGAAAAAACCACAATTACAAGAAAGATTAACAACAGAAGTTGCTGATGCAATAATGAAATATTTAAATGCAGAAGGTGTTATGGTAGTAATTGAAGGTGAACATATGTGCATGACTATGAGAGGTGTGAAAAAGCCAGGAACAAAAACTATTACTACAACATATAGAGGATGTTTCAAAGAAGATTACGAATTAAGAAAAGAAGTAATGAGTTTATTAAAATAGGAGGTAGATTTTTGGAAAATGTTAATAAAATTCTAAATAATCCTAAATATAAAAGCTTATTAAATGAATTAAATGAATTAGAAATAAATAGAGAATTTTGTAATCATACCCTTGAACATTTTTTAGATGTTGCAAGAATTGCTTATATAACTGTATTAGAAAAAGGATTAAGATATAATAAAGAAGTAATATACTCAATAGCATTATTACATGATATAGGAAGAGTTTTGCAATATAATGAAGGCATAGATCATCATAAAGGTAGTGCTATAATAGCAGGAGAAATATTAAAAGATACAAATTTTTCTGATGAAGATAAAGCATTAATTATTAAATGCATAAAAGAGCATAGAAAAGAAAGTGATGATGAGCTTTCAAAAATAATATATAAAAGTGATAAGCTTTCAAGAAATTGTTTTAATTGTAAGGCTTATAATGATTGCTATTGGGATGAAAATAAGAAAAATAAAATTATAATATTATAAAAATATAATATAGGGGCAGGGAAATATGAAGATAGGAAGAAAAATAATAAATTTAGATGAAAGAACTTATGTTATGGGAATACTAAATGTAACGCCAGATTCTTTTTCTGATGGTGGTAAATATAATGAAGTTCACGAAGCTTTAAAAAGAGCAAAACAAATGTTAGAAGATGGAGCCGATATAATAGATATAGGTGGAGAATCAACAAGACCAGGAGCAGAATATGTATCTGAAGAAGAAGAAATAAAAAGAGTAGTTCCAATAATTAAAGCTATAAGAAGTGAATTAGATGTTTTAATATCAATAGATACTTATAAAAGTAAAACTGCAGAAGAAGCTATAAAAGCAGGAGCTGATATTATAAATGATGTATGGGGATTTAAAAAAGATGAAAATATAGCTAAAGTAGCAGCAGAATATAATGTTCCATGCATATTAATGCATAATAGAGAAAATAAACCTTATACAAATTTAATGAAGAATGTATTGGAAGATTTAATAGAAAGTATAAATATAGCTTTAAACGCTGGAGTAAAAAGAGAAAATATTATATTGGATCCAGGTATAGGATTTGCTAAAAATTACGAAGAAAATTTAATTGTAATGAACAACTTAGAGCAGATTGTAAATATAGGATTTCCTGTTTTACTTGCAACTTCTAGAAAATCAATGATTGGATTAGCTTTAGACTTACCAGTAGATGAGAGAGTAGAAGGAACAATAGCAACTACTGTTATGGGGATAATGAAAGGCTGTAAAATTGTTAGAGTACATGATGTGCTAGAAAATAAAAGAGCTTGCATAATGACTGATAAAATATTAAAAATGAAATAGAGGGAAGACTATGGATAAGTTATATTTAAAAGATGTTGAAATATTTGCAAACCATGGCGTGTTTGATGAAGAAAAATCTCTTGGGCAAAAGTTTATATTATCTTTAGAATTGGATGTAGATTTAAGCTTAGCATCTAAGACAGGAGACTTAACAAAGTCTGTTCATTATGGGGAGCTTTGTCATAACATAGAAAAAGAGTTTCAAAAAGAAAGTTATGATTTAATAGAAACTGCGGCAGAAAAGACAGCAGAATATGTATTATATAATTATGATTTAGTTAAAAATATAAAAGTATTATTAAAAAAACCATGGGCTCCAATAGGAAGACATTTAGATACAGCAGCAGTAGAAATAAATAGAGGTTGGCATAAAGCCTATATTGCATTAGGTAGCAATATTGGAGAAAAGGAAGAAAATATAAATATTGCTATAGAAAAAATTAAAAGCAATAAAGAAATAAAGGTGATAAAAGAGTCTACTATAATAGAAACAGAACCTTGGGGATATGAAAATCAAGATAGTTTCAAAAATGCTGTAATAGAAGTAGGTACTATATTAAATCCAAGAGAACTAATGACTTTACTTCTAGATATTGAAAAAGATATGAAAAGAGAAAGAATAATTAGGTGGGGACCAAGGGTAATAGATTTAGATATAATTTTTTACGATGATTTAGTAACCAGTGATGATTTTGTAACAATACCACATCCTAGGATGGAAGAAAGAGAATTCGTATTAGCTCCATTAAATGAAATAGCTCCTAATATGATACACCCTTTAAATAAAAAAAGAGTATTTAGAATGTTAGAAGAAATAAAAAAATAAAATAGTAAACAAAATAATAATCAAAATAGTTTTATGAAAGAACATAAGTTGATTAAAATTGGACAGTAGATAGGCTTGAATAAAAACAAGGATTTATCTACTGTCTTTTAAAATATTATAAGACTATCCCTCAAATCCACTTGAAACTTTCTTTATATACTCACAAAATTTATATAAATTATAATAATCAGAAACACCTTCCATAGAAATCAGATCTTCTTCATAGACACCATCCCAAGGATGAACTGATATTAATTTGTCATTATATGCATTTATTATATATTTTGAATCTGAAAACTCTATAATTAACTTATATTCAGGATTAAGGTCTTTTTCTATTTCAGCTCCATAGTTTTCATCACTTAATGATTCAACAAATTCAGGTAGAATGCTGTGTTCGTCCTCATTAACATTATAATACTTATATACATTTAAATCAAAAATCTTAATTGTATAGGATTCTTTATTATTTAGTTTTTCTTGAATTTCATTCGTATAGTAATTATTACTAGGTTTAGACTTTGGTCTTATGTATTGTGACTTATTAAAATTACAACCAGTAAATAAAAATATAATTAATACAGAACTAAAAGCAAAAAAATATTTCTTCACGATATACCTCCTCAAATAATAAGCTATATATAAACTTATTCCTATAAAAAAGACTTTAGAACATTTTCACATAAAAGAGAATAGAATGAACTAATAATAATTTTCCTTGGAGGCAGGGTGAAGTACGGAATAGATATAAATAATATTAGAATTTTAAATGCCATTTCACAAGGATTAAAAGAAAGAGGCAATTTTATTGTAGATTTATCTGAAAATCAGAATAAGAATATGGGGAAAAACTTATTAGAAAAAGTCTTGATTGCCAATATAACTAATATAGATTTTTATATTGGAATAGAATTTAAAAATGATATTTCTATGTGCAAAATATTCTATGATAAAAATTCAAAAGTTTGTTGTGAAATGGTAGAAAATCTTTTTAAAGATAACCTTAAAAAGACGATTTGTGAAAAAGGTGAGCATCTTTATTTACTTAAAAATATAAATGCACCTGGATTATATATAAAGGTACCACTAGAAGATGAAGAGATAATAGAAAAATTAAATATAGAAGGAATAGTTAATATATTAGCTAATTTTAATTTATAATGCGTGATAATAAAAATAATAGTCTTAATATGGTGTGAAATTTTTTGAAAACTATAATTTCATACCATATTTTTATGAAATTATATAAAAAGATTTTAGTAATAAAAATATAGTTTTTGTAGTAGAAATAAGTATCAGTAATAATGGGGAGAGTATTATGCAGATAATAGCTACTATAGGACCAAAATCTACAGATAAATGGATTATTAAAGAACTTATAGAAAATGGGGTAGACATATTAAGGTTAAATTGTTCTCATTTTAATAAAGAAGAATTTGAATATGTGATAAAATTTTCTAGAGAGATAAAAAGAAATGTACATATACTAGTTGATTTATGTGGAAAAAAAATAAGGGTATCTAAAGATTTAGAATATATATATAAGATTTATAATGGACAAGAAGTGTATTTTTGTGGAGAAGATTTTTATAGGAATATAGATACTTCAAAACTTAATGAAATGAAGCTTATTCCGCTAACGATAGGAACTGAAGAAATAATAAAGAGTGATATAAAATCTATATCTATGAAGGATAATACTATGAATTTTGAAATTATAGAAATAGATAAGGGAGTAATAAAGGCTAAAGTTCTTAGAGGTGGAATTGTAAGAGGGGGAAAGGGATGTAATTTATCTAATATATATGATGATAAAGCTTTTTTAAGTGAAAAAGATAAAGAAAATATATTATGGGCATTAGATAATGACGTAGATATAATTTGCCAATCTTTCGTTGAAAGAAAAGAAGATATAAATATAATAAAGAAATTAATAAAAGAAAAATATCCAGATAATAATTGCAAGCTATGGGCTAAAATAGAAACACCTAATGGAATAAATAATATTAAAGAAATTTTGGAAGTAGTTGAATCTATTGTTATAGGGAGGGGAGATTTAGTACCAGAGTCAGGGATATTAAATGCTGTGAATCTTCAAGAACAAGCTATTGATATTATAAAGAGAAATGATAAAAAGGTTATTATAGCTACACATGTATTAAATAGCATGAAGAATGGACATCCTGCAACTTTACCAGAAATAGAAAGCATTCATAAATTTATTAAATATGGAATTAATGGATTTTTATTAGCTGGCGAAACATCTATAGGAAAAGCACCAATACAAACTGTTAAGTTCTTAAAAAATGCAATAGAATATTATAGTATAGGTGATAGAAATGAGTAAGAAGATAGAAAATATAATTTATTCAGTATTGTGGGTACTTTTAGGAGTTGCGATAATTTTATTATTTTTATATGTATATAAACGTGTTTGGTAAGATGTATTTTAAAGGATAATATTTATATTTAATATACAACTAGTTTTAATTATGTAATTTATTAATTGAAATATAAATTTAAGTTTAAAATCTTTGAAGTAATATTCAAAGATTTTTTTGTGTTTATTACCTTCAGTTTCGAAATAGACATATATTAATTTGCTTTGACTTATAACAAAGTGTGGAATAGATGAAATTATATATTTTCATTTTTTTATTATAAAAGATTCATAAGCTTAAAAATCGTACGATAAATATGAATAAGAAGACTTAATTTTAATGTATAATTGATTGAAACAAGTAATTTAAAATGATACTAAAGGTGGGAAGGTAATGTACAATATATTACATATAGAGCAAAGTGGGTTTTTCTCTAAGTTATTAGAAAAAATTGTTAAAGAAAAGGGACATAAGTATATTAATGTAAGGGATTTTAATGAGGCAAGAGACGTTTTAAGTTCACAAAAGATTAGTCTTATAATATCATCCTTATATGCTAATGGTGGAGAGATTGAGGAATTTGTAGAAGTGATAAACAAAAGATTTGATATTCCCATCTTTGTAGTAACTAGTGAAGATATGGATGATAAAAGAAAAGATTTAGTTAATCTGGGAATAAGTGAGTATATACTAAAGAAAGATTTAGAAGAAGAAGTTAGAAATTATTTAGATATTATATTTAGAACTGATGAGTATATGAGAGATCTTCAAGAAGCTAATATAGCAATAGTTGAAGATAATGAATTTTTTTTAGAGTTAGAAAAAGAAATATTAAGAAGTAGAAAAATATATAATGTAGATTACTATAAAGATGGGAAGTCATTAATAGATAGTGGGAAAAAGTATGATATATATTTAATAGATATTATTTTAAAAAATGAATTTGGTAAAGATATAATTAGAAAAATAAGAAGAAGTAATATTGACTCATCAATAATAGCTGTAACTGCCTTAGATAATAATAAAGCATTGTCTAAGATTTTAGATTGTGGTGCGGATGACTTTATAACTAAGCCAATAGATGAGGAGTTATTCATAGCAAAGTTAAAGTCTAATGTAAGGATATATAGTCTTCAAAAAAAGTTAGATAAATTTATTAAAAATTAATATTCTTAAGGGAAAAGAAATATTTTCTTATAGTTTTTGTAACAGTACTGACATAAAAACATAGTATTATATGTATATAGTTGTTAGCGCAGCTTAGCAATTAATAATTTATCCCCTTAATAAAAAAATGATATCCCACCATGGATATCATTTTTTTATTATATCATTCCCTACAAAAGCTTTCACAATTAGTTTGGCTATATAATTTAGCGTCATTTCCTGAAACATTTATAGAATTTAATGAACATAATTGATTTTCGTTATATTTACAACTATTAACCTTACATACTAAACAACTACAAGGATCTCCTTCATCATAAACATTATTAGTTAAATTCCCATAGGTATATCTATCTAAGAATGATCCACAACATGTATCAGATTCAACATCTGAATTTTTTCCAACAACGTTGATACGGTTAGCAAAACAAATATTTTCTTTGTTATGGGAACAATTATTTGCGCTACAATAAATTTTTTGCATTGAAATCTCTCCTTCTTAACCAATAATTAATTAAAATATCTATCTAATAAGCCTTTGAATGCACAGCCATGTCTAGCTTCATCCTTACACATTTCATGAACTGTATCATGAATAGCATCAAGGTTTTGTTGCTTAGCTAAATCAGCGAGCTTCTTTTTACCATCACAAGCACCATATTCAGCTTCGACTCTAGCTTGTAAATTTGCTTTTGTATCAGCAACAACAACTTCACCTAAAATTTCTGCAAATTTGGAAGCGTGCTCAGCTTCTTCATAAGCAATTCTTTTATATGCCTCGGCAACTTCTGGATATCCTTCACGATCTGCTTGGCGTGACATAGCTAAGTACATTCCAACTTCAGTACACTCACCTGTAAAGTTAGCTCTAAGTGCTTCTAAAATTTCAGGGTCAAGATTACTTCCAGTACCAATTTTATGTTGATCTGCCCAATTCATTTCATCAGTGATCTCCTGGAATTTTTCAGGACCTACCTTACAGACAGGACAAAATTCTGGTGGTGTATTTCCTTCATGGATATAGCCACAAACAGTACAAACAAACTTTTTCATTTTGAATCCTCCTTAAAATAAATTTAGATAATAATCTAAAATATAATACTAGTATTTACTAAATATCGTAAAAAATACATAATTAATAAAAAGAAATATTTTAATATTAAATCATAGTAGATGCTAATATTGAATTAAAGTAAATTATAATATTTAAGAATATATGTATACTAAATTCTTGGGGGAGGAAGAGGTGGGGAAAGCTTATTTTAATAATAATGGAGATTATAATTAATAAATGAAAAAGTTATACTAAGTATTAAAAAATAAAACTTAGTATAACTTTCTATATATTTAAAATAACTCATAAATATCAGATAATTCTCTTATAATTTTTTCATCATCTATGAAGTATTTAAAATCAGTATTTTCTAAAGGCTCCTTTTCAGATAGGATTGGTAAATTAACTATAAATTCAGTGCCATCAGTATATTCATCATTAACAATAATAGATCCTCCATGCATCTCAACTAGCGCTTTTGTTATTGATAAACCAATACCACTGCCTTCAGTTTTTCTAGAGAGAGTATCATCTACTTTAAAAAATTTATCAAAGATAAGATTTCTTAAGTTGCTTGGTATTCCTATACCATCATCTCTTACAATTATTTTAGCGAAATCTTTATCAGTGTTAACTTTAACTAAAATATTTCCATTAGGATTAGTAAATTTTATTGCATTAGATAGAAGATTTAGCAATATTTTTTCTAATGCATAAGTATCTAAATTCATATATAATTTTTCAACATTCGTATCAAAAACGACATTAAGCTTCTTATATCTTGTATAGGGAATTATAGATAAGGTTAAGTCTTCAAGAAAAGATACTATATCGAAATGTACAAGATTTAATTTAGCCGAACCAGAATCAATTTTAGTTATATCTATTAAATTATTTATTAGTTTCAACATTCTTAAGCAATTTTGTCTTACGCTCTTTTCATATTTTAAAAAACATTCTTTTAGTGAATCAGGATCTCTATCCTTTAAAGAACTCATAAGCTGCACAGAAGAATAAATTATATTAACAGGAGTTCTAAGTTCGTGACTGAGATTAGAAAAGAAGTCGTCCTTAATTGAATGGTAACATTTTAGATTTTCATAATCATCAAATAATTGAATATAAATATCAGATTTTTTACTTCTATTATAATTTTCAAGAGTTTCTTTTGAAGCCTTAAGATAATTAAGAGCTTCCTTATAATTTTCAATAGCTTCAAAATCTTTATAGATCAATTCATATGAATATATTGTGTTTTTATTTTTGTATTTTTCAGAATAAAGTAATGACTTTTTATGATGGAATAAAGCGTTATCATAATCATTTAATTTAAAAAATAAATTTCCATATTCTATTTCTATCCAATAATCAAATTCCATAAATTTAAACTTTGAAATATTACTTTTATATATATAGTATGCATTGTCTAAGTAATAAAATAAGTCATTTAATGATGAATCAATTATGAAATCATAGTTTTGAGATATTTTACATTGGACTAGTAGTAGATTATACTTTATAAGATAAAAATCAATATAATAAAGATCTAACTTATAAATACTTTTTTCAATAATATTTAATAATTCATCTATCTCAGTTAACTTTGTATTAGATTTCATATATATTTTTAATAACTTAATATAGATATCAATTTTAATATTAATAGGTAATGAATACTCATAATTTTTTAAAATACTTTTATATAACTTTGTACTATCTTTAAATTTATATAATTGCATATAAACTGAAGCTATATGATAGTTTGCTAAAATTTCTATTTCATTTTGAACATTAAATTTTGAAATAGATATAGCTTTATTTAAAAGCTTTATTGATATACTATTTAAATTTAGATATTTATAATATATAATTCCAAGTATTAAATATGCTTGAGGCGCATATTGATATTCATGTTCTGCTAAAATTTTAAATGAACTATCAATATTATTATATAAGGAAATATCAAATTTATAGATTTTTAAGTTTATGGCAGAAGTATTTATATGAAGAAAAAGAAGAAGTTCAAATTGATTATTATCTTCTAAAAATAATTTACCTAAATTAAAATATTTCTTGTGTGAATCAATATTATTAATTTTTAAATTAATAATAGACAAATAAATATATAAGACTCCTATAAAGAATGAATCTTTTATAAGGTCTTTACTTTGAATCAATTCATTAAATATGCTTATAGCATAAAAGTATTCTTCTAATTTTTCATTACAAATTCCAATTATAAGTTTTATTATAAACTGTTCATTTTTATCAATACTATCATTAATTAATCTATTTTCCATATCTTCAGTTAAATCATTAAGATAAGTTCTATTTATAAATATATTTGGGGTGAAAAGTAAATTCTTTATTATATCTATATAAAAATTATTAGAATTAGTTATTATTTCTTTGTTGACAATTTCCATTAACACAACCTCCACAAAATGACTAGTTTATATAATATTTTACCATAAATTCAATTTTATGTATAATATTTATGAGAAAGTTGATGAAAAAGTTATTATTTTGGAAGAAATTATATCATTTAGGTTTGCGTATAGGGTTAATATAAATATAAAAAATACATATTTATAATAAAAATAAATGGTGCAATATAGTTATATATTCATATTATAAAGAAAGTGTTAATTATGATATGGAGGATATTGCTATGAAAAGAATAATATATAGTGCTTTATCTAATATGTTATCTCGTAGTGAAAATATGAAGAATACAAAAGCTGAATTATCTTCATTAAAGGAATTTCCATATAAAATAGAAATTATAGCAGAAAATTTATTTGTTCCTTGGGCTATAGACATAAGCAGTGATGGTAAAATATATTTTACAGAAAGATCAGGTATAGTTAGGATAATTGAAAATGGTAAACTTAAGGAAGAGCCATTAATTAGGTTTACTTCACCTTTCATAAGTAGAGGGGAAGGTGGCTTGATGGGAATTGCACTAGACCCAAGTCATTTAGAGAATAATTATATTTATGTAATGCATTCATATTTAGAAGAAAATAAAATCTATAATCGAGTAATTAGATTAATTGAAAGAAATAACAAGGCATTTATTGATAAAATTATTCTAGATAAAATTCCAGGTGGAGAAATTCATAATGGAGGACGTATAAAGATAGGAGAAGATAAGAAGATATATATAACAACGGGGGATGCAGGAAATCCTAATTTATCACAAGATGTTAGAAGTTTAGCAGGAAAGATATTAAGAATAGAGTTAGATGGAAGTATTCCCAAAGATAATCCAATTAAAAATTCACCAGTTTATAGTTTAGGTCATAGAAATCCACAAGGATTAGCATGGAGTTCAAATAATGTTCTGTATGGATCAGAGCATGGACAAACAGCGCATGACGAGATAAATATTATAAGGCCAGGAGCCAATTATGGGTGGCCTTTAGTTCAGGGAGATGAAAATTCTAATGTAATAAAATCACAATTACCATTGATTCAAAGTGGAAATATTACATGGGCACCATCAGGAATGACTTTTATAAATAAAGGTCCATGGGCAGGTAAATTACTAGTAGCTACTTTACGTGGAGAACAGTTACTTGTAGTATCATTAGAATCAAATGGAACATCTGTAAATAACATAGACTCATTGTTTAAAAATAAGTATGGACGATTACGTGAAGTTGTTCATAGTAAAGATGGATCTATTTATATTACAACAAGTAATAGGGATGGAAGAGGTAATATTAATGTCGGAGATGATAAAATTATAAGATTAATTCCTAGTTAAGTTAGGAAGAATAAGAGAATTTTGAACAATATATTATACATTTTAAAATAAGGGGCGTTTTTATACAGCCCCTTTAGTATTATAAAATAAATTTATAATACTAAATAAAAATATAAATAATATATATTTACTGAGGTAATATCAGTATTATATAATTCAATTAATTAAAGATACTTTACATATTTACAATATATAGTGATGATTTTACTAAGAGAGGTTAAGATGAGTAGGATGTTAGAAGATTTTAAAATTGGCCTTGTACTTTCCGGAGGTGGAGCTAAGGGAGCATATGAGGCTGGAGTTTTTAAAACATTATGGGAATTAGATTTAATAGATAATGTAAAAGTTATATCAGGAACTTCTGTAGGATCTGTGAATGCTTTGCTATTTGCTATGAATGATAGAAAAATTATAAAAGATAGTTGGAGTAGTATAACATATTCTAGATTCATAAGATTACAAGAAAGAACTAGAAATATAAAAATACCTGAATTTATAAAGACTATTGCTCATGGTAATTATGAGAATAGCATAATAGAGCAAATAAAAAATAATGATATAGGGCTTTTATCACAAATAGGTATAGAAAATTTTATAAAGGAGTATGTAAATATAGAAACTATAAATATGCATAATAGAGATATATATGCATGTGCATATAATGTAGATAAAAAAAGTCCAGAGTACTTTAAGTTAAATGAATATAGCAATGAAGAAATATTGAATATAGTTTTAGCATCTTGTGCTATACCAATAATCTTTAGTCCTATAAAAATAGGAAATAATAGATATGCAGATGGAGGAATTAAGTCACCAGAGTACTCTAAAAATAATATAGACAATATTCCAATAGCACCATTAAAGAAATATGATTGTGATTTAATAATTGTTGTAGGTTTATCTAATAAGGATAGGTTAAATAAAGATGGATTCGATAAAAATAAAATTATAGAGATATATCCATCTAAAAAGATAGAATTAGTTAATGGAGCTGGAAGTGTAATGATAAATAAAAGTAAGTTAAATGACAACATTGAATTAGGTTACAGAGACTCTATGATTAAGTTAGCTCCTTTAATTATTAAGCTTATTAAGGATAAGTATAATAGAGAACAAGAATAATAACTTTTGATAATAGATTGATAAAAGGGATTCTAGAAAGAGTCCTTTTTTATGCATAATAATATAGAAATAGACAATTTGAAAATGTTTGTTTATGAAGAAAGCTTATATATTAGTTAAAAATTATTTAGGAAAAATAAGATAATTAAATTAAATAAGAAGTTTTATTGCATATTTATATAGTATAAAGTAGTTACTAAAAATTATATTGAAGTAACTACGAGGAAGGGGATATAAAGTGTATTGTGTAATACAAGAAATAAAACTTAAAAAAGAAAATACTTATGGAGAATACAAAGAACTTGAGGCATATTATACATCATCAGTTAAATATGGTGTTAATTGTGGATATTATGGGTATGAATATACAGGAGGTAGATTTAAAAGATCTATAAAGAAGGCTTATAAAATAAGTATTCATAAGAGTTATAGGGAAAATGGTAAAGTTAAAAAGAAACAATGGAGTATAGGTACAATTGAATATTATGAAATTGCTACTAATTCTGATACATGGATAGGTGATTATTGCAATTTAAATAATAAATGTGAATTAATCGGGATAAGAGAAGAACAACTTTGTAAAATGATATATAAAAAACTTAATCCATTAGTTGAAAAAATAGGGAAGGAATATAGAAAAACGAAAGAATACGAAACTCATAAGAAACATGAAAAAATAATAAATAAGTATATAAAAGATAAAATAAACTTTGAAGAAATATATGGAAGAGGCTCTTATGATAAATGTTATGATGTTTTTGGAATACTTAGAAATAAGGAAATGCTAGAACAAATAAAAAGACAGTATGAATCAGCTAAAGAACAGCAGCGTAGTTACTATGAAGATTTTAAAAGTAACTACAAAAGCTATAATTCAGATAGTAGTTACCAGAAAAATAAACATAGTAACTACAATAAAGAAGATAAGGACAAGTATAAGAAAATATATAAAACCTTAGCAAAAACATATCACCCAGATATAGCGAAAGATGATGGGGAAATGATGAAAATAGTTAATAAATTAAAAGTAGAATGGGGGATATAGTAGTTACTAAATATATTTATGTAGTAACCACATGTATATACTTGGATATAGATAATTTCTAAATTTATTTTATGATTAAATAAAGAAAAAACACTTAAATCTTGAAGTTACAAGAGTTTAAGTGTTTTTGGTGCCGGCAGAGGGAATCAAAATATCAATTTTGGTACAAGTATTAAATAACTCTGTAATTTTGATATTTAAAGGGTTTATACCATTTCGCAAATTATAATATTTTTATTAATTGTTACACTAGTTGTAACAAAAAGTGTAACAAAAAAATAGGCTGATATAAATATACCAACCTATGCAAACATATTATTTATCTTATCATATTCTTTAATATCTTTATGTTTATTGACTTCTGCATAAACTCCCATAGTAACAGATATATCAGTATGGCCTACCCAGTTCATTATAGTTTTTAAATTAATATCGTTACTTATACAGTTAGTAATAAATATATGTCTTAAACTATGGAAATGTATATCAGTTTTTATTTCAGCCTTCTTAAGAGCTGCTTTTAAACGCCTATTAGGTTGTTTATTATCTAAATAATCACCATTTTCCTTACAGAAGATTAATTTATTATCAAAATATAACTCTCCAAGCCTAAGTTTATTTTCTTTATTATTTTTGATAAGAGATTTGAGTATAGGAGTAAGTAAAGATGGAAAAGGAACTTCTCTTATACTCTTTTTAGTCTTAGGAATAGTAACTCTATTTTCATAGATCTTCTTACCTTCCTTAGTACGTTCTCCAGTCCATACATATTTAACAGATTTATTTATTCTTATAACTCTATTATCAAAGTCTATATCCTTTTCTTGTAGAGCCATAGCCTCACCTAGACGAAGTCCACACATTAAGCCTAATAATATTATTCCCTCGAGTTTATCTCCTTGTAGAGCTTTTATTAAGGCTTTTTGCTCATCTTCTGAAATATAGTTTTCTTTTTCTTCTATAACATCATGATTTTTAGGATAAACTATACCTCTAGTAGGATTATTCTTAACTTTATTTATAGTAATAGCGTAATCAAAGCATTTACCAATAGCACGATTAAGATTTTTAATTTGTGATAAAGTATGTTTTTCTAATAATTTATTAGTTATTTTTTGAAGATATAAAGTATCTACATCAATTAATTTAACATCATTTAATCCTTTAGTAGGTTTTATATATAATCTATATATACCTTCAATTCTTTCAAAGGTAGACGGCTTTAATTCTTGTTTTTTAATATTCCATATCCAATCATAAAAGAAGTTTCCTAAAGTGGAATTATCGCTATTTATCGTATGTGTTTCTTGGTATTCTTTTAATTTGGCTTTAGCTTCCTTTTGAGTTTTACCATATATGACTTTTCTTTTAGGTTTTCCAGTTAGAGGGTCATATCCTTTAAATATAGCAATACGCCAGTATTTTATACCATTTCTAGTTACCCACCCGGCAGAGCCTTCACCATTAGACCTTTTAGCCATTATATACATCTCCTTTCTTATATTTTATGATGTAGTGGTATTGACACTACATTTCCCCATTATGTTGGCGATAATTCCACACAAGTGGGGAAAGATTCGGAAAAAGGTTACCGAATATAATTAGGCAACCTTAATAAATTAAGTTAAGTCTAAAGATGAAAAATCAATATTAAGGTCTTTAAATATAGATACTGGTACCACATCATCAAATGAATAGATATTAGGTGTATCATAGCCAGTATCAGTTAGGTTATAAACTAATATATTCTTTTTCATAGGGTTAATAATCCAGTATTCTTGTACTTTATACTTTTCATATAAACCAGCTTTTCTTATATAGTCATTGCTAGGATTAAAAGGCGATACAACTTCTACAATCATATTTGGTGAGCCTGTGCAACCTTTATCAGTTAATTTAGACTTATCACATATAACAGATATATCGGGTTGAACTATATTCTTGCTACTATTAATACCCTCATTATCATCAATAAGAATTACATCAAATGGAGCAGGATAGACTTCACAGGAGCCATTATTGGCTTTAGTATAGTTTTCTAGTTGGTTAGATACCTTCATAATTATTTTTTGATGTATTCTTGAAGGAGCAGGGCTCATATTATATATTTTTCCTTCAATAATCTCTATACGCTCATTTTCATCATAAGTAAGGTAATCTTTATAAGTATAAGTTTTATTTTCCTTTGCTAACATAATAAAATCTCCTTTCTTATATTTAATATCTTCGTCTTAATTTCGGACTAAGTATAAAATGTAGTTACCTTTGATTTTTTTTATAGTATCTACATATTAGTTTGGGGGTTATCTTTTAGTTAATTCAGCTAAATCATTAATAAGATTAGTTTGGTTTTTAATCAATTCATTAGCAGAAGGGACAGGAGAATCCTCTCTACCTTCAAATTTTATTGAAATTCCCAAATTATAAATATTGCGATATAAATCATGTATTAGGTTGAGTTTATCTAAATTACCTTCTTTTGAATCAGAGAAAATTGTTAAAAACATTGTATCGACAATATTTGTAATTAATTTAGAAACTTTAGGGTTATCAGATAACTCAATTATTTTTGAAAGTGCTTGAAAATCATTGTGTAATATAACACTATTGAATTTTCGATAATCACTTCTACCTAAAATATAATCTGTTTGAACATTTAGGGCGTCAGATAATTTTTCAATAGTTTCAAATTTGGGAATTCTATCTCCTCTTTCATACTTATTTATAGCAGATAGGGAAATTTTACTTTTATCAGACAATTCTCGTTGCGTTAAGTTTCTTTCAGTACGTAACTTTCTTATATTATTACCGATAGTATTATCCATGGTTAAAACCTCCTTACTTCAATTATAGCAACAAAAATATAGAAAGTACACACTTTTGTGCTTGACATACACTTTTGTGCGTGATAATATAAAATTAACAAGCACAAAAGTGTGTAAAGGTGGTGAGTAAATGGGATTAAAATTAAAGATTAAAAGAATAGAAAAAGGTATTAAACAATGCGAGTTAGCAGAAAGAGTAGGAATTTCTAGATATTCATTATCAGCACTGGAAAGAGATAAGATAAAAAGTCCTAAATTAGAAGTTATGAAAAAAATAGCAAAAGTACTTGACACATCAGTTACTGAACTTTTTTTCAGTGAAGAAGAATAATTGTTGCTACTTATGGCAATAAACATATCAAAAATCTTTCGCAACAAGTGGCGAAAATAAATCATATCTAAATGACACTACAGAGTAAGACAAAAATAAAGTGCAATGCTTTATAGATATTAAATAGAGAAATGAAAGGATTGATATTATGGCATATACAAAAAATGGAATGAATATGTATGTAGGTCGATATCGGGTGGTATGTGAATTTTGTAGAGAAACGTTAAAACCTTGTAAAGAGGATAATTATATCTATTGCAAGAATGGAGGTCAAATTTACCGTTTTGATGATGAAACCTTAGTTTACTATAAAGAAGGTAGAAATAAAGCAAATTTAACAGTAAATAGCTTAAAGTCGCAAGGAATTGAAATAATAAATAATAATTCAACAGATGAAGACTTAATGTTTAAGTTCTATGAAAAAGATATACATAAAATAGCTGATATTTTTGGAGCAAGAACATTAGGGGCAAATATAAAATCAGCTAGCAAGAGGAATTTAAAATTATTTGAATGGTTCAATGAAAATAAACAGTATTATCTTGAAAAAGGACTAATAAAAGAAATTTCAGAAGAGAGAAAAGAACAAGCTAGAAAATCTCTTGAAAAATTTAGGGAGAGAATAAGCGAATAAAGAGTTAAATTTAAATTTTAGAGCGTATTTAGGTATAAAACTATATTTAAATATTCAAAAGCTGAAATAGGAGCCTAAAAGCATTAATACTTAAATTTGTTTAATAAAATTATGGAGGGATAAAGAATGGAAGAATTAGAACAACAACCAATAACAATACAAGAGTATAGAAAGAAAGTAGATAAATTAACTTGTAAAATTCCAGAACTTGCAGAAATGTTAGATATATCTGTAGATAAAGCAAGAAGATTAACACATATAGAAGGATTTCCTTGTATACGTATGGGGAGAGATATAAGGATTATTTTAAGCAAATTAGATGAATGGTTATCAGAACATATCGGAGAAGTATTATAGGAGGTGTAGGCATGGATATAAAAATATTTAGAGCATATGTGAAGTTATGTAAGGAATGGGACAAGCCTATTACATGGAGTGGACTTCATAATTTTAAAATGGCATTTAAGTAGGTGAGAACTTGAATATTCCTTATCATAAAATAGATTCAAGAATACTTGAATATGAAATAGATAGTATAGAGTTTAAGTTTGGTATGTGGATTACAAAAAAAGAATTTGGGCAAAGGTTAAATAATAATAATCCATTACCTAAAGGACAATTTTTTATGAGTGTTAGAGTTGTTGCTAAGGATATAGAAATTACTGAAATGATTGCTAGAAGGTTAATAAAACAGTTTACAAAGTTAGATATTATAAGACTTGTAGCGAGTTCAAAAAATCCAAAACAAGGGTCGATTTATGAGTATTTAGTACAGGTTGAAAACAACACAGTAGAAAACATAGTAGTAACACAGTTAGAACACAGTAAAAGTGAGAGAACAAAAGGACTTGAAGATAATAAAGAACACAGTAAAAACACATATAATAACACAGTAGATAACACATCTAAAAATAAAAATAAAAGAAAAGAAAATATATATAATACTATTTTTGATTTTTGGATAAGTAAAAATGTTAGAAAGCATAGAGCATTAACTAATGAAATGAAAAAAGCTATAGATAAAGCATTAAAGGAATACTCTAAAGATGAAATATTGGAGGCTATTAATAACTATGGCGATATGTATAATGACCTTAATTATCAATGGTGTAACTATCAATGGGGATTAAATGAATTTCTAGTAAGAAAGGATAAAGATGGTATAAGACAAATAGGATTGTTTTTAAATGATGGTAGCAAGTATTTAAATTACTTAAAAGTCAATGAAATGAAGACAAAGAAAGTGGAACAAAGTAATGATAGTAAAAGTATAGAAATAGAGGAGTTTTTAGGAGGAAGAGTGTAGAATGAAATCTTATTATGACAAGGATTTAGAGGAAAAATCTTTAGGAATTTATATAAGTAACCCTAATTTGCTATATGAAAGTAGATTAAAGACAGATTATTTTCATAATACCCAAAATGGAATAATGTTTGAAACTATGATGAGATTGAAAAGTCAAAATAAAGATATAAATATCATAACTGTAACTAAAGAGTTATCTAAAAACAAGAATAGTAAATGGTTACCTTCTGATATTAGTGATTTATTAGAACATAGTATGTATAGGTCAGCCATAGAAAGTATTGAAAGAGAAATAATTTCACTATATGAAAAAAGAAATTTTAAAGAGCTAATACAAAAGTCTTTAATTAGATTAGAAGAGGAAGAGAACTTTGATATTGTAAAGGCTGACTTAATAAAAAATATAGAAACTAAATCAAGTGATGATATACCTATTATATCTATTACAGAATGTGTTGAGAAAGCCATAGAGATAACAGAGGAGGCTTATAACTCTAATGGAAAAATAACAGGTATGGAAAGTGGATATAAGCATTTAGATGCCGTATTAAATGGATTTGAAAAGCCGAGTTATATAGTTATAGGAGCTAGACCGGGAGTAGGGAAAACTGCATTTTCTTTAGAATTAGCAAAGAGATTATCGGAAAGAAATAATATATTGTATTTCTCTTTAGAAATGCCATTTGAGCAATTAGGGCAAAGATTATTAGCAAATACAACAAGTGTTCCACTTAAAAATATAAAAAATGGAAGAGTTACAGGAGAAACCTTTAATAGACTTTTATATGGACCTAGTAAGTTATCAAATAACAAATGTTATGTAATAGAGAAAGAAAATTTAAAGATAGAAGATCTAGTAAGTATATGCACATCATATAAACGAAAAAATGGGCTAGATGGAATAATAGTAGATTATTTTACTTTATTAAAAAGCTATAAATCATTTAGGGATAATAGGCTTTTATATAACTATATTAGTGAAGAACTAAGAATGTTATCTAAGAAATTAAAAATAAATATAATTTTATTGGCTCAATGCAATAGAAAGGCAGATGAAAAGAGAGATTTACAATTAAATGATTTGAAAGAAACTGCTAATTTAGAGCAGGACGCTAATGTTGTAATGTTCTTAGAACAAAAAGATGATATAAGACCTTTAAAAGAAGGAGAGCCTAGAGAAGATTATATAAGAGCAACTATAAGAAAAAATAGAAGTGGAGAGAATAATATAGGAATAATGTTTAGGTATTATAAAGGCACTCAAATATTAGATGAAGAAAAAGCTATTAGAATAAAGAAAGATGATAATTAAGAGGTGATAAATATAGGTAAGACAGAAGAATTAATATATAAAGCCTTAATAATAGGCGAGAAGTATGTACAAGCTGATAAGCCTACTAAAATTGAAGTTGGTAAGCTTATGACCAGTAATAGAAGAGTTAAAAAAAGAGGTATAAAAAGAAAAAATGCTTATAGATACTACCAATATCTATAAGCAAGGAGCTATCCAATAGGATACCTTTCATTCAGCAATTTAAGTGTATCCTATAAGCTCCTAAATGTAAATAGGAGGAATTAGGCAAGTGAAGGTTTCAATAAATAATAAAAAAATATTTAAATATAAAGGTGTAGTTCATATAGTTTCAGAAATAAAAGAAGATATTAAAGGCTTTACTGGTTGCTATCAGAAGAGAGAAGGTATTAAGTATTGTCTTATAAATTCTAATTTAAGTCCAATGAAAAAGAGAAGAACACTACATAATTTAATTAAAGACAAGCATTTAACTAGGGGGTAGACTATGGCAAAGATACAAATTAGATATGAGAATGAAATAGAAAAGCTTAAGATATTAGAGGTTTTATCTAAGGGAATTAAAATAAAGAAGATAAGTGAGACTATTAAAATTGGTAGATATTATAGGGTTTATGTAGAAATAGAGTAATAGATAAAAAGATTAGTATAGTTTTGTAAGTGGAAGGAGAAATATTATGATAGTTAAATATAAAAGTAAAGAGCAAATAATAGATGAAAAGATGGAGAGTTTAAGAGAGTTTTTTTCAAAAAAAGATTTTAATCGTTGGGTTAGAATAAATAAGAATGTAGCAGAAGGAAATGATAGAATTGCTATTAGTAATAATTTCTTAAAGTTAAAATTTAAACTTGTGAATATATATAAGGATTTAGATAATTATCGCAAGGAAAAGAAAAAGGCAAGTAAAGTATTAGAATTAGAATTTATAGATAAAAATACTGAAAGACAATACAAAGAATATATTAACAAGCTAGATAATCTTATAGAAAATTATAATAATCAATTAAATTCATTAGGATATGTATTAGTTAATTTATATGTACCTATGTTAGATAAATATTTTAATAAAAAAGAGATAGTTCAACTTATAGGTGGATCATATGAGCAAATAAAAAAGATTGATGAGTGGTATAAAAAAAGAGAAACAGGAACAAGGTCAATTACAGATTCTTATATTATTCATCATGGGGAATATAGATGGAGAAAGGGAAGAAGTAAAGACTTTATAGATTGTCCTAATTGGGAAATGCCTTTATTTAATTGTATGAGTGACTATATGTGGAAAGCTATTAATGACAATCCTAAAACAAGAGCAGAAATGGACAATAAGTTTGAAGAAATGTTCCAAGATTCTATGGTGAATGTAACTATTGATTCAAATGGGAATATTATTGCGACAGAGAAGGTAATACAAGAATTAAGCATAAAAGAATTAGTGATAGATTATCAAGGTAAATTTATAAGTGAATTAAAAAAAGACAATATATTTGATAATAAAACATATAGAGTTAAAAGGCTTGAAAATAATGTATATTGTATAGTTGATAAAGATAATAAAATGATAGAAAAAATATATAGGAAAAACATTTAAAAATATAAGGATATAATACCACAAGAAAATATATAAGCCTAAAAGCTGAATATTATCTTGTGGTTTTTTATTAAATATAAATATCCGTTGGGTACAGAACGGTAAAAAAAGAAAATAAAGAAAATAAATATTATAATGGTATATAGGATATATCCAAATGAATTATATGTGAGGAAAAGATGACAGAGAAAGAGTATTATAAAAATTATAGAGAGAAAAATAGAGAAAAATTAAACGCTTATCAAAGGGAATGGCGGAAGAGAAATAAAGAAAAAATTAAAGAGTATAGGCGAAGATATTGGGGAAATAAATCTAAAAATTTAATAATGGAAGGTGAGAAAAATAATGAATAAAAGAGCTAAGAAATTTGAAGAGATAGAAGAAATTGAAATAATTTCAAAGGCGTTACAAGGAAGTAAAATATCAAGCATATCAAAAGAATACCTTTCAAACGAGAAAACAATAAGAGAAGTATTATATCGACATGGTTACAAGTATGATAAGCAACTAAAGAAGTGGTATCACAAAGAGTCACATAAAGAATCCATATATATATTTAAAAACTGTGATATTGAGGAAGAAATTCAATATTTATCAGAAAATAGATATTATGAAAGATACATTAATCCATATCCGGATAGTTTGATGAATGATGAAAATATATCAATAGGTAAAGAAATGTACAAAGAACTTGAAGAAATGGCAGAAGAATATGGGGCAGATTCCCCAGAGGAGTTAATAGAGTTAATATTACTTAGATTCTTAGATAAAAATAGAAAAATAGATAAAAGTAAAGAGTTTGGAATTAAATATTTAAAGCAAGAAAGCTATGATGAAGAAGAAATTAAAATATTAATAAAGTATCATGAAAAAGTTAATATCTCCACTTTAGAAAATTTACTGTGGGAGGAAATGGATTCTTCTGATTCAAAGGGAGCGCTAGAAGAGATAAAAGGATTTTATATAAGAGAAATATCCAATAAGAAAAAAATAGATATTAATAAATTAGAGAAAATGGATTTTTATAATTTAAAAGAATTATATACAAAATTAAATAATAAGGGAGTTTAATATGAAATTAAGAGAAGTAACAGAAGAAAGAAAAAATTATTTTGAAAACAAGGTAATTTCTACATTGAATAATTACAATGATATGATTACCGAAACAGATAAAATGTTATTTAGATATGGAGTTATACATTACAATCAAACTCAAAATAAATATTCACTACAATTTGCTTCAGAACAGAAGGAAGCACTTAAAGTAGAAATAAAAAACCTTAATGTATCAACATTGGACAAGGTAATATCAGACTTGAAAGAGATAAAAGAAAATTATATTAATGAAATAGCTCCACAAATAGCAACAACAGATCCTTTAGAATTGAATTTTATAGAGAAAGAATTAAAAGTAATGAGTGATTCAGAACTTTTAGATTATTATAAGGAAAATTATTTAGATAAAAATATTACTAGACTTGTAAAGATTGAATATAGGGGTAGAAAGGGACTTATAAATGGGAATAGGATAATAATAGATTTACCAGACTATGATGTTAAAGATGATATAACAATTAACTTAGATACTCAAATAAAGAAAGTAGTAGGATTAAGACAAGTCGCAAGCAATATGTGTAGCTTTGTAGGGGAAATAGATTCAACAGGAACACCGGTGCCAAAACTTATTCCTTGGAATACTGTTTTTGCTAACGTAGAAAAGAGAAATATGCATGAGATAACAAAAGTAAGTTTAAAAGATTTTATTTAAAGGGGAAAATTTATGGATGAACTAAAACAATATATTGAAGAAAGAATTAAGTATATAACAAGCACTAGAGGAAAAATGAGAGTAGAGGCTTACGAATTAGGATATTTATATGAAAAGTTTATAATAGAGAAATCTGAATCAGAAGATAAAGAGCAGTTAAGAGAAAATTTAATCAATTTAATTGAAGTAAATAATAAATAAGAAAGTATTTAATAATTTATAACGATAATGGAGTAACTTATTTGGTTACTCCATTATCAATAATATAAGGTAGGGGGTTATGGTGAGAGTAGATCCAATTAAGAATAGAAATAATGTAATAAAAGTTATAAATGAACTTAAAAAAGGAGAGGAAAGGAATGTAATATTATTTAAAATAGGAATATATACAGGATTAAGAATAGAAGATATTTTAAGATTAAAAGTAAAAAATATAAATGGTAATACCTTAGAGATTCAGCAAGGAAAGACTAAGAAATATAAGAGGATACAGTTAAATGATGACCTTAGAAAAAGCCTAAAAGCTTATATAAAAGGCAAGAATGAAGAAGAATATATTATAAAAAGCAGAAATGGAAGTAATAAACCTTTAAGCTATACACAGGCATATAGAATAATAAAATCAGCTATAAAGAAAGCTAGGATAAAAGGTAATTATGGAACACATTCACTAAGAAAAACATATGCTTATGCTTTATATGAAAATAACGATTTAAGTATAGTACAAGGAGCATTAAACCACGATAATCAATTAACTACATTGAAATATATTGGTGTTACAGATGAGGAAATAAATAGAGCCACAATGAATATAAAATTTGATTAAAAATATAAATGAATGTAATTTTTTAATGCAAGATTTTGCATTGAGTGTCAGAGTAGAAAATAAAATATTAATTAGGCAAGATAAATAAAGGATTTATAAGCATAAAAATGAATGCAATAGTTTATATAAAACTTACATTAAAAAAGTAAGAGGAAACCCTTATAAATGCAAGGCTAGCTGGCAAAAAGATTTTAATTTATAAAAAGTAATAATTTTAGTGCATTATCAATTAGAAAGAAATTTATACAAATTTTTTTCGGTTTAACTCAACTAAAATCGGGAACACAAGTAAATACAGGGCTAGACAGAGAAAATTTAGACAAAAACTTTTATTATAGCTTTGGGAAATAAAATGTAAAAAATAAACAATTAAATGTATCAAAAAACGAACGTTTAACAATACCTAAAGAAATAAAGAGAAAACACCTCATAAATGGCTTAAAACCGTTAATAAATATGTATCATTAGGATTGTATAGTTTGATGATACATATTATAATTAACTTATAATATTATTAGAGCGAGGGTTAAAAATGATAGTAAGTTATTTAAGAGTAAGTACATTAAATCAAGAAGTAGGAAGACAAGAATATCAATTAGATAAATTAAATATTAAGTTTGATAAGGAATATATAGATAAATGCACTGGAAAGAATAAAGAAAGACCACAATTAATTAAAATGATTAATGAATTAAAAGAGGGGGATATTCTTTATTGTGAAAGTATCAGCAGATTAGGAAGGAATCTAAAAGACTTAATTGAGATAGTAGAACAATTAATTAATAAAGGTGTTAGAGTTATTTTAGTAAAAGAAGGTATCGACACCAGTACAACAACTTATAAGTTATTGATAGGTATATTTGGAGCAATAGCAGAAATGGAAAGAGAAACTATCCAAGAAAGAACATTACAGAGTATAGAAAGATTAAAAGAAATAAAATCCAATACTGGTGAAGTTGCGACTAAGAGTGGTAAATGGTTTGGTAGAGAAGAAAAGAAAGTTAGTGATCTACCGAAAGACTTCAAAAAGTATTATGATAAAATGACCAATAAAGAAATAACTAAGGTTGAAATGGCTAAGTTATTAGGAGTTGGAAGAGCAACATTGTATCGTTGGATAGCTTTATATGAGAATAAATAGTATTTATAAAGGTTATCAAGAACAATCATATAGAAGCTTTTTAATAATTCTAAGGAGCTGTTTGAAAGTAATAGATGGGAAATTTAAAATAATAGAGTTACATTTTATTGATAGACACTTATAGAAATATAGGTGTCTATTATTGTATAATTATGGTATGGAGGGGGGAGAATGAATGGAAGAAAATGATATTAGAGATACTATAGAAGAAACAGTAAATAATAGTATGAAAAAATATTTTAAGAATGGAACTAAGAAATTAAATTTATACACAATACTGCAAGTAATGTGGATGATAGAATTGTACTATTTGGGAACAAATGCAATTTATGAGTTTTTAGTTGAAAATCCGAAAATAAATAAAGATTTTAATATTGCTACTATTTATCTACCAAAAGAGATTGAAACTTATAATAACTTAATTAAAGAATATTTTTCATCATGGAGTAGTTTTGTTATATTCTTTGCAATAGCTATGATTATTTGTGGAATATGTTTTGCATTTATACGATTAATCCCAGTGTTAGGAGACTATAGATTAATATACTCATATTCATCTTATGGAATAGTAGTAGGAGGATGGTTAATTTTAATATACTGTACATACTATTTATATTTAAATATAGGGATATTATTTATGACACTCCCTATATTTATAAGTATGGGGGTAATTGCTATAGAGAATTTAAAAAAGTATTTAAAAAGGAGTCCTATAATTAAGTTAATAGAAGCATTTTATCCAGATGCTAGGTATTGGTAAATAAAGAAGTGATAGTATGTATTAAATAAAAGGAATAAAAAGTATATTTAATAATTCTATTATATAAAAGTATAATATTAGAATTTAATAATAAGATATCGAAATTATACTATTTCGTAGTTAGTATAGCGAAATAGTATTTTTATTTATTAAAGTTTACTAATATTAAACTAAAATTAGAAAGTTTGATTTTAAAGGAATAGCTTAAATAGGTGCTTTAAAGTAATTTCGCTAAATAGTGATTATACGAAATACTATTGAAAAATATGATTTACAACTTTATAGATAGGATTCCTCATAAGATTAAAGAACTAGTATAGAGTAATAGAATGTAATTTTAAAGGGATAAAATAATCAATCTTTACTAATAGGAAAAATAAATATAAAATTGTAAATATAAGGAGGTGATATTATGCCAATTACGCCTAAAAATAATAGTACAAGCTCTAATAACCAATCTACTAATAACAACAGACAGTCAACTGGTTATTTTGAAAAAAGAAGTATTAATGAGGGAACTAAATTAGTAAGCCAGCCATCTTACGCAAAACCACCAAGAAAAGAATAACGGAGAATAATAATGAGTCCAGATAATATAAAAGGATACATTGAAATTATCCCAATGCTATTTTTATATATAGTTCCAGGATATTTGTTTTTTAGGGTTTTTAATTTTGTACTAAATAAAAAGAATGAAAAACTTACTCAAAATATAGTAGAATACATAATTTGTAGTTATGTAATAATGGCTATAGTAAGATTTATACTTGGCTTATTTTTTAATGAAGTAGTTATTGAGTTACCAGAAGTTATCGTAAGTATATTATTATTAAGTGGTATATTGGGATACGTAGGAAGTAGATTAATTTTATCAGATTGGTTTTCTGGGAAAATATTAAATAAATTAAATATAACTAGAACAATCAATAATAATATTTTTGAAGAATATTTCAATGATAAAAAAGGATTATGGGTTAAGATATACTTGAAAGATGATAAATTAGTTTATTATGGTGCTATTGTAGGCTTTGATGTAAAAGAAAAATATGAAGATGGATATATAATTATAAACCAATATGAAGTTTATAAATATGATAAGAGTACTATTTATGATAGTACATTAGATATTAAATGTAAGGTGAATAATTTAGCATTTATAAAAGTCGCTAATATAAGTAGAATTGAAGCTAGGTATAGCGAAGATAGTAAATTACTTTGCAAGATATTAAATAACTCACAAAAATATACTTAGTAATGGAATTATATAAATATGAATAGTTATATTAAGTATTAAAGAGAATTCTAGAAATAGAGTTCTCTTTTTAGTTGTAACAAATAGTGTAACAAAAAATAAAAATGACTTTATCAAAAGATATTTAAACCTAGTGATAAAGCCATTTCTTATAATTATTGGTGCCGGCAGAGGGAATCGAACCCTCACGGTAAAACCGCATGATTTTGAGTCATGTGCGTCTGCCAGTTCCGCCATGCCGACTGGTTGCAAAAACTATTATATCAGAATAGGATTAAAATAGCAAGTAGTAAAATTTTATGGAACAAAAGGGAAAATTTTTGTAAGATTATGTTGTTTGAGATTTGGACATCTGTTATTATAGATGTAGGATAAATTTGCCCATGGTGGGATGGGATTTGTCCCGATTACTTGTAGTCTACATATTTAAAAGGTATTAATAAGCCAAAAGGACTATAGCAATCTATAATTAGGGAGGAGATATAATATGATGTATTCAAGAGAAGTGGAAGAAATGTGCGTTGTTGCTAAGGGACCAAATCACGGACCTGCACCAATTCCTGTTGAAGGAAGATGGGTACAAGCTAAAGAGGTTAAAGACATTTCAGGATTAACTCACGGAGTGGGTTGGTGTGCACCTCAACAAGGAGCTTGTAAATTAACTTTAAATGTTAAAGATGGAATAATTGAAGAAGCATTAGTTGAAACAATTGGATGTTCAGGTATGACTCATTCAGCTGCTATGGCTTCAGAAATATTACCAGGAAAGACTATATTAGAGGCATTAAATACAGATTTAGTTTGTGATGCTATTAATACAGCAATGAGAGAATTATTCCTTCAAATAGTTTATGGAAGAAGCCAAACTGCTTTTTCAGAAGGTGGACTACCTATAGGAGCTGGACTTGAAGATTTAGGAAAGGGGCTTAGATCACAAGTTGGTACTATGTACGGAACAGTTGCAAAGGGATCAAGATACCTAGAAATGGCAGAAGGTTATGTAACTAAGATTGCTTTAGATGCAAACAATGAGATTATTGGATATAGATTCGTTCACTTAGGAAAGATGATGGAAATGGTTGCTAAGGGAATGGATGCTAATGAAGCTATGGAAAAAGCTACAGGACAATATGGTAGATTTGACGAAGCTGTAAAAGTTATTGATCCAAGACACGAATAGTTTGAAGGGGGAAAAGTATTATGCCATTATTTGAAAGTTATGAAAGAAGAATTAATCAAATCACTCCTGTATTAGAAAAATACGGAATGACTAAAATAGAAGATGCTAAAACAGTTTGCGACGAAAAGGGTATAGATGTTTATGATATCGTAAAATCTACTCAGCCAATCGCTTTTGAGAATGCTATGTGGGCTTATACTCTAGGTGCTGCAATAGCTATTAAAAAAGGATGTGTAAAAGCTGCAGATGCTGCTGAAGCTATCGGAGAAGGCTTACAAGCTTTTTGTATTCCAGGTTCAGTTGCAGATGATAGAAAAGTTGGGTTAGGACATGGTAACTTAGGAGCTATGCTTTTAAGAGAAGAAACTAAGTGCTTTGCTTTCTTAGCAGGACACGAAAGCTTTGCAGCAGCAGAAGGTGCTATAAAAATAGCTGAAAAAGCTAATAAAGTAAGAAAAGAACCATTAAGAGTTATATTAAATGGTTTAGGAAAAGACGCTGCATATATTATATCAAGAATCAATGGATTTACTTATGTTGAAACAAACTTTGATTTCTACACAGGTAAGTTAGAAATAGTTAGAGAAGTTCCATATTCAAATGGACCAAGAGCTAAAGTTAAATGTTATGGAGCAAATGATGTTAGAGAAGGTGTTGCTATAATGCATCATGAGGGAGTTGACGTATCAATCACTGGTAATTCAACTAACCCTACAAGATTCCAACATCCAGTTGCTGGAACATACAAAAAGGAATGTGTTGATCAAGGAAAGAAATACTTCTCAGTAGCATCAGGTGGTGGTACAGGAAGAACTCTTCACCCAGATAATATGGCAGCAGGTCCAGCTTCATATGGTATGACAGATACAATGGGAAGAATGCACTCAGATGCTCAATTTGCAGGATCTTCTTCAGTTCCAGCACACGTTGAAATGATGGGACTTATCGGAATGGGTAACAACCCAATGGTTGGAGCTACTGTTGCAGTTGCTGTTGCTATAGAAGAAGCAATGAAATAAAGCAAAATAAAGGGTTTTATGGTTTTTTAATAAATAAAAGCGTATATTAAAATTTATTGAAAATAACTAAAAGTTTAATTTTGTCAATGAATTGTCAACGGAATTTTATATACGTTGACATCATGTTGACAAATGATAAGAGAGTGACTATTTTATTAGTTGCTCTTTTTTGTTTATATAAGCTTGTTAATGAAATAGTATTATTAATTTACGAATTATAACACTAGAAAAGTAATAAAAGTATAGAGATGTAAATATTATCACAAAAAATAATTATAAAAAATAAAATAATATTCGTTTAATACTTGGAATTTGTCTAAAAATGATGTATTATAATTCATGGATTTATAAAATAATACGAAAGAGGGATAAAATGAAGAAAGAAACAAGAACTAATAGATTTATAGATAGTTATTTTGGTATAACTGAAAGTGGATCTAATATTAAAAGAGAAATGTTAGCAGGAATAACTACATTTATGACAATGGCATATATATTAATTGTTAACCCTTCTATACTTTCACAAGCGGGAATGGATAGTGGAGCTGTATTCACAGCAACTGCAGTTTCAGCTATTGTTTCAACTTTAATAATGGGAATATATGCAAAGCTTCCATTTGCTCAGGCTCCAGGTATGGGACTAAATGCATTCTTTGCATTTACAGTAGTTATTGGAATGGGGTATTCATTTCAATTTGCTTTAACAGCTGTATTTTTAGAAGGGTTAATATTTATTTTACTTACTGCATTCAATGTTCGTGAAGCTATAGTTGATTCTATACCAACAAATATTAAAAAAGCAATTTCAGTAGGAATAGGATTATTTATAGCACTTATAGGTTTAGAAGGAGCAGGTGTTATTGTTAATACTGAAGGTACATTAGTTGCACTTGGAGATATAACAAAAGGACCAGCTTTATTAGCAATTATAGGTATAGTTATAACAGGTATATTAATGGCTAGAAGTGGTAAAGGTGCTTTATTTATAGGTATGATAATAACAGCAATTATAGGAATTCCAATGGGAATTACAAATTTACCAGATGCAATAATAAGTGCACCTCCTTCAATTAGCTCTGTGTTTATGAACTTTGAGTGGCACAATGTATTTTCTATAGATATGTTAATAGTATTATTTACATTATTATTTATGGATATGTTCGATACAATCGGTACATTAGTTGGAGTTGCTACAAAAGCAAAAATGTTAGATAGTGAAGGAAAAGTTCCAAATATCAAAAAAGCACTTTTTGCAGATGCAGTTGGAACTACATTAGGAGCTTGCTTAGGAACTAGTACTGTAAGTACATTTGTTGAAAGTGCATCAGGAGTTGCTGAAGGTGGAAGAACTGGATTAACAGCAGTTTCAACGGCGATAATGTTTACATTAGCATTGTTCTTTGCACCGTTATTTGGAGTTATTACACCAGCTGTAACATGTTGTGCTTTAGTTTTAGTAGGTTTATTTATGTTAGAACCAATAAAAGAAATAGATTTAGAAGACTGGACAGAAGCATTACCTGCATTTTTAACTATTATAATGATGCCACTAGCTTATAGTATTTCAGATGGAATGGTATTTGGTGTTTTATCTTACATAATAATTAAATTATTTACTGGAAAATATAAGGATATTACTATATCAACAATAATAGTAGGGATTGTATTTGTTTTAAAATTTATAATATAAATTTATATTATAATTAATAGAAGGATATAGAAGAAGCTTAGGAATAATTAATGTATTTCTAAGCTTTTTATTAGTTAAAATTAAATTGATAAAAATTGTAAGTTAATAAAATAATGGTGTATTATTTAATAATTAAATTAAACACATATATTGTGGGAGAGAATCATGTAGAGAAAGAAAGGTTTTAAAAAAGAAAGAGAAAGAAAGATATTAAATAGTAAATTTAGTGAAAAAATAAAATCAGCAAATCTTGCTTCATATTTTGAATTAACCGATAATGATATAAATACTGTTGATAATATTACGAAAGCTTTAGTTTCCTCTCAAAGATATAATAGAAAGCAAGAAATTAAGGAGTAAGTTAAAAACTTTTATGATAAGTGGAATAAACCAATTTTCTTTGGTGAACTAGGGTTTCTGAAAACTAATAAAGCATCAGTTGAGCCATGGAATCCTTATCCTTAAAAAGAAGTAAATACACAAGAGCAAACTAATGGCTTTGAAGCATATAGAAAGACCTATGAGTGAGAATCATAGTTTTTATTAATTTTATTATAGGTATAAAGAAATATTAATTAGTAACATAATAAATAGAAGTTTAATATTAATATTAAACTTCTATTTATGTATTTTTTAATATAATAAGAATTTTTAGGGAAATATAAGAGTATATTATGAATGATTAACAAAATATTTAATATTATCAATAAAATATTAAAAAAATACTAATATAATAAAAATATGTAAATTAATAAAATATTTATTATTGTCGGAATATATTGGTGTTGATAAAATAAATATGAATTAATTATTTAATACTTAAGAGTTTAAGGAGGCGCGTTATGGGAGAAGACGCTAAAAAAATTAGGTGGTACAACCTGGCATTAATGGCATTTGTATCAGTTTGGGGATTTGGAAATGTAGTAAATAACTTTGCAAATCAAGGATTAACTGTAGTTGTATCATGGATTTTAATAATAGGTTTATATTTTGTTCCTTATGCCTTAATGGTTGGTGAATTAGGATCAACTTTTAAAGATGGGAAAGGAGGAGTAAGTACATGGATTAGAAAAACTATGGGACCAACCTTAGCATATTTTGCAGGATGGACTTATTGGGTAGTACATGTACCTTACTTAGCTCAAAAGCCTCAGGCTGTTTTAATAGCACTTGGATGGGCTGTAAAACAAGATGGGACTTTTATAAGCAATATGAACACGCTTTTAGCACAAAGTCTAACATTAGTTGTATTTTTAGTATTCTTATGGGTAGCATCTAGAGGAATTACATCTCTAAAGAAAATTGGTACTATTGCAGGTACTTCAGTGTTTGTTATGTCTATGCTATACATATTATTAATGGTAGCAGCACCAGCTATAAGAGGAGTAGAAATTGCTACTACAAATATAACATTAAAGTCAATTATACCTAATTTTGATTTTACATATTTTACAACATTATCAATGCTAGTGTTTGCAGTTGGAGGTGCAGAAAAAATATCTCCATATGTAAATAATATGAGTAAGCCTAGTAAGGAATTTCCAAGAGGAATGATAGCACTAGCTGCTATGGTTGCTATTTCAGCTTTACTTGGATCAATGGCTATGGGTATGATGTTTGATGCTAATAATATTCCTAAAGATCTTATGATGAATGGTCAATACTATGCATTTAAGATGTTAGGTGAATATTATGGATTAGGTAATTTATTCTTAATAATTTATGCAATAGCAAATATGCTTGCACAAATATCAGCATTAGTATTTTCAATAGATGCACCACTTAAGGTTTTAATTGGTGATGCTGATGAAAATTATATACCAAGAAAATTAACTAAAACTAATAAATACGGTGCTCCTATAAATGGATATGCTATGACTGCAATATTAGTTGGTATATTAATTATGGTTCCAGCTTTAGGAATTGGGGATATGAACGCATTATTTGATTGGTTATTAAAACTAAATTCAGTAGTAATGCCATTAAGATATTTATGGGTATTCTTAGCATTTATAATGCTTAAGAAACTATCAGATAAGTTTAATTCAGATTATAAATTTGTAAAGAATAATAAAGTAGCTTTAGGCTTTGGGATTTGGTGCTTTATATTCACTGCTTTTGCTTGTTTAATGGGTATGTTCCCAAAAGGTGTTGAAACATATTCAGGTGAATGGTGGTTCCAAATATCTCTTACTATAATTACAATAGTTGTATTATTAGGGCTAGGAGTTATTTTACCAAAAATTGCAAAGAAAGATAAATCTACATCAAAATAATAATAAGAGTTATTATAAACCTTTTAAAGAAATAAAAAATATCTTTTATTGAAAAATTTTTTTTCTTATGGTATAATACCTTTATTGTAGCAGAAACTAACAATATAAAATAAAAAGGTAGGTTTATTATGAGCAGTGGATTAAAAACAGGATTATACTTAGTGGGTGGAGTGTTAATAATTGGATTAGTTGCAGCTTTAGCTATTCAACTTTTAGTATGGATATTACCTTTTATAGTAATTTTATATATTGTATTTAAGGTAAAAGGATACTTTGATAGTAAAAGAGGTAAGAGCACAACTAGTGATAGTTATAGCTACGAAACTAAATCGAACTTTAATAATGATTATTCAAATAGTATTGATGATTCTGTTGGAGAAGTAATTGATGTAGAATATGAAGATTTAAATAAATAATTAATTATGGAACTCAGCGATTGCTGAGTTCTTATATTTATAAGTAAGGGTGGGGACAGACTGTGAATTTTAGAAAGCTTAAGATATTTTATGAAACTGCTAGACATTTAAATATGACAAAAGTGGCAAAGGAAATGTATATCAGCCAGCCTTCAATTAGTCAAAGTATAAATGAATTGGAAGCTGAACTTGGTGTAAAGTTATTTGATAGAATAGGTAAAAAACTATTTTTAACTCATGAAGGAGAAGTTTTTTTAAATTACACAAGGAGAATGCTTAATTTATATGATGAAGGAATAAAAAGCTTAAGAGAATTTACAGATAATAAAAAAGGTAAAATTGTTATTGGAGCAAGTACAACGATAGGGATATATATACTTCCAGAAATAATA
>NZ_JAGHFX010000004.1 GCF_017888565.1 Clostridium sp.
TATTATCTTTCTTCTCTTCTAAATACCTGCTTAATGCTGAAAAACTTCCTATGTCATCCCATATAAAGTCACTTTTTATAACAAAACCCCTTCTGGTCTTTTGCATAACACCAAAATCTATTGATATCCCATCTATTAATGAATACTGCTCATTTATAACTTCCTCTTCATCATCTTCTCCAATGTGTTTATATATCTCCATTAATGATTTATATAATTGAGGAAGATACTTTTCTATCTCTCTTAATATTGCATCTGCTCTAAATACAAACATTCCTGAATTCCATAAATAAGTTCCTTTTAGTAAAAAATCTTTTGCAACTTCTATATTAGGCTTCTCTGTAAATCTAGCTACTTTATAAGTCGGTATCTCTGATGATTGTATTCTTTGCCCCATCTCGATATATCCATAACCTGTCTCAGCCCTTCTTGGAGATATACCAAGTGTTACTATTCCACGTCTTTTATTTGCAATATCCACAGCTTGTGATAATGTTTCTATATAAACCTTCTCATTTTCTATATGATGATCAGAAGGTAATACAACCATAACTGCATCTCCATCTCTCTTTAAAAGCTTAACAGCAGATAGACCTATACATGTAGCGGTTTCTTTGTTCTGTGGCTCTGTAAAGATATTATTAGGATTTATATTTCCAAGTTCTACTTTTATCTTATCCTTATACTCTTTGTTAGTAACCACATAAATATTTTCCTTCTTAATTAAAGGAGTAACCCTATCTACAGTGTTTTGGAGAAAACTTTTGTTATTTATTACTTTTAAAAATTGTTTAGGCTTACTTGATCTCGATAAAGGATAAAGCCTTGTGCCTTTTCCTCCTGCTAATATTAGCCCGTATATCAATAACTTTCAACTCCATGTAAATACTATAATATATCTTATGCCATTGCCTTTTATTTTGTGAAATGTTTAAAATTTGCATTTTTTATATTTATTATTGCTTATTTAGACAAATTTTATGTATTGACATTTCTTAAAAATAGATTTACAATTAATTCATAATTGAATATTTCCATTAAGAGGGAGTAGTAAAAAATATAACATCAACATTCGCGGCCTATTGGTCTGGTGCTATATACCATCTTGGTTACGAGACTTTTAATACAGTTTTTCACAAAGTGAAAATTGTATTAAGAGTCTCTTTTTGTTTATAGGCTCATATATTTCTAGTCTAATTTTTTTATTACAACACAAAATATTATTATTAAATAAGTTTGGAGGAGTTATTATGGAGAAGTTTTTTTCAAAACCCCATGACAAAGTATTAAAAAGTTTTAATGTATCTAAAAGTGGTTTAACCGAAAATCAAGTTAAAGAAAACTTAGACAAGTTTGGATATAACCAACTAACTGAAAAACAAAAACAAACTGTATTGCAAGTATTCTTAAGCCAATTTAAAGATTTACTTGTAATTATATTAATTATTGCCGCAATTATATCAGCAGCAACAGGTAATCTAGAAAGTACCTTAGTCATATTTGCTGTTATTATTCTTAATGCAATTTTAGGTACAGTTCAACACTTTAAGGCAGAAGCATCCTTGGATAGTTTAAAAGCACTATCTTCACCATCTGCAAAAGTTTATAGAAATGGTAAAAAAATAGAAGTGCAATCTAAAGAGATTGTTCCTGGAGATATATTGATATTAGAAGCTGGCGACATGGTTGCCGCTGATGGTAGAATAATTGAAAACTTTTCTCTTCAAATTAATGAAAGCTCATTAACTGGAGAATCTGAAAGTGTAAATAAATTCATTGATGTAATAGAAAAAGAAGAAATAGCCTTAGGGGATCAAAAAAACATGGTTTTCTCTGGATCTTTAGTTACTTATGGTAGAGCTTTAGTTGTAGTTACTGGTACAGGAATGAATACTGAAATAGGTAAAATAGCTCACTTAATGGAAGAAACTCAAGAAAAGCAAACCCCGCTTCAAGTTAGTTTAGATGATTTTAGTAAAAAATTAGCTATAGGAATTTTAGTAGTTTGTGCTTTAGTTTTTGGTCTTAGCCTTTATAGAGGAACACCAATGTTAGATTCTCTTATGTTTGCTGTTGCTTTAGCAGTTGCTGCTATACCAGAAGCTTTAAGTTCAATCGTTACAATTGTACTAGCACTCGGAACTCAAAAGATGGCAAAGGAAAATGCTATTATTAAAAAGCTTAGAGCAGTTGAAGGATTAGGTTCAGTATCTGTTATTTGTTCTGATAAAACTGGAACATTAACTCAAAACAAAATGACTGTAAAGAAGGTTTATCTTGATAATAAACTAGTTGATGGAGAAGATTTAGATTTAAATGACGAACTTGCAAACTACTTAGTAAATAGTTCAATTTTATGTAATGACTCTACATCTAAAGACGGCGTTGAAATTGGTGACCCTACAGAAGTGGCACTTGTTAACTTAGGACATAAGTTATCCTTAGATGAACTAGAAATAAGAAAATCTCACGGGAGATTAGCTGAATTACCTTTTGATTCAGATAGAAAACTTATGAGTACTCTTCATAAGTTTGATAATAAAAATTTAATGTTTACTAAAGGCGCTTTTGATGTATTACTAGATAGAATTGTAAAGATTAAGACATCTGAGGGTGTAAGAGAAATAACTTATGAAGATAAGCAAAATATAATAAATGCAAATAAACAATTATCTCAAAGTGGTTTAAGAGTTTTAGCTTTTGCCTATAAAGAATTTGCAAATCCTGATTATTTATCTTTAGAAGATGAAAGTAATTATACATTTATTGGTCTTATTTCAATGATAGACCCCCCAAGAGAAGAATCTGCGGAAGCAGTTAAAGATTGTATAACAGCTGGAATAAAGCCAGTAATGATTACTGGTGACCATAAAATAACAGCATCAGCAATTGCAAAACAAATAGGTATCCTTAGAGATGGTGATAGAGCTATCGAAGGTTTAGAACTTGATAAAATGTCAGATGAAGAACTAAAAAACAATATAGAACATATTTCAGTTTATGCTAGAGTTTCTCCTGAGCATAAGATAAGAATAGTTAAAGCATGGCAAGAAAAAGAACAAATAGTTGCTATGACTGGAGATGGAGTTAATGATGCTCCTGCCCTTAAACAAGCTGATATTGGAATAGCAATGGGTATAACGGGAACAGAAGTATCAAAAGATGCTGCTTCTGTAATATTAACAGATGATAACTTTGCAACTATAGTTAAATCTGTAGCTAATGGAAGAAACATTTATAAGAATATAAAGAATTCTATTAAATTCCTATTATCAGGTAATACTTCTGGTATATTATCAGTGTTATATACTTCATTAATGGCTTTACCAATGCCATTCCATGCAGTACATTTATTATTTATAAATCTATTAACTGATAGTTTACCTGCTATAGCAATAGGTATGGAAAAATCTAAAAAAGATTTATTAAAGGATAAACCTAGAGCTAGAAATTCATCTATTTTATCAAAAGACTTTATATCTGAGATTGCAGCTGAAGGATTTGTTATAGCAGTCTTTACATTAATAGCTTTCTATATAGGATTAAAAACTGATAATAATGTTGCTTCTACTATGGCTTTTGCAACACTTTGCTTAGCAAGATTATTCCATGGATTTAACTGTAGAGGTGATAGATCAATATTCTCAATTGGTTTATTCTCAAATAGATATAGTTGGATGGCTTTTGGTGTAGGTTTATTATTCTTAAATTCAGTATTATTTGTACCATTTTTACAAAACCTATTCGAAGTATCAGATTTAACAGGATCACAAATAGGCTATATTTATTTACTAGCATTTCTACCAACTTTAATTATTCAAATTGTTAAAGTTATAAGAGATGCTATTAAAGACAGAAAGCATACTAATTCATTTTCTTCTGAAGAAAAAGATGATGTTGAAAAAGTAGCATAATAACAATTGACAATTCACAATGAACATTTAACAATTAAGGTGGAAATTCATCAGAGATGAATTTCTACCTTTTTATTTATAAAAATGTTTTTGATGTAAAACTTGTGCATATTTTTGTTTATTTAAATACATTAAATAAGCTATCAATTTATATTTTCTTTATAACTTTAAATCTGTATTTATTTCAAATTCAGGCATACCAAATGCATATGGTGCTATTTCATAATAAGGAAAATGTATTATTAACCTTCCATCTTTTATATAGAAGCTTTGATCATCCTTAATTCCCTGAAATCCTTCTTTTCCTGTAAAATAATAATCTGGATGCTTATTAATTTCTTTTTGTATTTCTTCATTTATAATTTTTTTATAGTTATACCCTTCATCAAATAAATCTTTTAATTGTAACTTTTCTCCTTTATCAATACTCACATTATAAGTTTTCCTAGTAGTAATTCCATGAGCTCCACCACTAAACTGATAATAATCTATATAGAAACTTAAAATCTTTTTCTCATTAGTTAAAGTGTAATTTGCTTTCATTTCATATGGAACTGTCGGATTAAATTCTTCACTTACGTCCTTTGTATCTTTTATCCACATAGTGGTCCAATCTAATATTTCCTTGTTGATAACTTTTTCGCCATTTTTATTGCTTAAACCAATTATTTGAGGTATTTCGACATTAATATTTATAAATTCAGTGTTTTCCTTAATAGTTTTATCCACAAGTATAGGATTTTCGACAGCATTACTATTTAATTTTATCAACATCCCTTGTGGATAAATGTGGACAAGGTTTATTAAAATTATAATACCTAGTAGAGCCCTTATAACCTTCTTCATACGCAATATCTCCTATTTCTATAAATTGTATTAATTTTCAGTATTTTTTATAATTATCTTTATATTATATTATTTACAGTAGTGTGGATAATTATTAACACTACTTTCAACATAGTGTACACAACTTATCCACATGGACATGTGGATTATGTGCGTAACATACAGATTTTTACCAAAATATACCATAAACTTTTATCCCCTAGAGTTGACAAGCCCTTTATCAGAGCCACTTTAAAGCCTGTGGATAACTTTTTGGACTTTTCAACAAAAACCTTAATTTACTAATAAAAAAGTCATAGACCATTAATAATATTAGTGTCTATGACTTCCTATTAATCAAATTCTTTTGTCTTGCCAGAATTACTTATTAAATTATTTAATCCTTTAAGCTCTTTAGAAGTTAAGTTTCTCCATTCTCCTATTTTTAACTTTCCTAGAGTTATATTCATTATTCTTATTCTATTCAACTTAACTACATTATATCCTAAAGCTTCACACATTCTTCTTATTTGTCTATTCATACCCTGTGTTAAAATTATTCTAAAAGTATTTTTATTTTCTTTTGTAACAATACATTTTTTTGTTATTGTTCCTAAAATTTTTACCCCATTAGACATAGATTTTATAAACTTTTCATCAATAGGCTTATCAACAGTAACTATATACTCTTTTTCATGATTGTTTCCAGCTCTTAATATCTTATTTACTACATCTCCATCGTTTGTTAACAATATTAATCCTTGAGAATCTTTATCTAATCTTCCTATTGGAAATATTCTCTTTTTATGATTTACGAAATCCACTATATTTCCTTTAACCTTTTTCTCTGTAGTACATGTGATCCCTACTGGCTTATTTAAAACTATATAAACTAATTCATCTACTTTCTTTATGGACTTTCCATCTACTTTTACATGGGCTGATTCCTTAACCTTGGTTCCCATAACTGCCTTTATTCCATCTACAGTTACCCTACCATTTTCGATTAACTTATCTGCTTCTCTCCTTGAACAAAATCCTGTTTCACTTATGAATTTATTTAACCTTATTTCAGGGCCTCTATCGTTATGTATTATTATAAATTTATCATCATTATTCTTTTGCTTCATTTTTTATCACCTTTACAAATTTTAAGGACTTACTTTATGCTCATCTCCAGAGTTATTAAATCTAACTTGAATTTCTTGTTCCTCAATGAACTCCTCTGTTTCTGATAATGCATTATATTTCAATGGGCTTCCAGTAACAGTTATAATAATCCCATTTTCAGGAATCATATCATTGTTAAGCTCATAGTCTAATATGCTTTTTATAGAGCTATCAACAGCCGAATTATCTATCTTTAATTCATTTAACATATTAGTGCCTTTTTCTGTTTTACTGTAAGAATCTATTATCCTATTAAACTTATTTACCTCTAGTGTTATAGCCGAAGTAGCCTCTATAACTATAGTTTTGTCAATAGCTCTATAATTAAATACTACTATAGTAAGAATAACTATAATTAAACTTAACAATATTGATATTTGAAGTTTATATTTCTTTATACTTATTCCTTCTGTGCTAATAATATCTTCACCTATTTTATTATCTTTTCCAGATTTAACTTTTATAAACTCACCTTTTGAAGTTAATATAATTGCACTTTTAAATCCCTCATTAAGTATAAGCCCTCTATGTTCTGATACTTGCATTACTTGTGAAATTTCATCTACACCTAAAATATCTATTGCTTCTACAATCTGTATATATTCTTGTAAATACTTATAATTAGGATTAGAAAATATAATTACATATGCTATAATGTACTCTCTCCAGGTTTGTAAAAATTCCTTTTCAACTGGTGTTCTTTTAAGAAGTCTATTTATCGGAAACTTCTTTGTTTCACTTAAATAATCAAATAATTCAACATCTTCAATTATAAAATATGCTATATTCAAAATTTTATTTCTTATAGAGTACGACGGATCTTCATGAGCTAAATCTTTTATAAGTATTTTATAATTTAATAGTTCTTCTTTTAAATTTTCTATTTCTTCTGACCTTTTTTCAATTACATCGTCCAAAGCTACACTTGATGGAGATTTAGTAGAAAATTTATATTTGTCATTTTGAAAATCACTCATTCTTCTCCTCCACTTTATAAATCTTTAGTTTCTACAAGTTTTCCTTTTACTATAACTCTTTCTTTTGCTCCTACTGTACAAGTTATTAATGTTATAGTAGCATCATCTGTGTTATCAAGAACATCTACTCTACTTGGATCAACAATAAAGTTCTCAGTCACTTCATATTTATATTCTTTTTTATTTGCTTTTACTATTATCTCATCTCCAGCCTCAACTTTATATAAGTTAACAAAGGCTTCTGAATAATCAGATACTCTATGACCTGCAACCGCAAAATTTCCTTTTTCTCCTGGTTTTACTGAAGTCTCAAAATGTCCTAAGTAATACTGAAGAATATCATCTGTTATTCCCTCAACCAATCCTTGGGATAGCTTTATACTAGGAATTTCAATTAAAGCAATAGGCTTATATCCATTAATTGATTTTTCCTCTTCGCCTTCACTTCCCTCTTTAGGCTCTTCACTTATAACTTGTTCTAAAATATTTTGAAGTTCCTTTTGTTTTTTTGATGTCTCTACCTTTTTGTAAACAATTGATACAATTAACGCTAGTCCAACTATAATTAAAATAACTCCTATTCCTCTTCTAATCTTTTCTTTCAAATCCCTCATCCCCCAATAAACATTTATACTAATTTATCATATATTATATCATAAACACCTAGAGACTTTTACCATAATATATATTTTTTCATAGTCTATTAATATTTTAGGAGTAACTTATGAATAGAAAAGTAATTTATGTAGATTTTGTATTTAAACGCAGGAAACTTTCCTCACGAACTATGCATTTTATTTATAAGCTTAAAACTAAATTTATACTCCTTTATAATAAGATATATAAAAAGAAAAAGATAAAAATAAAAAATAGTTCCAAAGTATATCCCTTTAAAAAAGTATTATAATACTCATAAATAAAAATTTAATATAAAGCCTATATTTATGGTAAAATAATTTTATAATTAATTTAGAGGTGATAAAGTGAGGATAGGATTAGGATACGATGTACATCGTTTAGTTGAAGAAAGGGATTTAATAATAGGCGGAGTTAAGATTCCTTATGAAAAAGGGCTACTTGGTCATTCAGATGCTGATGTATTACTTCATGCAATTATGGATTCATTACTTGGTGCATCAGCACTTGGTGATATAGGAAAACATTTTCCTGATACAGATGAAAAGTATAAAGGAATTTCAAGTATAAAGCTTTTAGAAGAAGTAGGAAAATTATTATTAAGTAATGGATATTCTATAAATAATATAGATTCTACTATTATAGCTCAGAAGCCAAAAATGGCTCCTTTCATACAACAAATGCGAGAAAACATAGCAAATGCATTAAACATAGATTTAATGCAGGTTAATGTTAAAGCAACAACAGAAGAAGGATTAGGATTTACAGGAAAGGAAGAAGGGATTTCTTCACAAAGTATATGTTTACTAATGCACAATTAATAATTAATAATGTACAATTAAGAAAATAACTCAAATAAGTTAAATTATTAAAAGTGAATAGTTAATAGTGAAGAGTGAAATAGTTGCGGTGATAACTCAATCGAGTCGAGTTATAGGAAATTGAAAAATGAAAGAATGAAAATTGCATTTAAAATATGACTTTAAATATTAAATGAAATAATGATGTTATAATTTAGCCCAAGCTAAATTATAAAATTATTTTATTTAAAAATTCGGTTCACCCAAATTTCATCTTCAATTCTTTCATTTTTTTCATTATTTAATTCTTTCATAAAAAAAGTATGGCTTTTTTATTTTAGCCATACTTTTTTTCTGGTTTATATATTTAAATTTTTACAACAGCCTTATTTATTTCTCCAGTATATGTATATAGCTATTATAGCACATATTCCCATTAAATATGGATAAAATAAAAATTTCATTATTGCAAATGGTGATAATGCTGCTAGTCCTGCTGCTGATATTAACTGTGCTCCATATGGTATTATTCCTTGAAATACGCATGAAAACATATCCAATATCCCCGCAACTCTTTTTGGTTCTAAATCAAATTCATTAGAGATATCCTTAGCTATTGGCCCTACAGTTACAATTGCAACTGTATTATTAGCTGTACATATATCTACTAAACTTACCAGCATAGCAATTCCATACTCTGCTCCTCTTTTACTTTTAAAATTCTTCAGCCCCTTATTAAGAATAAACTCTATCCCTCCATTGAATTTAATAATTTCTATTGTTCCTGCTATAAGAATTGAAATTATTATAAGCTCGCTCATTCCAGATATTCCACTTGAAATAGAGTTGAATAATCCTATTATATTAAAACTTCCAAATATAAATCCAACTATTCCTGAAGATAAAATTCCAAGTAATAAAACCACTATTACATTTACTCCAAGTAATGCCGTTACTATAACTATTATATACGGTAAAATTTTAATCAAATTAAACTCTAAAGCTTCTAAATTAATTACTGTAGAATTTTTAGTTAATAACATAAACATTACTGCAGTTATTATAGCCGCTGGAAGAACTATTATAAAATTCATTTTAAACTTGTCCTTCATTTCACATCCTTGAGTTCTAGTTGCAGATATAGTTGTATCAGATATTATTGAAAGATTATCCCCAAACATAGCTCCACTAACTACTGCACCTACAGCTAATGCAGTTGCTATTCCTGTTTTATCTGCTATTCCTACAGCTATTGGTACTAAAGCAACTATAGTTCCCATTGATGTTCCTATAGATAAAGCTATAAAGCATCCTATAACAAATATTCCAGGTATTAATAAACTACTTGGTAGTAAAGAAAGACCTAAATTTACTGTAGACTCTACTGCTCCCATATCTTTTGCTACCTGTGCGAATGCTCCTGCTAATATAAATATGATTATCATAAGTATAATATTAGTATTCCCTGCACCTTTACAGAAAATTTCTAATTTCTCATCAAACTTTATTTTTCTATTCATAATCAATGCTGTTAAAGCTGCTGCTAAAAATGGAACAATTACAGATACAGCATAGAAATCTTTTGCTACTATTGACGTGCCTAAATAAACTAATAAAAATACTCCTAATGGAATTAAAGCTAGTCCGTTACCTTTGTTCTTCAAAGTCTTTTTCTCTCCTTTTATAATAAATTATTTTATATGATATAACTACCAAAATAAAAAAGCTTCTGCAGAAATACAGAAGCTTTGATCACACATATAAAAAGTTATAGTTAGCCTCTTATCTATCAGGGTTTCCTGCAGGATTTAGCACCTTAAGAATTAATTAAAACTCTTGGTTGCTGGGCTTCTCAGGGCCAGTCCCTCCACCACTCTTGATAAGACTTTTAAATTTTGCATTATAATAGTATCAATTTAACTTATAATTGTCAACATGAATTTTTTTCTTATTTATATATTATTTTGAATATTGATGTCCATAACTGTCAATACTTAAATTAGGATCTCAAAATCTCACTCCTTATGCTTTATAAAAGTGCCTTTGCGCACTTTTATTTTTTCTTTTATTTACTAAAATGATATTTAAACTTATATGAATTAGCTTGTTAAAAATAGATTTAAATTTATAAAGATCACATATCTAAACATGTCTATTCTACATAATTTTCAAATAAATATATTAATACCTTAATTTACATAAAAAAAAGAGATTAAATAAATAATCTCTTTTTATTTGGTGCGTTATCAGGGGATCGAACCCGGGACACCCTGATTAAGAGTCAGGTGCTCTACCAACTGAGCTAATAACGCATATGGAGCGGGTGATGAGAATCGAACTCACGTAACTTGCTTGGAAGGCAAGGGCTCTACCATTGAGCTACACCCGCAAATATTATTGACAATAATATTATATATTCCATAATTATTACTGTCAATAATAAATTTTTATTCTAAATTATTTCCGTAAGTGATTTTAATAAAATATCTCTAAATTTCTCTCCATCACTCTTATTTTTATCAGCTTTTTCACAAATACTTCTCCACTCAGAAATATTTATGCCAGTTCTATCTTTAAATTCTCTTTCTGTTGTTGTCATATAGCTTGAATTTATTACAAATTCACCCAAATCATTTGGAGTATTAAAAATCTTTAAATATAAAAATTCTCTATTATCTCCATACCAAGTTTTATTAAAATCCCTAGCAAACTTTTGAAGTGCTCTAATTAATTTATCCTTCGTCAAAGGCCAACAATCTTTAACCATTTTTAAATGTCTTTTCATATTATTTGCTTCTTCTTTAGATATCTTCTTATTCTTTTCTCCATCTGAAATTATTCTTTCTACTGGAATATTTGGAACACTAACAACCATTCTTTCTTTTCCATATATCCATTTATAAAATGCCTCTTGTAAAAATGAATATTGAATATATCCTAATAACATTTTTTCGTTTGGAAAATATGACCATGTATTATTAAGTCCGTTATTCTTACAAAAAACTAAGCTATGGATATATATACTTTTTTCATTAGGTAATTTATCCATAAACATATGTCCTCTTATTGTTTTATTTTCATTAATTAGTTCTTCCCAGTAATCAAATGAATCATAGCTATGTCTCACTGTATCACCTTTCTTTCAGCTCAGTAATATAATATACTATACATATATTATATAGTATATTATACCATCTTTTCAAGTATTTTTATTGAATATAACAAAGTAAACCTAAGTACATTCAAATTACAATATTCTGATAATATAATTTTACTCTTAAGTTTAGTAAAAATATACTACTTTATTATACATATACTAAATATACTATTTATTAGCTATCATAAAAATTATTATATTGTAGATTATTACCCCTAAAAAATATATAATATTATTAAAGATATAAAAAGGAGGCATGACTTTGTACCACTGTGAAATTTGTGGAGCAACAGCTGATATTCATCATATAGTTCATAAACACGAAGGTGGCTACGATATTAAGTTAAATTATAAATATCTTTGTAACTACCACCATAGAGGAAAAAACGGACCTCACAACTGTATAGAAACCGATTTAAGGTATAAACTAGAATTACAAGATAAACTTTTTAAACTATTACCAAAAGATTACTATACGGTCAAAGAACTTTATACTCTTTTAGGAATGTCTAATTCTTCTTTAAAAAAATTAATAAAAAAACTTAAATTATATAAAGAAGGATATTCAAAAAAAGATATAATAAGAACTATTATGGGTGGTAAAATTTACTCATATGTAATGCTACAAGAGCTTGAATTAGAACGTCTTTTCCATAATATTAATATTAGCTAAAACTTTCTTTTATATTCAAGTTACTATATTATTGCATAGACTTACTGAATTAATTAAATTAAATTTATATAATATAAAAAGCTCTTAACTAATATATTGTCAATAAATAAATTGGTGACAATATATTCTAAGAGCTTTTTCTTATATTAAATAATGTAAATTATCTAGTATCTTCAAAATGAGAATCTTTTCAATAAATTTAATATATTCTTATAAATCTTATTAACTAAGAAGATTGGATTCGAACCCGAAACTTTCACATTTGCAAGGTGACACTCTACTATTGAATCACTTCCGCAGATTATTCAAAATATTATGATGGTGCAGATGAAGGGAGTCGAACCCCCACGCCAATGGCGCTAGATCCTAAGTCTAGTGCGTCTGCCAATTCCGCCACACCTGCATACCTTATGCTAATATTATATAAAATATTATTTTCAAATCAACATATATTGTAAAACTTGTTTTTTTATCAACTAATATTGTAATATAATTTTTATAGATTTAATAATCACTAAGAACCTTTTTATATTAAGATCTTAGTGATTATTAATTTATGTTATGTCTTTATTTCATTGGCACTTTATATTTTTATTACTTTACATTAAATAAATAAAGTATTCTAACTTCATGGTTATCTTCTTTATTTTCATAAGTTATATAAATGCTATAAAGCCCAACTTTCAATTCAGATGTATCTATAACTATATCTCCATTCTCATCTATAGAATTTTCTACCTCTAAATTCTCATTACTTAACAAAATTTCTTTAGGTGTTAATACTTCTCCATTTTTAGAAACTACTCTTTCTTGAAGTGTAACTTTATTATTTTCTACTGTAGCCATTCCAGCTTCAATTATTTGCAGATTAGCATTTAATACTCTAAGATTTTTTAAGTTCTTTAAAGGTGATAAATCTCTTACTTCATTTTGCTCTATATTAAGTTCTTCTAAATTCTTAGCATATTCTAAGCCTTTTAAACTTGTAATTCTTCTACTACTACCAGTTAAAGTCCTTAAGTTATACATATCCTTTAATGTTATATCTCCACTTAATCCAAGAGCCTTTTGAATATCTTGTTTCAGATACTTATCTTCAATTTCAATAACTTTATTTAAATCTACTCTTTCTAAGCTATTAATCGCTTCTTTTAATTCAGTTATCATTGATTGTATTTCTTCATAAGTATATGCTTTATTTTCCATCATTTCTGTTGCTTTTTCAACAGCTTGATCTAGTACACTTAAACTTTCTTCGGTATAAGATTCTCTATCTATACTTTTAGCACTTTCAACTAATTTAGAAAGCTCTGTATAATCTATGGATTCTGAATTTGCATAATGAAGCTTAGTGTCCCCCCATGTAGCGTGATCTGATCCAATTCCATTTCTACCGTCAGTTACTACAAGTTTTAATTCTTTAGCACCATTTATATCAACTTCTACATATCTCATAGCATCTCTAGAAGTCATTACTCCACTATCAAATTTCTTTTCTCCATCTACATATACTTCGAAGGAAACTGATCCTACTGAACCAAACATTTGTCTATCTACTCCAACATATGAGCTGAAGAATGCATAATCCTTGTCACTTAAATCATATGTTATTGTTGAAGTTGCATGTGCACCTATGCCTCTTTCAAATGATACTACATTATTATCTTCATCAGTTAATCTTAAAGCATTATTACTTGTAGATATATCCTTCTTAGGAGCAGCATAGCTATTTTGAGTAGATTTCCAATCATATTCTGTCAAATACGTATAATCTTCCATGTTTACTACTGCAACAGTTCTTGATTTAGTTACTTCATTACCATCACTATCTACAACCTTATAAGTTATTGGATATTTCCCCGGCTTGTCAAAGTTCACTTCACCAGTTATCTTAACATCCTTAGTTATATCTCCATCTTCTGCATCAATTGCTGTAAATTCTTCATTTAATTCTAATACTTCTCCAACTTTTGTAGATATTGATTTTGGAATGGTTAATTTCGGTTTTGAGTTTGTTATTAAGAATTTAGCATCTCCAAAACTTCCATGATCTGATGTATTTCCATTTCCAGCATTATTAACTATTAATTCTAATTTATTAACACCTTTAACTGGTATTCTTACAACTTTAGCTTCTGTGTTATACTTCATAAGTCCGCTATTATAAACTTCCTCACCATCAGCTAATACTTTAAATATTATACTTGAATTATTTTGTTCTGCTATGTTTCTATCTACACCTATATAAGTTTCAAAATACTCATAATTAGTATTCTCTAAGTTATACACTATTTCTGAATTAGCATGTGTTCCTATACCTTTTTCAAACTCTTTAATTTCTCCATTTACTAGCAACTTTATACTGCTATTGGATGAAGACTTATCTTTTCTAACTGTTTCATAATCTGTTCTAGCTGATTCCCAATCAATGTCACTTAAATACTCAGTAGAGCTATATACTACTATTTTTCTTTCCTTAGTTGTAACATTATTATCACCATCTGTTACTGTATAAACTATAATATATTCTCCAGTTCTATTTAAATTCAAGTTATTACTATTAACTTGAACATCTTTAGTTATATCACCATCTTCTTGGTCATTTGCAGTAACACCCAAAGTTAAATCAAAATCACTATTTAATTTAACATAGGTTATATCTTCAACATCTATTGTTGGGAACTTAGCTCTTATTATTTCTTCAGCTTTAACTAAATCTTCTTCAAATAAGTTAGCTGCTGGATGATCTTTAACTTCTTCTCTTAAAGCTTGCACCTTTTCTAATGTATTATAGCTATCAGAAACTTCTGTTTTGGTGCTATCTGCAAATAAATTTTCCATTTTATCAGCTAATTCATCTGTTTTATAGAAAGATATTTCTCCTATACTCGCCCAATTTTGATTAGCCTCTATAAACTTAAATTTAACCCTTCTTGCCTCTGTTTTAGCTATTTTAAATTCAACAACATCATTAACATTTCCATTATATTCACCTTTACCAGCTAATATAAAATCATTACCTTCTGCTTCATTTGAAACATATATTTCAAACTTTTTGGCAAACCCTTTACCACCATTTCTTGCTTTATAGGCTATTCTATTGATTTCCTTACTCTCACCTAAATCAAATATAATTTCATTTTGGAATGTCTCACTGTTTTGGTTATAAGTTTCCCAGTGTGTATTTATATTACCATCAATGGCATTTCCAATAACAGTTCCTGGGTAATTTCCACCATTGTTAGTTACTGAAACTACTGGAATCTTAAATTGTTCATTATATTTATCCAAATTATCAAATTGACCAAACTTAGACTTAACAACTGTAAAATCTTCATATACTGTAACATAAGATTTCTTTTCTGTAATATTATTATCACTATCAGTTACTCTATAAACAACTTCAAACCTTCCAAGTTTATCTTTTTCATAAGAATTTGATATTATTTCTATATTAGATGTTAAGCTACCATCTTCAATATCACTAGCTGTAATACCATATTTAAAATCAACTTCTTCGCCTAACTTATAAACTTTGTCCACTGTATTTATAACAGGTTTTGAGCTCTTTTTAATAAACTTAGCATCTGCCCATATAGAGTGATCATAAGTATTTCTACTAATATCTGCATCTGTTGTTATAAGTTTTACTTCCTTAGCTCCACTTACATCAACCCTTACATATTCAGAACCTGTATCGTGCTTGAATACTTTACTATCGAACTTCTTCTCTCCATCTACCCATACTTCAAAAGTAACTGATGCTGCAGTACCTTTAACAGATTGATCTACACCTATATAACTTTCAAAGTAATCATAGCCTTTATTTTCAATATTATAAACTACTTCTGAGTTTGCATGAGCTCCTATACCTTTACTGTAAGTAAAGTCACTTCCATCCTTTAATAATGTAATAGTTCCACCTTTAATAGATTTATCCTTACGTAGTACACCATCCCCAACTCTTGAAGATACTTCTTGTAAGTCTGATACATAATCATATTCGCTTACCACTTCAACTTCTACAATTTTTTCTACTACAATGCCTTGATCATTTATTTTGTACTTAACTTGATATACACCTTTTTTACTTGTATCTACATTGTTTGTAACTTCAACATTAGAAATTATATTATTTCCTTCATAGTCTAATACTTTTATATAATCCATAGGATTAAATTCTTCTCTTAATCCTAAAGTTATCTTATCATTTTTAATGCTCATACTTGGCGTAAATGAATAAATCTCTGCAGCATCACCAGTTCCTAAATTAATGTCATAAGGTATTACTTCATATTTTGAATTCTTAGTTTTATCTGCATTTATATCTATAAAGGAATTATCTCCAGTAAATCCTATTACCTCACCATCTCTTAATATTTCATATCCTAGTAAATCCGATTTAACATTGTCATTTATATTAAATGTTAATTTAATTCCACTTTCTACTCTATTTAGTAAAAGTTCTAAGTTAGTATCTTCTGTAAATCCATTTCCTTCATAATTAACCTTCTTGTTATTTAGATACCATATTTTCTTATCTGGTTTTTGATATTTACTAGTTTCTTGTTTAGTTTCTTCATTAACTTCAAATCCATGTCTAGCAAAGTATTCGCTTAAATCTTCTCCTACTACTTCTGATGAGAATTTAATTAAATATTGCATTTTAACATTATTAGGATTTTCATTTCCTAAGCTAACATTTCTTTCCCTATATAATTTATTTAGCTTAGCCCAATAACCAGGCTTGTACATTTCTAATTGCCAATATACAGCTAAATTCTCAAAGTATTGACCTTCTGTATATTTATTTGAATTTTCACTTATTACATTTTTATAAATATCAGATTCATATGGTATTCTATTATCTATTTTATTGTAAAATGCAGACATATGCATAGGTAACATATTATTTGTAACTTCCCCATATAATCTTGTATTTACATCCATTTTATGACCTATTTCATGAGTCAATCCCCAAGATGGTCCTCTCTCCTCGAATGGAACTAAGTGATTTGCCATTACATCTCTCTGTACCCCTATATGACCAGTATATGCATACATATATCCAAATGGTTGTGCTAATCTAACATTTTCTCTTATATATTTAGGGTCATTTTGTTCATTACTTCCATCCAAACCATAGTATTTAAAAATTTCTTCCATATGAGTATTGTAAGATTTTATTGTATCTAAAGGATTTACACCTTGATCTATATAAGCTTGATATGCACCAGTTGCAGTGCCTGTCCAAACTATATGATCACTTACAAACTCAAAAACATCTAATACCTCTCTGTCTAAAACATTAGGATTTTTTTCTATATCTGCATCTATTGCCTGCTTATATTCAATTAAGTAATTTTTAAATTCTTCTATATTAGTATCCTTTGTAAGGAACGGGAACTTATTCCCTGAAGCAAATCTTAAAACTGGTGCCTTATATTGCTCTTCACTAGTATAAGGATTTACTATATATACTGCTCCACCTCTAGTTACATCATGATTATACCAATTATCTTTTGGTATTTCAGGAACTGTTATTACATTCTTACCTGGCTTTAAACTTACAGTTCTTACCCAGTTAGCAAAACTTCCCTCTTGTTGAGAAAATGCTAAGCTTGGTAGTGGCTGAGTTGGATCTGCATCTACATAAACTGTTATTTCATCACCTGGCTTTGCAGATATTCCTGTTGGTTGATTGTTATTACCAAATCCAAATTTTAAATTTTTCTCCGCATGCTGCACCATATTTCCATGTTGCTCTGCGGTAATAATTTTTACTGTCTCTAATTCACCATTAAGTATTTTATGTGCTAACTCAAATGATTCTGCAAATGAGTTTTCTAAAGGATGTCCCTTCACTTCATTTTCAAATGCCTGTAACTTATAAATAGTATTAAATTCTTCTGATAATTCATTCATTAATGCATTTGTAAATAAACTATCAACTTTATCACTTACTTTATCTTGTTTATAGAATGCTATTTCTGATAATGTAGCCCAGTTTTGATCTGAATTCTTAAACTTAAATTTTATTCTTTTAAATTTAGTTGGATTAAATTTTGCCTCAACTAATCCAGATACTTTATTATAACCACCAGTTGCTACAAGCTGATATGTATCTCCTTTAGATGTTGTAGATCCATATATTTCAAATCCCGTAGCAAATCCCTTATTATCGGATTTTCTTGCTCCGTATACTACTCTATTTAATTCGACAGTTTCTTTAAACTCTATCTCTACTTCATTTGTAAAAGTATTGTTATTAGATTTATTAGTTTCCCAATAAGTATCTAAATTACCATCTATCGCATTGGTTATTACTTGTCCTAAATAATGATTTCCATTATTTTTAATACTTTCTATATTGTCATTACTCATTTTAAATAAATTTGAATACTCTTCATTAGAATAGTGCTCAAATTGTTTTGTGGTTGCTACTGAAGCTTCTACTTTTTGTTGATTTAATAATTCTCTTGCATTTATTATATCTTCTTTAAAGTCTTCATAAAATGGATGATTTTTCACTTCTTTTTCTAAAGCATCTATTTTGTCAACACTATTAAATTCTTCACTAACAATACTCATTGTGCTATCAGTAAATAATCTTTCAATTTTTTCTGCTAATTCATCTTGAGTATATAGTCCAAATTCTGCTGCACAGGCCCAATCCTCATAAGCTTTTCTAAATACAAATTTAACTCTCTTAAATTCTGTTGGATTAAATCTAATTTCTACAGAATCTTGAGTTAATGCTGATGAACCACTTGATACTAATTCAAAAGTATCTCCCTTAGAAGTTCTTGATGTATATATATCAAATTGCTCTGCAAATCCTCTATTTGTTCCACGTGGTGCAGTATATACTATTCTATTTAATGTAGTAAGTTCATTTAGCTCTATTACTACTTCATTAGTAAAACTTGTACTATTTCTATCGTTTGAATGCCATTTTGTATTTATATCTCCGTCTATAGCTTTATCTATTGAGTTATCCGAATACTGACCACCATTTGTTGTTATTGATTTTATTTTACTAGAATCAATTTTATAATCTTCATTGTATGATGGAATTAATGCACTATTCATATCTTTAAATTTCGATACTTTTGCATCAGTATAGATAACTTCTTTATTTTCTATAATTAACTTTGCATTTTCTACATCTTCTTTAAAATCATTATATAATGGATGATTTTTTATTTCTTCTTCTAAAATATTTATCTTTTCTACACTGTTAAACTCTTCACTAACTTTACTCATTGTATCATCAGTAAATAACCTATCCATTTTGTCACTTACTTCATCTGTTTTATAGAACATAACCTCTGATGCTGAAGCCCAATCTTGATTAGCTTTTTTAAATACAAACTTTATTCTTTTAAACTTTGTTTCATTAAATTTAATCTCTACTACATCACCAGTAGATCCTGTATATTTACCAGTACTTACTAAAGTAAAGTCATCTTCTTCATCAGTTAAGGATCCATATATTTCTAACTCCTGAGCAAAACCTTTACCTTTAGCTGATGATTGCCTAGCTGCATAGACTATTCTATTTAAAGTAGTTTCTTCCTTTAATTTAAATACTAATTCATTTGTAAATTCAGAAGTATTTCGGTTACCTGTTTCCCAATGTGTATCAAAATCTTCATCTATAGCTTTATCAATAGTAGAACCTGGATAGTTCCCTCCATTGCTAGTTATAGATGCTATATTTTGATTGTCCATTTTGAATGCTTCATTATAAGACTCAAAATTATTACTATTGTGTAGGTTGAATTTACTTATAATAGCATCATTTACTCCATTAATAGATGTATTTTCTGCTATTAAAGTTTGATTTACTGATATCTCATCTGCTAAAACCTTTACTGCTGCAGATGATAAATTGGTTATTAGCGCGGCCATCAATATGATCGCTATTTTTTTCTTGTTCATACATTTACCTCCTGGTTAGTATTGCCTAGCCTTAGAAGTACATAAAAAAAGCTACTCTAAAAGAGTAACTTTATACACCTTAATAAATTAAATATCAATTATTAAAAGTAACTAATATTTACAATTAATTAAGCTTTAAAACAAAAAGTATAATGTACTCTTTGGCAACTGGCTGACTTAGTTATAAACCTTAGTCCCTATAGCTTTGCGTCCTTAGATTTCTCTAAGTTTGCCCTTTAATTTGAAATAACATGAATTTTAATATAAATTTTAATTATTTTAAAATTATATATCCTTATTTTAACATATCATTGAATATTTATCCATATATTTTAACAACATTTTCCCTGATTCTATTCTTTTTTTTACATAAACTTATCGTTAATATTCGTATTTTAAGAAAATTATTTTAGTCAATTCTTCATATTGACATTAATTAATTAAATAATTATAATAATATTTATAAATATTTTAATACGATGAAGAGAAGAGTAAACTAACTTTCATTTTCAGAGAGAGATAAGCTTGGTGAAATTATCTTATTTGAATCTAGTTGAAGACCACCTCTGAGTGACTCTAATAAAGTCCGTTTAATATCACGTTACGATATATTAAGAGGCCTTATTATAGGCAATTAAGGGTGGAACCGCGGGAAGTTTAGAACTTATGCTCTCGTCCCTTCTATTTATATGGAAGGGATGGGAGCTTTTTTATTTTTATTTATTTTAAGAAGGGAGTAATAAATATGATTAAAATTACTTTAAAAGATGGATCAGTAAAAGAATTTGAAGCTGGTATTTCTGTTTTAGATATAGCTAAATCAATTAGTGAAGGCTTAGCTAGAAATGCTTGCTGTGGAATAGTTAATGGAAAGGTTGTTGACTTACGTTATACAGTAAATGAAGATAGTGAGCTTGCTATCTGCACATTTGACTCACAAGAAGGAAAAGATGCATTAAGGCACAGTATATCTCATGTTTTAGCTTATGCAGTTAAAAGACTATATCCAAATGCTAAATTAGCTATAGGACCTGCTATAAATGATGGTTTCTACTATGATTTTGATGTAGAAAACTCATTTACTGCTGATGATTTAGTAAAAATAGAAGATGAAATGAGAAAAATAGTAAAAGAAAATCCTTCAATTGAAAGATTTGAATTACCAAGAGCTGAAGCTATCAAGATTATGGAAGATGCTAATGAGCCATATAAAGCTGAATTAATAAATGATTTAGGTGAAGATGAAGTTATTTCATTCTATAAAATGGGTGACTTTGTAGATTTATGTGCTGGCCCTCACCTAATGTCTTTAAAGCCAGTTAAAGCTATTAAGCTTCTTAGAAGTGCAGGTGCTTACTGGAAAGGTGATGAAAAGAACAAAATGCTTTCAAGAGTATATGGAACTGCATTCTTAAAGAAAGCTGATTTAGATGCTCACTTAGAAGCTTTAGAAGAAGCTAAAAAGAGAGACCATAACAAATTAGGTAGAGAACTTAAAATCTTCACTACTGATGAAAAAGTAGGTCAAGGTTTACCTCTTATAATGCCTAAAGGTGCTAAAATTGTTCAACTTCTTCAAAGATGGGTTGAAGATGAAGAAGAAAAAAGAGGCTATGTATTTACAAAGACTCCTTCAATGTCTAAAAATGACTTATTTAAGGTTTCAGGACACTGGGATCACTACAAAGATGGTATGTTTGTTTTAGGTGATGAAGATCAAGATCCAGAAGTTATGGCATTAAGACCAATGACTTGCCCATTCCAATATACAATTTACAATGCAGAACAACACTCTTATAGAGAACTACCTATAAGATATGCTGAAACTTCTACTTTATATAGAAATGAAGCATCTGGTGAAATGCATGGATTAATTCGTGTAAGACAATTTACTTTATCAGATGGTCATATAGTTTGTAGGCCAGATCAAATTGAAGAAGAATTTAAAGGTTGCGTTGAATTAATAAATCATATAATGTCTACTTTAGGAATAGATGGAGATATATCATTTAGATTCTCTAAGTGGGATCCAAACAATACTGATAAATATATAAATAATCCAGAAGCTTGGGAAGAAACTCAAGTATTAATGAAAGGTATCTTAGATCACCTTGAAATTGATTATGTTGAAGCTGAAGGTGAAGCTGCATTCTACGGACCAAAACTTGATATCCAATTCAAGAATGTTCATGGAAAAGAAGATACAATAATAACTATCCAAATTGACTTTGCTCTTGCAGAAAGATTTGATATGACTTATATAGACAAAGATGGTAATAAGAAACGTCCATATATAATTCACAGATCTTCAATTGGATGTTATGAAAGAACTTTAGCTATGCTTATTGAAAAATATGCTGGTGCATTCCCAACTTGGCTTGCTCCAACTCAAGCAATAGTTCTTCCTATTTCTGATAAATACAATGACTATGCAGAATCAATAGTTAAGGACTTTAAGAATGCCGGAATAAGAATTTCTGCAGACTATAGAGCTGAAAAGATTGGTTATAAGATTAGAGAAGCTAGACTTGAAAGAATTCCTTACATCCTAGTTGTTGGTGAAAAAGAAGCTGCTAACAACGAAGCTTCAGTAAGAAGCAGAAAGAACGGAGAAGAAGGTGCAATTCCAGTTTCTGAATTAAAGAACAGATTAATTCTTGAAATAGCTAATAAAGACAAATAATCAATGTATAATTTATAATTTATAATGTAGAATGGTGGAAAAAATCCTCTGGTCGGATTTTTATAAATTAAATAATTTTTGATAGAGAACCCTAAAATTTTTTTAGATTTTCAGGGTTCTTCTTAATTTATAATGATTTTTAATTATGAACTTCTTTTTTCCATTAAAATCATACTCCTTATTTTATATATCTCTATTATTATAATTTTGTAAAACTTTAAAGCAAAATAAATTCTTTTGTTCCCATATAAACTATTTCTTATATTTATATTTTTTATGAATTACTATTCCTTATCTAATTTTTTTATTACTCTACATGGGTTACCAACAGCTAGTACATTATCTGGAATACTCTTAGTTACAACACTGCCCGATCCAATAACTGAATTTTCTCCAATTCTTACTCCTGGATTAATAGTACTTCCCCCTCCTATCCATACTCCATCACATATTTCTACCGGCTCTGCATATTCTAAATTTTCTATTCTCTCCCTAGGTGAAAGTGCATGATTAGCTGTAAATATATTTACATTAGGCCCAATCATAACATTTTTCCCTATAGTTACTCTCCCACAATCTAATATTGTACAATTATAATTTGCAAATGAATTTTCTCCCCAATAGATATTGTAACCATAAGCACATCTAAAAGGTTGCTCTATAAAGAACTCTTTAGGTGCATAACCAAATAACCCTTTAAGTAATTCCATTCTTTTTTCTACTTCTTTTGGATGCATTGAGTTATATTCAAACATAATTTCATTAGCATGTTGCCTATCATTAAACAATTCATCTCCTAAAGAAACATACCAATCTCCTCTTAGCATCTTTTCCTTTTCAGTCATAATATTCTCCCCTCACCATAAATATAATATTTACTTATATAAAATACATATTATAATCATATTACTACTATTAAATAAAAAAAATCACTTTATATAAAATAAAAAGCCCTCATTCAAGGGCTTTTACTTATTTTCTTCAATAAGTTTTTTCATCTTATTTTGAAGTAACCATATTTTCTTTTGCTTTCTATTATAAGCAACCATCTTATCCTTATTATTAGTACTAGCTTCTAATTGCTTCGTAGTTTTTTCTTCATACATTTTTAAAGCTTCATTAAGAATTTGAAGTTCCTCTTTATTAAACATAAATACACTCCTTACATCAATGTAAATTAGTTTACTAAGTCTTAATCATCATTTTATATTATATTTTATAAAGAGCTTCTTTGCAATTAACCTCATTAAAATGAAAAGTTTATTTATATCATTCACTTATTAAAAAATTAAATTTATTTATAACTATTTTTCTAATCTTATAATTTTTAATTATAAGATTAACAAATTTTACAACTAAGACAATGCTACATCTAAAATCATCATAATTACAAACCCTACAGAAAAAGCTATTGCACTAATATCTGAAAAATTATCTTCTGCTGCCTCTGGTATTAATCCCTCTACTACAACAAAGATCATAGCTCCTGCCGCAAAAGAAAGTAGATATGGCATTATCGGTGTAATAACACTAGAAAATATTATTGTAATTACTGCAGCTATAGGTTCTACTATTCCAGATAAAGCTCCATAAATAAAGGATTTATTTTTGCTTAAACCTTCGCTTTTAAGAGGCATTGATATTATTGCACCTTCTGGAAAGTTTTGAATTACTATCCCTATAGAAAGAGCAATAGCTGAAGCGAGAGTTACTACATTAGTCTCATTCATAACTGCTGCAAAAACAATTCCTATTGCCATTCCCTCCGGAATGTTATGAATTACTACTGACAATACAAGTTTTGTAGTTTTACTTAATTTATATTTTTTTGTTCCTTCTTCCTTTTTACTATCGATATGAATATGCGGAACAATTTTGTCCAAAGAAAATAAAAACAAAATCCCTACAAGTACTCCAACTGCTGCTGGAATAAATGATAATTTCCCCATATTCTGAGACATATCTATAGAAGGAATAATTAATGACCATACTGCTGCTGCCATCATCACTCCTGATGCAAATCCAAGAAGTATTTTATTAACCATTTTATTCATTTCTTTCTTCATTGCATAAACACAAGCCGCCCCTAGAGACGTACCTAAAAACGGTATTAAGATTCCAATTAAAATATTCATTCCCATTCCTCCTTTTATAAAAACCATCCTCTGTTAAATTTGAATCTGTAAAATCATTATCATTATTTATATTATTGATTTTATTTTCTTATGAATCTGAAGAAACTAAGTCTATTTTCTTATCATTAACATGTCCCTCTTTTTTCATTTATTACATTAATGTAGCCACATATGAATAATCAACATATACCTAAAATATAAATAATACTTTTAATAAACTTACTCATAAACTTTTCCCCTATATAATTGACTTTCTCCTAATTCTTATTATATCCAAGTATATTTTAACATATTTCTACTTAGTATATTCTATTTTAATTTCTATATTGTTTATAAATTTAAAACTAACAATATAAAAGCTACTATTTTCTAATATCAATTAAAAATAGTAGCTTTTAACAAAAATATTATTCTAATTTATTAAAATATCATATTTTTCAAATGGGGCACGAAACGCGATCCCCTTTGAAATAAAATTTTAAACAACATTGATTTTTTTATTTTCTTATTAGTTTTTTATTATTCATTATTAACTGTTAATTGAGTTTAGTGCTTGTTCAAAATCTGCAATTATATCTCTTATATCCTCAATTCCAATTGAAACTCTCATCAAATCAGGTGTTACTCCACTTGCTATTTGCTCTTCTTTTGATAATTGACTATGTGTAGTTGTTGCTGGATGTAAAAGACAGCTTCTAACATCTCCTAAAGTGACTACTAATGCTACTAAATTTAATGATTTTGTAAATTTCTTTGCTGTTTCTATATCTCCTTTTATTCCAAAGGTTAATAATCCACTTCCTCCGCCTTTTAAATATTTCTTTGCTTTATCATACTGTGAGTTTGTTTCAAGATATGGATAATTAACCCACTTTATTTTAGGATGTTTTTCTAACCATTTTGCTAGTTCTAAGGCATTTTGTGAATGTCTTTCCATTCTTAAATGAAGAGTTTCTAAACCTAAATTAGTTAGGTAAGCATTAAATGGACTTTGACATGCCCCAATATCTCGTCCTAATGTAACTCTTAATTTTGTAATATATGCAGCATCTCCAAATGATTCTACATATTTTAATCCATGATAACTTGGATCTGGTAGCGTAAATTCTTCAAAATTTCCATTTGCCCAATCAAAATTTCCTCCATCAACTACTATTCCCCCAATGCTCTGTGCATGTCCATCTGCATATTTAGTAGTTGAATGTACCACTATATTTGCCCCATGTTCAAATGGATTACACAAATATGGAGTTCCTACAGTATTATCTACTATAAATGGAACCTTTAACTCCTTTGCAACCTCTGAGAACTTATCAAAATCTAATATATTTAATCCTGGATTACCAATTGTCTCTCCATATACTGCTTTAGTATTTTCATTTGCACATGAAAGAATTTCTTCCTTACTTGCTTCTGGATCAACAAAGGTTACATCTATCCCCATCTTTTTAATATTAACTGTAAATAAATTAACTGTTCCACCATATAAAGATGATGCTGATATTATATGATCCCCAACCTTACATATATTTAATATTGAATATAATACGGCTGCTTGTCCTGATGCTGTAGCTACTGCCCCAACTCCCCCTTGAAGTCTTGCAAACTTATCTTCTAATGCACAAACTGTAGGATTAGATATTCTACTATACAAATGCCCCTCTGCTTCTAAGTTAAATAAATTTTCTAAGTGATCTGGATTATCATACTTATAAGTTACTGTTTGAAATATTGGTAATACCCTAGGTTCCCCAGCCTTTGGTGTATAACCTCCTTGAATACATATTGTCCCTTTTCCCCATTTTTCTACCATATTGAAAGCCCCCTTATTTAATATTATTGCTTATTGCTTTTTTATAAAATAAAAAAAGTTACTTCAAATAAGAAGCAACCTAAATATACTAAACTATTCACTAATAAACTTAATGAAATACCTTATTTGCCAAGCAACTGCTTGCAGGATTTAGCACCACACTAATTTATAAATAATATTATATTTCGTAGGTTGCTAGGTTTCATGGGGCCAGTCCCTCCACCATTCTTAATAAAGTCTTTATTTATTTAATTTATAATCCATTATACACTATATTTTCCCTTTTTCAACTATTATTTTTCTATAATTTGGCTATTTGTTATTATATAGTCTACTTTAATATCATGTGATTCTGATTCAATTTTATTAACTATCTGCAAATCATAAGCTAAAGCTATTTTATTTCTTTTAGATTTTATATCACTTAAATACCTATCGTAGTATCCTCCCCCATAACCTATTCTATTGCACTCATTATCAAAAACTACTCCTGGTACTATTATTAAATCTATATTTTCTTTTTCAATAAAATTAGAATCGTCTATTGGCTCTAATATTCCCATTGAATTTTTCTTTAACTCATTAAAAGAATTTAACTTTATTGCTCTCATAAATTTATCAGCTTTATAAACTTTAGGAATAAACACATTTTTCTTATCTTTAAAAGCTTTTTCTATTATATCAATAGTATTTATTTCATTGCTAAAACTTATGTAAATAAATATATTAACAGCCTTTTTATATAATTCTGTATTTATTAATTCATTAAATATTTTATTATCCATTAATTGTTTTTCTTCGTTATCTAGTGAATCTCTTATTTCTAATATTTTATTTCTTAAAACCTTTTTTTCTTCTTTATTCATAATATTCTCCTAAATATATTTTTGATTACATATCTAATTTTTAATCCCTTTAATAATATAGGATACTCCTAACCCTAAAAATGCTGCTACTGTTCCTAACATAAAGTTATCTGTAATAAATCCAAGTGCAGTTCCAGCAATAAATCCTCCTAACATTATTAATTCATCCTTTTCCTCTAAATCTTCACTTTCATCGTTTATTTTAATTTTATTATTATCTTTACTTTCACATTCAGTATCTTTATCCTTTAATAGATCATCCAATGTTATTTCAAATAAATCACTTAAAACTATTAATTTTTCTATTTCAGGGTATGTTTGACCAGACTCCCACTTTGAAACTGCTTGTCTAGATACAGATAGTAATTCTGCTAATTTTTCTTGAGATAGTCCTTTTTCCTTCCTTAAAATTTGTAATTTTTCTGAAAAAATCAATCTTATCACCTCTCTTAAAGAATATTTAATACTAAGTTATTATGCTACCAATCACAGTTTGCTTTTTGTCAACTTAAAGTTGCTATAAGATACTTTGGTATATTTGCTATTATATTCGCAATTCTATTTACACTTTCTCTTTGATATATTTATTATGTCTCTTAATATTGCTGCAGCTGCATTTATAGTTCCTGATGCACCGCCTATTACACTAATGTCTCCTAAAGTATCTGTACTATAAAGCACACCTTTATTTTTACCATCTACAAAATATAGAGGGTGACTTTTACCTATAACTTCTGGTTTTACATGTGCTATTATTTCATTACCCTCTTTATATGCTCTTCCTATTAATTTAATTTTATTGCCATTCTTTTTTTCATTTATTATTAACCTTTTATCTAATAAATTTATTCCTTGTATCTTAATATCATCGATGGTTAAACTAGAATTCATAATAACATTAGCTAGTATTAAAATTTTTGATGCAGTATCATATCCTTCTACATCTAGATTATAATTTGCTTCTGCTATTTCTAAACTTATAGCTTTGTTTAATGCTTCGTCATAATCAACTCCATTTTCATACATTTCAGTTAAAATATAATTACTTGTTCCATTTAATATACCTTCAATTGACAACACATCTGATCCTGCTATATCAAAAGTTCCGACATTTATAGATGGAAGTGCCCCGCCTGTTGTGCACCCTATCCCAAGCTTTACATTATTTTTATCAGCTAAGTTTTTTAAGCTTTTATATTGTAATAATATTGGTCCCTTATTACCAGTTACTACGTTAATAGAACTCTCTAAAGCTAATCTTATATGAGTTAAACCCGGTTCCCCTGTTTCTATATTAGTGCTTGTTAACTCTACAAGCATGTCTATATCATTATTTTTTATTATCGTATTTATATTTATGTCTTTTTCAAATTGTAGACTATCTAGATTTAATTTAAAATCATTGCTTATAATTTCATCTAAGTTTATTCCTGAGTTATTATAAATTCCGCCATTACTTTTTATTATGTATTTAACCTTTATATCAATTCCTAGATTAGATAAATATTCATTTTTATCTTTTAAGAGTTTTATTAAAGCTTTGCTAACTCCTCCAAATCCTATTATACCTATATTCATAATACATGCCCCCTTTATATTATTATAGTATATCATTTTTATATTATATTTTTTCTTTTTCATATGCTTTTCACTATATCAACTAAAAACCTACAATAATATAAACCTTATATATCACCATTTATATTTTCATCTAAAAACTTTTCTATATTGTCTTTTAGATACTTTTGATATATATGTCCAACAATAATACATTTATTCCATTAATAAACTTTACCCAAAAATTCATTGAATCTAATCTTAGAAGATCTACTATTTCTTAAAAAAATTAATCTTTAAATAAAAAGAAACTCAAAATTTAAATTTGAATTTCTTTTTATATTAGTCAAGTTCATCAATTAGAAACTTCTGTACTAAATATCCATTCTTTATCTTTTATATTTCTACCTCTAATAATAACATTATTATCACTTACCTCAATATAAACTCCTTTAATATAATCTGCTTCTCTTCTAAAACCCTTTTCTTCATTTAAATCAGGTATAACAGTATAATGAATAGCTCCTGTATTAACTATTGTAAATGGTTTATTTAAAACTACACTACTTTCATTTAAATCACTATGAGTATGTGATGCAAACATAATCACTTCTGGATATTGCTCTAATATCTTCTTAATTTCCTCACTTTGCTTTGATCCAATCCATGGATTATCTCCATAGTCTAAATGTTGATGTAAAAATACAAATATAGGTTTTCCCTTTTTATAGTTCTCAGATAACTTTTCTTTAAACCACTCTAACTGTTTGTCAGATATAAATGCTGTTACTGAATTTATAGTTTCAGAGTTACCATCTTCTGATCCAAGAGATATAAAATGATATCCACTCACCCATTTATCATGATATACTTTCTCTTCTCCTGAAAACTTAAGATATTTATTTATAAACATTTGAACCCGCTCTGGTGAATTTGATTTAATATTATAATCAAAAAATTCGTGATTACCAATATTTTTTATAATAGTTTTAGGCAATAACTTTTTATTTTTATTTAAGGTCTTTTCTACTGAAGCGTATTGATCATCTAACCCTTGATCTACAATATCCCCATTTAACACTAATGCGTCCATATTAGAATTTATTTCATATAAATCATTAATAGCTTTTTGAAAGTGATAAATATTCTCATGAACATCTCCTAATACAGCAAAAGAAAGATCTGGATTTGATTTTGATGTTACCGTTTTAGCATTTGAATTTGACTTAGATTCATTAATATATGTAACTAATATTGATCCTAAAAGAATTATTGTAATTATAATAGTAGATTTAAATTTTTTCATCTTTAATCACCTCCATATTAACCTAAACAAAATATTAATAACCCTATTTTTTTCTATAATCTTTGTAATATTCATTTTTATTACTTAAAATTTTCTTAATTTAATATACTCTCTACTTATCTTTACTACTAATTGAGCATCTATCAGTAATTATGCCTAATGCTTAAACTCAATATATACACTGTTTAAAAAGCATATACACATTAAATTTAAGCAAATGAAAATTATATAATTAAGATTTATTGTAATAATAAAACAAACTATATATTTAACATTGTAGGCAAAAAAAATCGTTAATTCTGTTTATAAGAACTAACGATTTTTCTTTTATTTAAAAATTATATATTCTAAATATTAATCCATATCTAAGATATTTTTAATTTCGTTCTTGTATGCATCTGCTTTAGCGCCGAAGATAGCTTGAATTCCATTACCAACTTCAACAACACCAGCTGCACCTAAAGATTTTAACTCATCTTTATTTACGTTTGCTTTATCTTTAACTTCAACTCTTAGTCTTGTTATACAAGCATCAACGCTAACTATGTTTTCTTCTCCACCTAAAGCTGCTAAAACTGCTGGAGCTTTTTCAACTATTTCATTTTTTCCAGCCTTATTGTTACCAGACTTTTCATTTATATCAGCTTGAGTAATACCTGCTTTTTCTTGATAATCAGCTTTTGAATAAAGTTTAACTTCTTCTTCGCTTTCATCTCTACCAGGAGTCTTTAAGTTGAACTTCTTAATTAAGAATAAGAATAAGAAGTAGTAAACTACTGCATATACTATACCAACTAAGATTAATCTCAACCAGTTTGTTGGAACTCCTGCTCCTGCTGGTAATAGACCAAATAATGTAAAGTCTATTAATCCACCTGAGAATGTCATACCTATGAATACATTTAATATATCCATTAACATGAATGATAACCCTGCTAATACACAGTGAACTCCATATAATACTGGTGCAACAAATAAGAATGTAAATTCGATTGGTTCAGTTATACCAGTAAGTAATGCTGTAACTGCCGCTGATGCTAATAATGAACCAACAGCTTTCTTTTTGCTTGGAGCTGCTGTCTTATACATAGCTAAAGCTGCTGCTGGAAGACCAAACATCATGAATGGGAACTTACCAGCCATAAATCTTGTAGTACCTGCAACTACTGTAGCCATATCTGCTGATGAAGCTCCAACTAAACTACTCATGCTTGATAATTGAGCAAAGTAAGCTGTATTAGCTCCTGCAACTGTTTGCCATACACCATCAACTAATATTTGTCCTTCAACAAATGATCCATACCAGAATGGTGTATAGAATACGTGGTGCAATCCAAATGGAATTAACGCTCTTTCAATAACTCCATAGAAGAATGTTCCTATAGCACCTGCATTTCTAACTAATTCAGAAAGTACCCCTATACCATTTTGAACTACTGGCCATATAAATGCTAGTAAAGCACCAACTATTGCCATGGCTAAAGAAGTTACTATTGGTACAAATCTTGATCCTGAGAAGAATCCAATAACTTGTGGTAATTGTATTGTATGATATTTATTGTGTAATATTGCTGTAACTATACCTGTTATGATACCACCAAATACTGACATATTTAATGTGAATATACCTAAGTTAGTAGTAACATAAGTACCATATTCACCAACTGCATCTGGAGTAACAACTCCTAATTGAGTTAATCCTAATGCTAACATTGAAGATATAACTTGGTTCATAACTATGAAACCAAATATTGAAGCTAAGCCTGCAGTTCCTTTATCCTTTTTAGCAAGTCCAACTGCAACACCTACTGCAAATAGCAATGGTAGGTTTCCAAATATTATATCCCCTACGTTTTTCATTATTGTTAATATTGCTGTAACTACAGGAATATTAACAAATGCTATTAATGGTTGATATACTGCTGGCGGATTAGATAATCCTGATATACCTAGTAAAGCACCACCAACACCTAATAAAATACCTGCGATTGGTAAAGCTGCGATTGGAAGCATGATAGCTTTACCGATTCTTTGTAATTGTTGTAGCATCTTATAATTCCTCCTTAAAAATATTTATATAATAAAAAATAAATTACTACAGTAGTATGTGCTACTATGGATTTATTATCTCCTTTTTATACAATAGTTATGAAAATTATTTAAATCTATTGTAAAAAAATAAAAAAGGACCAAAAGCTTATAGATATAGTAATATCTATAATATTTTTAGTCCTTGCCTGCATAACCAGTAACACACTACGTATTTAATTATGTGATTATGATATCATATCACTTTTTAAATGTAAATGATTTTTTATTATTTTACTATTTTATTTTTTTCCATCAATTTATTTATCATATTATTGAGTAACTTATATTGATTCATATCTTCATTTTGTCTATTCATAAAACCAACTCCCTGTTACTTTATTATTATATATGTTATAGATGAAAATTACCAATTTTATTATAATTCAAATTCTTTTCTTTTAATCGATTAAACTTTGTAATAATTTACTATGTATATAAATCTTATTATTTCTTTTTAAAATAAATTTTTTTGAAATAGTATTATCTATATACTATATATTTATAATAACAAACTATTTCCTTTACGTTTAAATAAACTCTTTTCACCTGTTTAAACTTTCATAAACTTGGACATAAATTAAATGAGGTGATATTTTGGAAAATAATACTAGCAATGCAAGTTCCTTAAGAATAGATTTATCAATTATTTTATTATTAACGTCTTTTTTATTTTTTTTAATATACTGTGTTAGCTTATAATAAAATTTTATAAATACGCAAGAATAGTATGAATAGATTCCAAAATCTACATACTATTTTTTTATTATCAAATTAACAGTAAAATAATATAATTATTATCTTGAACTCATCAACAGTTCACATTTTTTTAAAATTTCATTGCAAATTAATGCTTTTTTCAATATCTCATCTTTATAACAATTCTACTTATACTTTGGTATTAACCCTATTTTACTTATAATTAATCTTTAAATATACAATTAACACTTTGTTAACATTCAGAGTTTCTCTTTTATATTTATCATTTTTATAGCATGATTTACTATAAATTATCAGATTTTTCTATGGATTTTATACAAATCTGATTGTATAATTATAAAAAAAATACTTAATTTACTACAAATTTCGAAAGGATTCGATAAATATGGCGTTAATAGGAATATTAATAATTATTGTAGGATTTGCATTAAAGTTTAATACAATTGCTGTTGTAATTGTATCTGGATTAGTAACTGGACTAGTTTCTGGTATGAGTATTTCAGAAATCCTTACCACTTTAGGACAAACCTTCGTTCAAAAAAGAGAAATGTGTTTATTTTTACTTACTCTTCCTGTTATAGGAATATGTGAAAGATATGGATTAAAAGAAAAAGCAATAATGCTTATAAAAAATGTAAAAGGCTTATCTACTGGAAAAATTATATCTGGATATTTATTTATTAGAGAAGTATCTATTGCAATGGCAGTTAAACTTGGTGGACATCCTCAGTTTGTAAGACCACTAATTAATCCAATGGCTCAAGGTGCTGCAATTTCAAAATATGGTGAATTAGATGAAGAAGATGAAGACTTAATAAAAGCTCACTCTGCTGCTGCTGATAACTATGGTAATTTCTTTGGACAAAATGTATTTATAGCAAACTCCGGTGTTTTACTTATCGCTGGTACCTTAGAAACTTTAGGATATAACGTGGATACGTTGCAAATTGCTAAAGCTTCAATTCCAATTGCTATAATAGCTTTCATTTTAGGAGCTATTCAAAATTATTATCTAGATAAAAAACTTGCTAAAAAATATAAAAATAGGTAGGTAGACTTTATGGATATTAATATTTTTTCAAATATATTATTAGAAATATTTTACATTATGGTAGGTTTATTTTTTCTACTTACTATGATGTTTACATTAAAAGATAAAAATCATAAAACTAAATACGGTACTTCTCTTTTTTGGGGAATACTTGGAGTTATATTTATATTGGGTGAAGTTATTCCTCCAATGATAACTGGGTTACTTATTATTGTTATAGGTATATTAGCTGCATTTAATCAAATTAATGTTGGAACCATTAAGCAATTAGATACAACTTTTGCAAATTTAAAAGCAACTAAAATTGGAATCAAAATATTTATTCCATCATTAATTATAGCTTTAGTTGCTTTAGGCATTGCTCAATTCACATCAATATCAGGGGTAACGGCTGTTGGTATTTCTGCGATAATAGCACTAATTGCAACATTCATAATAACAAAAGCTAAACCTAGTGAATTTATTGAAGATAGTAATAGAATGTTTCAATCTATAGGTGCTACTGCAATATTACCTCAGCTTCTAGCTGCTCTTGGAGCATTATTTACCGCTGCTGGTGTTGGTGATATTATCTCAAATATGATTTCAAACGTTATTCCTGAAGGAAACATACTAATAGGAATAAGCGCTTATTGTATAGGAATGGCTATATTTACAGCCATCATGGGGAATGGCTTTGCTGCATTTTCCGTTATAACAGTTGGAATCGGAGTACCTTTTGTATTTGCTCAAGGTGGAGACCCTATTGTTGCATCAGCATTAGCCATGACAGCAGGTTTCTGTGGAACATTATTAACACCTATGGCGGCAAACTTTAATGTATTGCCAGTGGCTTTATTAGAAACTAAAGACAAGAATGCTGTCATAAAAGCACAGGCTATATTTGCAATTGTATTACTTGCAATTCATATACCACTTATGTACTTTTTAGCATTCTAGCATTGTAAGGGAGGCTTTATATATGAAAATATTAATTACAGGATTTGATCCATTTGGTGGAGAAAATATAAATCCAGCATTAGAAGCTGTGAAAAAATTACCTGATACCATTTTAAATAATGAAATAATAAAACTAGAAATTCCAACTGTATTTGGAAAATCCATAGAAACAATTGAAGACAGTATAATAAAACATAATCCTGATGTAGTTATATCAGTAGGACAAGCTGGCGGAAGATTTGGCGTTACTCCAGAAAGAGTTGCAATTAACATAGATGATGCAAGAATAAAAGATAACGAAGGTAATCAACCAATAGATATATCTATTTTTAAAGATGGTGAAACTGCTTATTTCTCAAACCTTCCTATAAAAGCAATGGTAAAAGAAATGACAGAAAACGGAATACCAGCTTCTGTATCTAACACCGCTGGTACATTTGTATGTAATCATGTTATGTATGGAGTATTATATTTAATTGATAAAAAATATCCAAATATGAGAGGTGGTTTTATACATGTACCTTATATACCTTCTCAAGTAACTACAAAACCTAATATGCCATCTATGTCTATTGATGATATATCTAAAGGACTAGAACTTAGTATCAAAGCTATTATAGAAAATTCATCAGATATAAAAACTGTAGGTGGAGCTATTTGCTAATGAATAGGAAACTCAAGATTTTTGTATATGGTAGCTTAAGAGAAGGCTTTTTTAACTATGACCTTTATTTAAAGGGAAAGATTAATTCTATAAGACCTGCTGAAATAAGCGGATTTGAATTATATCATATGCCTTACAAAGGATATCCTGCCGTACTACCTGGAAAAAATACCATAGTCGGTGAAGTTGTTGAACTTATAAATTATGATTCAACACTTAAGCCTATGGATGAAATGGAAGGCTTCTTAGGCGAAGGAAACCCAAATAATGAATATTCAAGAAAAGTTGTAAAAGTAAAACTAACTGATGATGAAAGCTTTGAAGATTGTTATTCTTATTTCTATAATAAAGATATAGATCCAAAATTCCAAGATGAAGCTATTTATATTGAAAATGGCGATTGGAAAGAATATATGCTAAAAGAAGTGAAATAGTGAAAAAATGAAAGAACTAAGGTAAAACTCAGCTATATGCTGAGTTTTTTATTCTTCATTATAAATATCCTTTTCTTTTCATTTATTATATCTTCTTACTGCATTAAATACATCTTTCTCCACTGAGTCCCTGATAATATAAGACAAAATAACTAAGAAAATTATGCTACCTATAAATCCTAACGCCATTATTCTAATTCTCATCTCCTTATAAGTTTTTTACGAACTCATTACATTCTTTTCTATTTTTAAATATGTATATCTGCTTGTCTTTTTCTTTTTGAAGAATATTGTAAAACTTATCTCTATGTTCTTTATTAAAATTCCATATCCATTTTAGAAACTCCAAATCAAATCTTTCTGAACACCCATCTGCCATATCTGGACGTACTTTACCATAACTTAATAATACTCTTTTTATAACACCAAATAAGCAAGTCATCCTTGGATAATCTAAATAGATTACAGTATCACACATTTCAATTCTTTCCTTTATTGTTCTATCATAATTACCATCTATTATCCACTTTTCCTTTTTTAATTCTTCTTTAAGTAAAACATTAAACTCTTCTCTTGATATATTTATCCATCCCGATTTCCAAAATAACTTATCAAGATGAACTACTGGTAAATTAGTTTTCTTAGATAAATTTCTAGCTAATGTAGATTTACCACTTCCTCCACATCCAATAATTAAAACTCTCTCCATATCTATTTATCTCCTGAGTATATTACAATATATTTATTTTATATTCTTATTTTCTTCTATGCTGTTATCCGTTACTTCTTTTAATTCCTCAATACTTCTAACATGATTGCCACAGTTATTTCCAAAATAAATTCCCTTCTTAATTGGTGCAATTAAAAAACCAGCTACAACTCCTCCTAGAAAGCATGTTAAACATAATAATATCTTTTCTTTATTTTTCATTTAATTCCCACCATCCTTTTATACACTACTATACTATTTCTCTATAATATATGTTTATATAATTGTATTATATAAATATACATTTTTATCCGTATAACCCATTATTCTATTATTAAAATCCTTATCAATATACTAAACTAAGATCTAATTATGAAAATTTAATGGAGCTATAGCATATTAAATTTTATATTATATACTATAGCTTCACCTTATTTATTTCTTTTCAACAGGTATCCATATTTCACAAAAGCACTCTGCTTCATTCTCTTCTTTATAAAACTCAAAATCAATATCATCTAACATAATATAGTCTGAGCTTGGTAAAAATTCATTAAATATTCTATTCCACATTTCACCAATGCAATCTCCATTTTCCCCTATACATTTAAAAACTCCCCATAATGTTGGCTTTACATCCCATACCTTAAACTCTTCTGGTACATCACCACCATCATATTTCATAGCAATTCCATAATCGAAGTATTTACTTTCTTTAGATATAGGTTTACATACACCATAAATATCATGATTTGTTGTGTTGCTTTTTAATACATCAAACACACCATTCTCTGCGCATTCATTCCAAAAGTTAGGTATATCTTCATTATTATCTTCTGAAATTGATTCTACTCTGAACTCCTTAACCTTTACTAACAGTTTGAAACTTTCTTTTTTTACAATTTTATAATCCATAACTGTTCCACCTTCCAATGAAATTTTTATTACAAGGCGATTAAAAGATTTCAATTCCATTCCAGATCGTCTTGCTATATTAGGTGTTACTCCATGGAATCTCATAAATGCCTTTGAAAAACTCTCTGGAGAATCATATCGATATTTTAATGAAATATCTAGAACTTTAGCATCTGACATAGAAATTTCTTGTCCAGCCATAGACAAACGTCTTTTCCTTATATATTCGTTAGCTGTTATGCCTGCTATCATGCTAAATAACCTATGAAAATGATAATTTGACATATAAACATGCCTTGCTACATCTTCATAATTAATATCCTCCAAAATATGCTTTTCCATATAATCAATTGATTTTTGTATGCTTTGAATGCAATCCATCTTCTTCTCACCTCATATATTCATTGTAAGGTATTAAAATTTATAATTCCTAGCCAAGCTTGCTCAATTTTGTCCGAGTTAGTTTACCTAATTATACCATAATATATAAATTAATATAATTCAAAAAGAGTGTCTATCAAGGCACTCTAATTTTAAAACTTATTCATTTTTTAATGATGTTATCTTACTTTTACACTTAAATACTTGAACTAAAAAAGTAATAATTATAATAATTAATAGGATAATTAAAAAAAATAATAGATCTGACTTATTCTTATCATAACTATTCATTTCATACACCAATTTTAACACCGCTAGCAATATATAATAAGTTGACTCTGTTATAGGTATTCCCATTTTTAATTCACCTCTCTATATATCACCATCTGATATATTAATTATATCACTATTAAGTTTTTATAAATATATACCAAAAATTCTCAAATATTTTTCTACTACCAATTCAATCTCTAATTATTAAAACAAAAAGTGCCTAATAGTAATATGCTCACATTATAGTAGACAGTTAAAATAATAAAACTGTTCTATAATAGGAGCATATCATATCTAGACACTTTAACTACTTGATTAATTAAGTTTCTTCCCTTATTTCTTCGCTTATTTCATACTAATCTTGTTTTTATAGCCATTATTTAATCATCATGAATATCAATCCTAATTGAACTCAATTTCTGTTCCATTGATAATCATTCTTTCTACCATTTTCCAATCGAAAGCTTTTGTAAATCTAAAACTATTTTCTATCATATCAGTATCTGGACTATGTCCAGAACCACCACTGCCAGCAAACCATTCATCATTAATTTCACGTATGAAATCAACACCTTCTATAAGATTGCTTTGCTCAAGAGTGTTTTTAGAAACATTAACATTTGTTCTTTTGCCGTCTATTATAATTGTTTCGTTATAATTTTCTTGATTTTCATTACTTGTATTTGATTTTATCGAAGTAATATATCTATCATAAGTGTTAACAAAGTTTATTACATCACCATTTTTTAAAACAAAGTCTATTTTCATATTCTCATAAGATTCATTTTCTTTTTCTATATTGCCAATGATAGTGAACCCTAATTTTGAATATACGATAGAGTTATATTCAACTGGATAATATCCTTGCGCAGCAACACTAATATCTTTTTGAAAGCTACTTAAAGTTTCTTCTAAGGGGATCTTTATCATATCTTTCATGCCATCAAAGGTGAAAACTAAATTATCTAAGTTTGTAACAAGATGATTATATTTATTAATTGGTCTCGTAAATGATATAGAAAAACATCGTTTGTTGTCCTCATTATATTGCTCTAACTCTCCTATTCCATATCCAATGCCAAAATGACCAAACTTATCATAAATCTTATCTGTTATAAAACTTTCTTTTGCTAAATTTGAATTTGCAGAAACTGACAAAGTGACTTCTCCATTCACACCATCATAAATAAAATCTTCCACTGTCATGCTATAATCTTTATTACTAATAGTTTCTCCAACAAGTAGAACTTCACCAGTCTCAAAGCCTAAAATTTCTCCAATATAACTTCTAGCAACAGGTCCTGCAAGTGCATAAGTTGTGACACTCGATATGGTAATAAAAATAACCAAAGATGCAGCTACCCCAATTATTTTTTTTAAAATGAATCTATTATCTCCTTTTTTAACCTTGTTCATTGTTAATTTCTTTATTTTATTTATGTCAATTTCAAAATCACTATTGCTTATAAAAATCTTATCTTCATTCATTCTATCAAATATTTTTTTCATACAATCCTCCTTCAATTAATAATTGCTTTAATTTTTCTCTTGAACGATATAGTTTAGATTTAACAGTAGAAAGAGGTAAATCTAATTTATTTGCAATATAGTTAAGTTTAAATTCATAAAAATAATAACCATATAGTATTTCCTTTTCCGGATTACTAAAGCTATTTACAACTGTTTGAATCTCTTCAATCTGTTCACTTGTAATAAGATCATCAACAAATATACTGTCTTCAATAATACCATCTAAGTTTTCAATCATTTGTACAGATGCATTTGTAAGTTCTCGTAATTTATTTTTTGTTTTATTTCTTGCAATTTGAGCCAAATAAGGTTTTATATCTTCATTGACTCTAAGTTTTTTTCGACTTTGCCAAATAGCATAAAAGGTATCAGATATAATTTCTTCAATATCCTCTTTTGATAAAAAATGACCACCTAAAGAAAAAACTATTTTTGAAACATACGGAATATATTTATCCATTAGTTTATTCAAGTATGTGTCATTTCCCTTACAAATGCCTTTTAAAATTAAGGTATCTTCCGCTTGAATCTTAACCATATTTTTTCTCCCTCTACATAACCCTTCCTGTTTTTATTAAATATCAATTATGCATAATATTCTATTCACTCTACTATACACCTAAAAAAACAGAAAAGTTTCAATGTTAATAAATTATTTGAAAGCCATCTGTAAAAAAGATACAGCTTAACAAATAATTTATAAATCTTCTTCCCTATTATAATTCTATTTTCTATTTATTTGTGCCATAATATAAATATAGAATATAGTTGTTATGGAGATGATTTTATGAGTATTGAAATAGAACAATTAACTGAAATAATAAAAGCGAGCAATAATATAGTCTTCTTTGGTGGAGCTGGAGTTAGTACTGAATCAGGAATTCCCGATTTTAGAAGTTCTAACGGTCTTTTTAATGAAAAGCTTAATATTACATTTACTCCCGAGCAATTAGTTTCCCATAGCTTTTATATTAGATATCCTAAAGAATTCTTTAACTTTTATAAGTCTAAACTTATATATCCTGAAGCTAAGCCTAATAAAGCTCATATTGCATTAGCTAAGCTTGAGGAAATAGGTAAATTAAAAGCAGTTATAACTCAAAATATAGATGGTCTTCATCAAACTGCTGGAAGTAAAAATGTTTTTGAATTACATGGATCTGTTCTTAGGAATTATTGTAGTAGTTGTAATGAATTTTATGATGAAAAGTTTATACTAGAATCTAAAGGTGTACCTACTTGTAATAAATGTGGTGGAAGAGTTAAACCTGATGTGGTTTTATATGAAGAAGGATTAGATGATTCTGTAATCAGAGGTTCAATTAAAGCAATATCTGAAGCAGATACTTTAATCATAGGTGGAACTTCACTTGTTGTTTATCCTGCTGCTGGACTTATAAATTACTTTAAAGGTAAGAATTTAATTCTAATTAATAAGAGTACAACTTCTGCTGATAATAATGCAGATTTAGTTATTCATGATTCTATTGGCAAAGTATTAAGTGAAGCAATTTTAAGTTAAGCTGTCATTGTGACAGCTTAATCTTTATCCTTATATTATAACCTTTTTTCAATTCTATTTCGTATCTCTTCCATACGTTTATCTAAAGTTGCGCTAATTTCTGAACACTCAAGTAACTCTTTACTAATAAATTCAGTTTCCTCTAGAGAAATATTTTTCTTATATCTTAATTTATGTTCTAAGCTTGCCCAAAAATCCATAGCTATCGTTCTAAGCTGCACCTCTACCTTCATGTACCTCTTTTCATTCTTCAAGAAAATTGGTACTTCGATAATTAAATGTAAACTTCTATATCCGCTTTTTTTCGGATTCTTTATATAATCTTTCTTTGCAATTAACTTAATATCATCTTGACTTAATAAACAGTCCGCTAACATATAAATATCTTCTGGAAATGAGCAAATTACTCTTATCCCAGCTACATCATTTATATTTTCTTGCATTGCTTCCAGTGAAAAAGGTAACTCTTTTTTCTTAAGCTTTCTTATAATACTATCAGTAGACTTCAATCTAGACTTTACATTTTCTATTGGATTTCTATCATACTGTAATGAAAATTCTTCATTTAATACATTAAACTTTGTTTCAACTTCCATAATTGCACAACGATAGTAAGCCATTAATTCATTCATTGGCATTATATTTTTTTGTATAGCATCCAAAAAATCCTCATTTATTATTCTTTCTCTAAAAATTTTTTTACCAACATTTTTTAACATATAATCATCCTTTATTTTAGCTAATTTGAATATATTTTTATATTAACATTAGCTAAATATAAAAGCATCAATCTTAACTATATATTAATAATTTATTTTAAATATTCTAAATAAATAATATATATAATCAATTTATATATAGCTTTTATATAAATTAGTATTAATTCTTAAATCTTTAGTATGTTATAATTATATGGAAATAATTAATAAAATAGGTATTAAAATGGGAGATATAAATGAAAACAGGAAGATTAAATAAAATTACTGATGTTAAAGGAATAAAGGTTGGTCATAAAACAATTGATAATGGAGATATTCATACAGGTGTAACTATTATTATTCCAAGTGAAGATAATATATTTCAAAATAAATATGTGGCATCATCTTATGTAATTAATGGATTTGGAAAAACGAGTGGTTTAATTCAAATTGATGAACTTGGTACTTTAGAAAGTATTATAGGTCTTACAAATACCTTAAATGTAGGCACTGTTCAGCAAGCTATTGTAAAGCATATGTTAAAGGATAATCCTGATATCGGTAAAGAAACAGGAACTATTAATACTGTTGTAGGGGAATGTAATGATGGTTACCTTAACGATATTCGTGCTTGTGCTGTGAAAGAAGAAGATGTCTATGAAGCTATTCATAATGCAACTATCGACTTTGAACTTGGTAGCGTAGGGGCTGGTAGAGGGATGTCATGTTTCCAAATGAAAGGTGGTATTGGATCTGCTTCTCGTATTGTTGAGCTAGATGGACAAGAGTACACTGTAGGTCTTCTTGTATTAAGTAATTTTGGATTAAAAAAAGACTTTATTTTCGATAATATTAGTTTTTCAGATATTGATGATGAAACTTTAGAAAAAGGTAGCATTATGATGATACTTGCTACTGATATACCATTGTCATCACGTCAACTAAAAAGAGTTTGTAAAAGAATGAGTGCTTCATTAGCAAGGTTAGGATCATATTTAGGAAATGGAAGTGGTGATATCGTAATAGGATTCTCTACTGCTAATATAATTCCTCATTATCAAACTACTGATATAATTAATATAAAGGAAATTCATGAAAATAAAATTGATATAGTATTTAGAGCTTCTATTGAAGCCTGTGAAGACGCAATTATGACCTCATTATATAATAATAAAACTCTTATAGGAAGGGATGGAAATAGTAGACTTTCACTAATAGACACATTAAATAATAAATTTTAATATATAAAAGATCTCTATATAAATAGTATACAGTAAAACCATTTATATAGAGATTTTTTATCTATATTTTTATTAATTTATTTTATCTATAAAATCTTTCCTAAATTTATGTTAACATTTAATCTGATATTTAATTATTATTTATTTGAATACTTTTTATGAGTTAAAATAACTTCCTTTGCCATTCCTTTTAAAAGTTCTGTTGTCATTAATTGATCTTCTGCATGCATTAAAAGTAATGATATTTGCACCTTATCTCCTGATGCTTCTTGCATAATTAGAGAACTATGTGATTCATGTGCTTTTATCAATGAATCTTCTGCATCCCTTACTAATTTATCTGCTTCTTCAAAACATTCTTCTCTTGCAGCTCTCATAGCTTCAAATAAAGCTGATCTTGCTTCTCCTACATTACTAATTAATTGAAATGATACTAATTCTAAATTATCCATTTATTCCATCCTCCACTATTTATCTACTTTTGCACTTTTACTACTTTGGCTACCTTTGTTTCTACTGCTGCTTTTTTTACAGCCTCTGCTACTGCTGCCCCAACACCTTTTTCAAATGCCTTTGGAAGAATTTTTTCTTCACTTAACTCTTCTATTGAAACAAAATTTGCTATAGCATAAGCAGCTGCAATTTTCATCTCTTCATTTATTTCTGTTGCCCTAACATCTAACGCTCCCCTAAATATTCCTGGGAAAGCTAATACATTATTTATTTGATTTGAATAATCCGATCTTCCTGTTCCAACTATCCTTGCTCCAGCATCCTTCGCCTCTTCTGGAAATATCTCTGGAATAGGATTTGCCATAGCAAATATTATAGCACCTTTATTCATTCTTGATACCATATCCTTAGTCAAAACATTTCCAACTGATACACCAATAAATAAATCTGCTCCATTTATAACTTCACCTAATTTACCTTTTTCATTATTAGGATTCGTTATGGAGGCTAATTCTTTTATTGATTCATTAGGATAATTCATCCCCTTATATATTGCTCCATCCTTGCCACAAACTATTAAATTTCTTATTCCAGATGATAACAACAATCTAGTAATAGCACTACCTGCTGATCCATCTCCATTAACAATAACTTTTAAATTTTCTAATCTTTTTTTAACTATTTTTAATGAATTTACTAAAGCCGCTAAAACCACTATTGCTGTTCCATGTTGATCATCATGAAATACTGGTATATCTAATTTTTCTTTTAATTTTTTTTCTATTTCAAAACATCTTGGTGCTGATATATCTTCAAGATTTACTCCACCTAAAGTAGGAGATATTCTAACTATTGTTTCAACTATTTCATCAGTATCCTTTGTGTTCAATACTAATGGAAATGCATCCACATCAGCAAAATTCTTAAATAGTATACTTTTTCCTTCCATTACTGGTAATGCTGCTAAAGGTCCAATATCTCCTAAACCTAAAACTGCAGTTCCATCAGATACAACTGCTACTGTATTCCACTTTCTTGTATAAACATATGCCGCTTCTGGGTCTTTATGTATTTCTCTACAAGGCTCTGCAACACCAGGAGTATATGCTAAACTTAAGTCTTTTTCATTTTCTATAGCTACTCTTGAAGTTATTTCAAATTTTCCTTTTACTTGTTTATGAAATTCTAAAGATTCCTCATATATATTCAAGTATATCACCCTTCTTTCTTTTCACTAAACAACTTTAGTACCATGAATTTCTTTAGCTCCAGTATATTCTAAAATATACTCTCTATTATCTTTATTAACACCTTTCCCCGGCATAATTATTATTCTATCTTCTGCATAATCGACTAATTCCTTAAGCTTATCTTTTCCTTCTAGTGCATTTTCACATCCACCTTTAGTTAGTATTCTATCTACTCCAAGCTTTACTAAATCATCAATTGCAGATTTTTTATCATCAATACTATCAAAAGCCATATGAAATGTTACTTTCATTGGTTTAGCTGCTTCTACCATTTTTTTAGTTAAGTCTAAATCTATTGTGTTTCCTTTCAAAGCTCCTATTACTACACCATGTGCTCCTAAATCTTTACACAATTTAATATCTTGTATCATTATATCAGCTTCATCTTCAGAATACTCGAAGTTTCCACCTCTTGGCCTTATAATAACCATTATTGGAATATTTAACTTTTCTACAGCTTTTTTAATTGTTCCAAAACTAGGTGTTGTTCCGTCTTCCAAAAGATTATCACAAAGTTCTATTCTATTAGCTCCTAAATCTTCAGCTCTAACAGCCTCATTGTAATTTCCAACACAAGCTTCATATATACTCATAAAATTACTCCTTACTTTAGTCAAATGTTATAGGCGACTTAATTCTCTTTAAATAGGCATCTAACCATTCTTGACTTGCTACTTCATAAGTAGTTTTTCCATTTTCTTGTTTATTACACACGTAGACTGTTGGTTCTAAATCTTCTGTAACTACTGAGAATGAGAAACCTTCAATATTTGTAGCAACTCCAAATTCTCCTTTATTATTTAATGCTACTACTGATAAATCACCAGCCTTACCTCTTCTTCTTATAAGCTCTTTATCTAATTTTTCAACTGCCATATCAGCTGCTTCTTGAGGATGATGCCCTTCTTTCATTAATCTTACTATCTCATAAGATATACATCCCTTCATTAAATCTTCTCCAAGGCCTGTTGCTGTAGCACCACCAACTTCACTATCTACATAGAAGCCTGATCCAGATAAAGGTGAATCCCCTACTCTTCCTTTTTTCTTCATAAATAAACCACTAGTTGATGTTCCTGCTACCATTTTCTTATTAGAATCAAGTGCCACCATTCCAACTGTATCATGTCCATCATATGGGCTCAACCCTTCTTTTGCAATTTCTCTTCTTTTCTTTTCATAATGTAATTTTGCTCTATCTGTAAGCATATTAACTCTTTCAAAACCATTTTTATGGGCAAATGCTTCTGCACCTAACCCCTGTAAAAAGCAATTCACTTGCTCATTGCTTAATTTTCTTGCTATACTAATTGGGTTCTTAAAATCTTTAATTCCAGCTATCGCACCAATTGAAAGGGAATCACCATCCATATAAGCAGCATCTAGCTCAACTTCACATTCTTCATTTGGTAATCCACCATATCCTACTGATTTATAGAAAGGAAAGTCTTCTACCATTTTTATTGCATTTTCTATTGCATCTCCTGCTGATTTTTCATCCCTTAATAGTTCTGCTGAACTAGTTATTCCTTCGACTGCCATTCTCCATGTTGCTATCATTGCATATTTCATAAGTCTCTCCTCCACTTCAATTAACTATGCAATTATTAAAAGCAATATCTATGCCAACATTGTATGTAAGTAGTATTTTAAAGAATATTATAACTATTAATTGCCTTTGCATATAAGTGTATTGTAAAATGATACATATAATAATAATTTAATTTATTTTTAATACAGTAACTTAAATTTTTTAATAATAACAATACAAATTACATATATCTTCTATACAAACAATAATCTTATAAGAAGGGATCACTTATGAAAAGAATTGATTTAATTTATAATACTGTTAAAAAGCTTGATAATGGTGATGGTATAACGACTTTAGATATAAGTAAATATCTTAATTTGGAGCGTTCAAATGTAAGCAAAGATTTAAATATACTATTAAAAAATGGAAAGCTATTTAAAAATAATAGTCGTCCAGTAAAATATTTTTTTAATAATCCTAACGCTACTGATTTTTCTAAAAAATCTTCAATGGATAAACTAAGTTATTTATATCCATCCCTTGCTCCTGCAATTAAATTAGCTAAAACTGCAATACTATACCCTCCAAATGGTATGAACTCCTTAATAATCGGTGATACAGGGGTTGGTAAATCCATGCTAGCAAAGCTTATGCATGAGTATTCTAATTCTTTAGATGATACAAAAGATATGCCTTTCATTCATTTTAACTGTTCAGATTATTCAAGTAATACTCAACTATTAAGTGCTCAGTTATTTGGAGTAAAAAAAGGTACATTTACAGGAGCTAATGAGGATAGACCTGGATTAATAGAAGAAGCAAATGGCGGTATTTTATTCTTAGATGAAATTCATAATCTACCAAGTGAAGGCCAAGAAATGTTATTTGTCTTTATGGATACTGGATATTTTAAGAGATTAGGAGAAGTATCTAAAAGAATTAAATCCTCTGCTCGTATAATATGCGCTACTAACAAAGATATAAATTCATCATTATTAGACACATTTATAAGAAGAATCCCTATAAAGATAAATTTACCTGATTTAAATGAAAGGCTTTTAGAAGAACGATTGACCTTAATAGAATCTTTTATTAAAGAAGAAAGTATAAAACTAGATAAACCTGTACTTGTATCAAAAAATTCAATGTTATGTTTATTGTCCTATGATTGTCCGTATAATGTTGGACAATTAAAAAATGATATTATTCTTGCTGTGGCTAATGCTTATTCCGAGTATTTTATAAATAATAAAAAACATATAAAAATAAATAGTCCAGATTTACCTTTGGATATTAAAAGAGCTCTTAATAATCCTTTAGATCGAGAAAAACTACTTATTGAATCTCTTAATTCAGTAGATGGATACTTTGTTTATGATAAAAATACAGAGATAACAAGCCATTCATTTTTAAAACAAAAACATATGATTTTATCAAGCTACAAGGATTTTATAAATAATATAGATAGTGCTATACATCATAAAGAAAATTGTACAAATTTAATTATTAATTATTTTACTAAATATATCGATTCAGTAATTGAAAATAAGGCTAATTATAATTTCAATTTTGAACAATCAGCATATGATGAACTATTATCTAAACTATTAGGATTAGATTATAATATAAATGAAAAACTTTCTAATAGTGATTTTAAAACTTTCTTTAACATTCATATCGATATGATTTATGACCGAATCGATCTTATGGATTACTCTACTCTACCTTCATTAAATAAACTAAAGTCTATATATAAAGACTATTGTCCATTAACTATGGAAATTAAATCTTTAATTGAAAAAACATATAATATAAATTTATCTGACTTAGAATTTATTTTCTTAATGACATTTACTATATACTGCATTAATAAATTAGATACCTCTAAACTATAACTTGCAGATTAATTTTTAGATTTTCAAAATAAAAAGCACCTAATAAGATGTGATTATTCTTATTAGGTGCTTTTAATTTATCATATAATTTATTTAATTTTCAAATAAACCAAGCTATTACTTTTAGAACTAGATACTTAGATACAATATCTTTATTAGCTTACTAAGTTTATCATATCTTTAATATTTAATATCTTACTTACTTCATTTTCTTGCATACCACATTCTTCAATAGCAACATCCTTAACATATCTTTCTGTATTTAAGGCCTTCTTAGCAATATATGCAGCTTTTTCATATCCCAATACTGGTGCTAAAGCAGTTACAATTCCTATACTTCCATTTACAAGGTCATTACATCTTATTTCGTTAGCCTCAATTCCCTTAATGCAATTTTCTACAAATGTTTCTATACCATTTGTTAATATTATTATAGATTCATATATGTTATGCATGATTATTGGATAGAAAGCATTTAACTCTAATTGTCCACTTTGAGTTGCCATAGTTATTGTTAAATCATTTCCCATTATTTGAAATGCTATTTGCTTCATTACTTCAGGCATTACTGGATTAACTTTTCCAGGCATGATTGAAGAACCATTTTGCTTTGAAGGTAATTTTATTTCTCCAAAACCAGTTCTTGGACCTGATGACATCAATATTAAATCACCTGAAATCTTACTTAAGTTAACAGCACAAACCTTTAACTGTGAAGAAATATCAGCATACTTATCAAGATTTTGAGTTCCATCAATTAAATCTTCTGACTGATTTATATCTTCTCCAAATAATTCTGCTAATACCTTCGTTACTTCTTTTATATATCCCTTAGTAGCTGTTATTCCTGTTCCTACAGCTGTTCCCCCTAAATTCACTTTTAATAATGAGTCCTTAACATTTTCTAATCTGTTAGCATCTCTACCTATAGCTAGTGAAAATGCTTTAAATTCAGAACCTAAACTTATAGGAACTGCATCTTGCATTTCTGTTCTTCCCATTTTTATAATATCAGTAAATTCCTTAGCCTTTTCATTTAATTCACTTTCTAAAACTTTAATATTTTTTATGCATTTAACTAATAACTTATATGCCGTTATACTAGCTGCTGTAGGAATTACATCATTTGTTGATTGTCCCATATTTACATGATCATTTGGGTGAACTGGATAATACCCACCTTTTTTATATCCTAATATTTCATTTGCTCTATTTGCTATTATTTCATTTATATTCATATTCATTGAAGTTCCAGCTCCACCTTGAATAGGATCTATAATAAATTGATCAAAATATTTTCCATCACATATCTCATTACAAGCTTTAATAATAGCATTACTTAACTCTTTTTTTAATTCTCCTGTTTTCTCATTTGTGATTGCACATGCTTTTTTTACTATAGCTAAATTCTTTATAAATTCTTTATTTATATTTAATCCACTTATTCTAAAGTTTTCATATCCTCTTAAACTTTGAACTCCATAGTAAGCATCCTTTTCAACATATTTTTCGCCAATAGAGTCTCTTTCTTTTCTATATTCCATCTTAATACCTCCTAAGTAATAAATACCTTTAAATATTTTCTTACTATTTTAGAAAGCAATATATATGCCAAATATATTAATATTGATTTATAGTTACTTTTTATAAAATATTTATTCACTACCAATAACTGTATTATTTTTCTTTGACTATTCCACCACTTTTTATACACTAAATTTATTTTGCAATTTATTTAACACACTAATTTGCAATTCATTCTTTTTTTACACTCTATTTAAATTTATTTATGATTACAACAATAAAAAAATCTTAGAATAATTTTAAATTATTCTAAGATTTTTTTCATTATATTATTTTGCTAGTTCATAAATTGCCCTTGCATATGCTTCTACACATTTCCTAAGCTGATTTATTTCTATATACTCATTTTTTTGATGGGCTAAATCAGGTTCTCCTTCATTAAGAGGACCAAAAGCTACTGTATTTGGCATTAATTTAGCATAGGTTCCTCCACCTGAAGCTAAAAGTTTAGCTTCTTTCTTGAATGCCCCTTCATAAGCTTTCTTTAAGCTTTTTATAAGATTATGATCTTTCGGAAAATGTAATGGATAATTATGATTTCCCATAATAAAATTTAAAGTACTTAAGTCTACTTTTTCTTCAACTTTTTTAACTATTTCCTTAAAATCAATAGTTACTGGATATCTTACATTAAATCTCATTCGTATCTCTTCAGAATCTCCATTAACAATCCCTAAATTCATAGTTAATTTTCCTGATTCCTCATCTTCAAAATTAATTTCTAAATTTTCTCCATTATAGCCTCTTCCAATAAGATTATTAAAATCCCTTAAAAATGCTGTAAAGTCATCATTAAAATTTAAAGCTTTATATAAATACTCCATCATCTTACATACTGCATTATCTCCTTCTTCTGGAGTGCTAGCATGAGCAGATTTTCCAAAAGATTTTATTAATATTGAATCTTCATTTTCTAAAGTTTCAATATTATATACCTTATTTAAATCTTCATTATTGAAATTATTTAAAAAGCTTTTATCTTTAAAAGATATTTTAACTTCACAAATATCTGGAACTATATTAGACTTTTTACCACCCTTAATATATTCAAGTTTATATTTTTCACTTGGAGATACTTTATGAGTAAGTTCAAAGGTTAGTATTCCTTTTTCTGAAGTAACTATTGGGAAGTATGCATCAGGTGTAAAACATAATACTGGCGGCTTCTCTCGCTCCAAATAATAATCTATATCCTCTGTTCCTGATTCCTCATTAGTTCCAAATATAATTCTAACATTTTTAGATAACTTAATATCTGAATCCTTCAATAACTTTAATGCATATAATGAAGCAAATAATGGTCCCTTATCGTCTACTGCTCCTCTTGCATATAACTTTCCTTCCTTGATTACTGGACTAAAAGGATCTGTGTCCCATCCATCTCCAACAGGAACTACGTCTATATGTCCAAGCACACCTACATAATCTTCACTATCTTCATTTTTATATTCAGCATATCCAATATAATTATCTAAGTTTGTAGTGTTAAATCCATAACTTTTACATATATCTAATATACATTCTAATCCTAATTTTATGCCACTCCCAAAGGGAGCAGCATCTTGTTTTTCACTTTTCACTGTGTTTATTTTAAGGATTCTAAATAAATCATTAAAAAATTCATCTTCTAACTTTAGATTATCAAATAAATACATAATTTATTACCTCACTTTTATATTATAGTGAGAAATCAAAATCATCATCATCTTCTTCAGCTTCTTTTACTTCTAATTCATATTGCTTCTTATCCATCATCTTAATAAATGGATACCATATTCCCATAACAACAAACATATCAAATAATTGTAATAATGCTCCCCTTATACTTCCAGTAATTAAGTATCCTTGAATTATTGGAGGAGTTGTCCAAGGTAAGTAAATTCCGTTTGGTTTTGGTACTATTCCAGTACTCATTGCAAAGTAATTTATACAAATAAGAACTACTGGTGCTAATATTAATGGAATAAATGCAATTGGATTTAAAACCATAGGTAATCCAAACATAATTGGTTCATTAATGTTGAATATACCTGGTACTGTTGATAACTTACCAATTTCCTTGTATTGCTTTGATCTAGCTCTTAATGCTAAGAATATACAAACAGCAAGTGTTGCTCCTATTCCCCCCATATATACTAAGTCATAGAACTGTTCAGTTAAAATATGTGGAGGTTGAAGCCCAGCTTGAATTGCAGCCATATTTTCTTCTTGTAATTGTAACCAGAACGGTCTTACAACACCATTTAATGTTGAAGTTGCATTAACTCCTAAGAACCAGAATAAAGTAGATAACACTGCTAATCCTATAGCTCCAAATATATTATTTCCAACTAAAGCTTGTGCTGGAGCTGCTATCATTGTATAAATCATATCAAATATTGAACCATATGAAGTCATTTGGAATAATGTACGAACTATTAGCATTAATGTAATAATAACAAATCCAGGAATAAGTGCTGAGAAAGCTTTTGAAACTGCTTCTGGAACACTTGGTGGCATCTTAATTGAAATATTTTTCTTAACAAATATATTAAATATTTCTGTAACTGCGATACCTACAAATATAGCAACTATAATACCTTTAGCTCCTACCCAGTTACCAATTTCAATCATTCTTCCTACATAATGTGAAGTACCTTCTATTTCAATATACTTATCAAATGGCATTAATATAATGAAACTTGCTATACTTATTAAAGATACTGTAAAAGCATCTATTCTATATCTCTTTGACAGGTTATATGCTATAGCCCCTGCTATATAAACAGCCATAAAATCAAAAGTTACTCTTACAGGAGTTTTAATTAATTGATAAAAACCCTCACCAAAAAGTTTCACCTGTAGATCTTCCCATCCTGGTATAGGAAAATCAGCAATTATCATAAATACAGATCCTATTATTAAGAAAGTCATTATTGTTGCAAAAGAATCACGGATAGCTCTTAAATGCCTTTGTGCAGATATCTTTTGAGCTATAGGAATAACTTTTTCTTCTAACATTGCTTCAAACTTATTCATTTTATACCCTCTTCTCCTTATTGAGCTTATTGATTAGCTCTTATCATTTTTATTGCTTGCTTTAATACCTTTTCACCATTCATTGTTCCATAATCAGCTGCGTTTATAACATCTACAGGAATATTTTTTTCTTTACAAGGTCCTTCTATATCTTTTAGTAAGAATTTTACTTGAGGTCCTAAAAGAACACAATCTACTTGTTTTTCATTTAATGTTTCAAAAGACTTTGCAAAAGGAAGCGCTTCTATGTTAACATTTACATTATGCTTAGTAGCAACCTCTCTCATTTTTGTTACTAATAAACTTGTTGACATTCCTGCGTCACAAAATAAAAATATGTTTTTCATAATAATTCCTCCCAAATAAATTTAATTTATTAATTATACAATTATACTAAGCAAGTTTTATACCAACTTTTTAATAATTCTCCAATCTCTTTATTTTATTAATACTTTTCTAATATATTGAGGGTATAAATTTATAGTTCCTTCCAGTGTATTGTATCTTAACACACTCATTTTATAATTTTCTAATTAATTTATACTAGTGTATCATTTTTTTAATTTATATATACAATAACTATTATCCTAGAATACAATTAGAAGATTTCTTCTATGATATATAATATCAGCTTTCATAATAAAAAATATAGCCTTAATCATTCTTAAAATTTCCTGTTGTATTACAAGTAAATCTATAGAACATATTAAAGGCTATATTCATAATTTATTTTTTTATTTTTAAATTTATATTTCTGCCTTCACCTATGTAGTACACATCATTTTAGAACTCATTATTATTTTACTTAATATTATATAATGTGTCTACTTATCTTATACTAATTATTATATTGAATAATATTCTAGCAAACTATAATTATTTATAACAATCTTATAATAAGGCATCTTGAGAAAGCTTCTTATATCTTTCATATCTTTCTTTAGCATCTTCTTCTGTTTTAGCAAATAATTCTTCTGCTATTTCAGGGAAAGCTTTTGCTAATGAAGCATATCTTACTTCTCCCATTAAGAACTCCTTAAGACTGCTATTTGGTTCTTTTGAATCTAAGCTAAATGCATTCTTTCCTGCAACCTTAAGGTCAGGATTATATCTGTATAAATGCCAATATCCAGATTCAACTGCTCTCTTTTCTTCATATGGGGTATTAGACATACCCATCTTTATTCCATGACTTATACAAGTTGAATAAGCTATTATTAATGAAGGTCCATTATAAGCTTCTGCTTCTGCAATTGCTTTAAGTGTTTGATTTAAGTTAGCACCCATACAAACTTGTGCTACATATACATAGCCATAAGTCATTGCTATTAAACCTAGATCTTTCTTCTTTGTTCTCTTTCCTGTTGCTGCAAATTTTGCTACTGCTGCTTGTGGAGTTGATTTTGATGATTGACCACCTGTATTTGAATATATTTCTGTATCAAACACTAAAACATTAACATTTTCACCTGATGCTAAAACGTGATCTAAGCCACCATATCCAATATCGTAAGCCCAACCATCTCCTCCAAATATCCATTGAGATCTATGAACGAAGAATTCTTTATCTTTTAAAATTTCCTTTGCAATTTCAGAATTGTCTTCTTCTAAAACTCTTGTTAAGTTTTCTGCTCTTTGTCTTGTTCCTTCTCCACTATCCTTATGGTCTAACCAATCCTTTAATACAGCTTTTGTATTTTCAGGCATATTACCTTCTAAAGCAATCTTAATGTTATCTGCAATTCTTTCTCTAATTGTTTTAACACCTAAATACATTCCTAAGCCGAATTCTGCATTATCTTCAAATAAAGAGTTTGCCCAAGCAGGACCATGACCATCATAATTTGGTCTATAGGCTGTTGCTGCTCCTGATGCTGCCCAAATTGATGAACAACCTGTAGCATTTGCAATCATCATTCTATCTCCAAATAATTGAGTAACAAGTTTAGCATAAGCTGTTTCTCCACAACCTGCACATGCTCCTGAGAATTCAAGTAATGGCTGCTCAAATTGACTACCTTTAACAGTAGTTTTACTCATAGGATTTGTCTTTTGAGTAACTTCTTCAACAGCATAATTCCAAGCTTCTATTTGATCACTTTGTGTATCCATAGGCTTCATAACCAATGCTTTTCCTGGTGCAGGACAAATTTGAGCACAGTTTCCACATCCAGTACAGTCTAGAGGAGTTATTCCTATTGTATATAAATATTCCTTATCTCCCTTAATTCCATTAGCCTTTAAACTCTTATAGCTACTTGGTGCATTTTTAACTTCTTGAGGTGTAGCTAAAAATGGTCTTATAACAGCATGTGGACATACAAACGAACATTGATTACATTGGATACAGTTTTCTGGAATCCACTCTGGAACATTAACTGCAATTCCCCTCTTTTCAAAGGCGGTTGTACCAGACATGAATGTACCATCTTCTGCTCCATATTCTATAAATTTAGATACAGGCAAGTGATTTCCTTCTAATTTATTTATTGGAATACATATTTCCTCAACGAATTTAGGAACATCCATTTTTTCTTCTAATTTATCATCTTCAGCATTTTTCCATTCTTCAGGTGGATTTATCTTAACTAAAGATTCAATACCTTTATCTATAGCTTCGTAGTTCATGTTTACTACTTTTTCACCTTTTTTACCATAAGATGTAACAACTGCTTCCTTTAAATATTTAACAGCATCTTCAAGTGGAATTATATTAGCAAGCTTAAAGAAAGCTGATTGCATTATCATATTAATTCTTCCACCAAGGCCTATTTGTTGTGCTATTTTTATTGCATTAATAATATAAAAGTCTATATTATTTTCAACTATATACCTCTTAATGCTTGCAGGAAGTCTATCATTTAGCTCTTCTTCAGTCCAAATTGTATTTAAAACAAAGGTACCATTTTTTCTAAGTCCTTTTAATAAATTATAATTATACACATAAGATTGATTATGACATGCTACAAAGTCTGCCTGATCTATTTCATAATGTGATTTTATTGGGGTCTTACCAAATCTTAAGTGAGATACAGTTATTCCTCCTGATTTTTTAGAGTCATAAGCAAAATATCCTTGAGCATACATATTTGTATGGTCACCAATTATCTTAATTGCACTCTTATTAGCACTTACTGTTCCATCTGATCCTAGTCCCCAGAACTTACATGCTGTTGTTCCTTCTTCTGCAACATCAATTTCTTCTTTTGGTGAAATTGATAAATTAGTAACATCATCTTCTATACCAATAGTAAATCTGTTCTTTGGCTTATCTTGACTTAAATTCTCAAATATTGCTGCTATATGTGATGGATATGGGTCCTTTGATCCAAGTCCAAATCTTCCCCCATATACCTTAGGTACATTATCCATTTCACTTACTGCTCTAACAACATCTAAGTATAATGGCTCACCAATTGATCCTGGTTCTTTTGTTCTATCTAACACTGCTATTTTCTTAACAGTCTCTGGTATAACCTTTAGTAATTTTTCTATTGAAAATGGTCTATAAAGTCTTACTTTTACAAGTCCAACCTTTTCCCCTTTTTTTCTTAAATAATCTATAGCTTCTTCTGCAACTTCCATTACAGAACCCATAGCTACAAGTATTCTATCTGCTTCTGGATCTCCATAATAATCAAAGCAGTGATATTCTCTTCCTGTAAGCTCTGTAATTTTTGCCATATATCCTTCAACTATTTCTGGAATGTCATCATAATATTTATTTAATGATTCACTTAATTGGAAATACGTGTCTGGATTTTGTGATGTTCCCCTTACAACTGGATGATCAGGATTTAATGAATTTTTTCTAAAATCATTAATTGCATTATAATCAACTAATTTAGCTAATTCTTCATATTCTAAAACTTCTATTTTTTGAATTTCATGAGATATTCTAAACCCATCGAAGAAATTAAGAAATGGCATTCTGGCTTTAATTGCAGTTAAATGTGCAACTGGTGCTAAATCCATAACTTCTTGTACTGACCCTTCTGATAATATTGCAAAACCGGTTTGTCTTGCAGCCATAACATCTTGATGGTCACCAAATATACTTAATGATGATGTTGCTATTGCTCTAGCTGCAACATGTATAACTGCTGGAAGTCTTTCACCCACCATTTTATACATATTAGGAACCATTAATAATAAACCTTGAGATGCAGTAAATGTAGTAGTCAAAGCTCCAGCTTGAAGAGATCCATGTACTGCCCCAGCTGCCCCAGCTTCTGATTGCATTTCTACTATATTAACTGGTTTTCCAAAAATATTTTTTCTTCCTTGTGCTACCCATTCATCCATATGTTCTGCCATAGGTGAAGATGGAGTAATTGGAAAAATTGCACTTACTTCTGTAAAAGCATAGGAAACATATGCTGCAGCAGTATTCCCATCCATTGTTTTTGTTTTTCTCATATCTTTATTAGTCCTCCTTATGATTTAAAAATAACTGCATTTATAAATAAACTTATAATAATTTAAGTATTTGCATAGAACTCGTCTATTATTCAATTTTAAAAACATGTATTTAAAATACTATACCAAAATTTTCTTCTATTTAAAAGATAATAATTATTCTTAAATAATTATTAAACAATATTCTTTATTCAAAATAAAAAAGCAGGAGATAATTCTCCTACTTTACCACTTTAATTCCTTCTTCATTTCAATCACAAGTATATGTGATTTTTTATCAGCCTTTATTAAAATATCTTCTTCAACTATTTCAAGTGCATCTCTTTCATTTAATTCTAAACTATTAATTGTAGAATTTCCTTCTATTTGAACTAAATAAGCTTGTCTATTAGAAGCAACTTGAAAATCTATTTCTTTTCCTTCATCTAATTCTACTACATAAAAGTTTGCATCTTGATTTATTTTAATAGCAGCCTCTCCATCTTTGCTTGAAACTATATTAAGCCATTTATTTTTTCTATCGTTCCAGTTAAATCTATAATCACCATATGCTGGCTTATATCCTTTTTTATCTGGAATAACCCATATTTGTAATAACCTAGCTGTACTGTCTCCTAAATTATATTCACTATGATATACACCTGTTCCTGCACTCATATATTGAACATGGCCTCTAGAAATAGTATTTTTATTTCCCATAGTATCGCCATGAGTTAATTCTCCATCAACTACATAAGATACTATCTCCATATCCTTATGTGGATGTAAATCAAAGCCAGTATTCCCTTCAATCAAGTCATCATTTATAACTCTCAATACTCCAAAATTCATATTATCTATATTAAAATATTCTGCAAAAGAAAAATGGAATATACTCTTAAGCCAACCTAAATTACTTTTTCCCATGTTCCTATGATCTAACTTTCTTAACATAATCAACCCTCCTTAGTTTCTTATAAAATGAAAAATTAAACTTAATGATATGTATCAATGAAACTAATTCTTCATTTAATAATTTTAAGTAAAGAATTATAAGTTGGCGAAGATAAATAGAATATGTGAAATAAGCATATAGCGAGCAATTAGAAGTACTTGGTGAAGGAAAAACTACTAGGCCTTAGTGTTGTTGGTTTGTTTGAGCGCAGCGAGTTAACCAAAACTCTTGGCATAGTAGTTTTTCCAATCCTAGTACTTCTTTGCACAGCTATTTGGCTTATGGAACATATCTAGTTATCGTAGCCTTTATATTCACTTATTTCATTATCTTTACTCTGTTTTCTATTGGTGAAAATTCTTTTTCTCCAGCTGGAGCAGTTCCTTTACCAAATGGCATTTGAGCAATCATTTTCCAGTTACTTGGTATATCAAATTCTTTTCTAACTTCATCTTCAATTAATTCAGTATAATGTTGTAATGTTGCTCCAAGTCCTTCAATTGATAACGCTGTCCAAATAGCAAATTGTAACATTCCTGAAGTTTGCTCTGCCCAAACTGGGAAGTTATCTTTATAAAGTTCAAATTGTTTTTGTAATGATTCTACTACACTAAAATCTTCGAAATATAATACTGTTCCGTGACCAGCTTTAAATGAATTTATTTTTTGTTCAGTTGAAGCAAAACTTTCTTCTGGAACTATTTTCCTTAAAGCTTCCATTGCAATATCCCATAACTTATCATGTTTTTCTCCAAATAATACAACAACTCTTGAAGTTTGTGAGTTAAAAGCAGATGGAACGTGCTTTACTGCATCCTCTATTACTTCTTGAATTCTTTCGTCTGATACAGGTGACTCCTTACTAATTGAATATATACTTCTTCTTTCTTTTATTGCATCATAAAAATTTTTACTCATTTATATCATTCTCCTATCACATTATATAATCATTAAGGTTAAGTTCTTCAAATAAATTTTACTTAATCTCTATAGGCATCTTATTCAAAAAATATTATTTTAATGCCTTTCTTAATTGAATTAATTTATCTACTAAATCTTTCTTTGACTCTTCATTTAATTCACTAAATAAATCATCTAAAAACTCTTTATGTTTTGGAAATATATATGAAATAAATTCCTTACCTTCCTCTGTTAAAGAAACGTAAAATATTCTTTTATCTTTTTCACATTTCCTTCTAACAACTAATTTCTTTTTTTCTAATTTATTTATTACATATGTTATTGTTCCACTTGTTACCAAAATCTTTTCAGCTACTTTTTGTACTGGTTGATCACCTTTATGATATAGCATTTCTAAAACGCCAAATTCGCTAATATTCAGTCCAAATTCTTGAACATTTTTTTCTATTTCAAAAAACATATCATTATAAGTTCTAGCCATAGCAATAACTAGTTTTAAATTTATATCACTCATATCTTCACCTACATTATCTTGATTTCAAGATAATTATATTCCTAAAATATCTTTAAGTCAAGATATTTATTGATAATAATTATCGCTTAATAAATCCTTATTTTTCCAAATATAAATATTCAAAAGCAAAAAATCAAATATATACGAAAAAATATTGATGGCTCTTTTGAATAAAAGTGGATTCAACCGAACCCACTTTTTCTATTCATTAATATTTTCTCATAATATTTATATATTTTTACATATCAAATATATTACATTCTCTTTCTGTAAACCACTAACCCTGATAAAAGTAAAATAACTCCTATTACTATAAATTCACTCTTTTCTGATCCGGTATTAGGCAACTTACTATCCTTTATAGTATTGGTTGTTATTATTGTATTCTTATGACTTGAAATATCATTATCTAAACTATTAGATGAACTACTTTTTTTAATTAAACTATTTAAGGCTAGTTCTAACTCTTCTACTGATTTCTCAATTTCCTCCTTAGTTGCCTTTTCATCCACCATAACAGTCATAGATGATTTTAAGTATAACTGCAATTTATTCCAACTTTCATCTGTATAATCATTAGCATTTAACATTTCTATTTTATTTATTAATTCTTCTAATCTCGCCTTACTTGGCTTTAATCTTAACCTTAGAAACCTTTTAACTAACTTATCATATGTTTTAGCAACTTCTTTCTCCAAAGCATTTTCATCATTTATTACTTTCTTAGCATAATCTAATTCACTTTGTAATTTTCTCCAACCATCTTCTAGATATTCATTCTGATCTAAAGAATCAATCTTTAATATTAATTCTTTCAATGCAGTTTTATCTCCTTTTTTAAATGATAGCATGCTCATTACTTTACTTAATTTATAAAATGCTTTATCTATTTCCTCTTGTGTTGCATTTTCACTTTCTAATATTTTTTCTGCTTCTTTTAATGATTTCTTAAACTCATTAACAACTATTGGTACAACACTTAAAAGCTCTTCCTCTGTAACTTTCTTAGCCTCTAATACCGCTATCTCCAAGTGTTTTTTAAATTGCTCTGTAGGAGGATTGATCTCTTCATCTTTTTCTACTAACGTTTCAATAGCATCTGATAACAATTTTTCTGCTTCATCTATTTGAATTTGTGATGATTCATTAGAATCAAAAATCGATTTAGCAAATTTATATTTATCCATTAAATTGCTATAAGATTCTTCAGTGTATAAAGTTGAATCTATTTTTTTAACTTCTTCTAATAATTCTTCTAGGTCATAGCGATTAACTAATCCCAAAGCATTATCAATTTCTCCTAATTTAAATCTAACACCCATAATATACGTATTATTATTTGTATTAGTATCAAAGTTACCATATGAATTAAGGAAGAATGTACCATCATTCATGACAACATTTCCTGCATATCCGCAATCTCCTGCACGAGCTGAGTTAGTATAGTCATCACCTAAAATAATTCTATATTCTCCTTCATTACCATTCATTAAATCATCATAGGTTCCAACCCATCCAACCCAATCTCCTGCCATCCAATCATTATCATTAGTACTACCGTCATTATTAGTATCTAATTTAATTTCTCTAAAGCTAATTAATAACCTTCCACTTATTGGATCATAAGTAGCCTTGTGTCTTTCTCCATTTAAAGAACCTTGAACATATCTTGGACGACTCCATGTTTCACCTTCATCATCTGAGTAAAAAATAGTAGATGTATGCTTGTGTGATTGACTTCTTGCAAGTGCAACTATTCTATTTCCATCTGGTGATCTAAACATTCCAACTTCACAAATTTGAGCTTCTGATTCAACATCTCTATATTCACTTAAATATGGTTCAGGAGTTGACCATTGCTCTTCTCCATTCTCATCAAATGTCAAATAGGATTTATAATTAATATATGAGTAATCATGAAATACTCCCATCCATTTATCGATAAAATTACCATTTTCATCTTTTAATTGAATTAAACTTGCCATTGCAACAATAGTATTTATACCAGTTTCCCATTCTACATAGTCACTCCAAGTTTCACCATTATCTTCAGATATTGATGTCTTGAAACCTTTAAATGTACTTCCATGCCAAGCTGGTCCTCCTGATATTGATATTAACTTTTGACTTCCATCTATAAAGTTTAATTTATAAATTGTAGGCGTCTCCTCTGAATTTTTCCAAGTCTCATTAACTGAAATCCTTTTCTCCCATGTTAATCCTCCATCTGTGCTTTTACTCAATAATGCCTCTCCAAATCCATGCCCTTTTGGATAAACAGTTAAAATTGTCTTATCATCGTCTAATAATATGCTATCAGGCTGTCCAAGATATTGCCCTTCTTGTCTATCTATAACTATTTGTTTACTTGGATCTATTTCATAAGTTTTTAAAGCATTTTGTAAATTTATTGGTTTATTAACACGAATTTTAACTTCCTCAGAATATCCTCCTGCCTCATTTTCAACTCTTACTATAGTATCTCCATACCTAACCCCTGTTACTGATCCATCTGATTCTACTATGGCTATATTAGTATCTAAACTCGTAAACTTTATAGTCTTATCATCATTATTTGAAACTAAATTGGTAATTATTTGAGTCTTTTCTCCAATATTTATTTCTTTATATTTACTATCAATATTTAATCCATTTATAGATTTTATCTGATTTACTTCAGATTTAGTCAAAGCTCTATTATATATCTTAATCTCATCTAAATCTCCAATAAACCCGCGCCCACCAATAATTTTTAATGGTGCTCTCATTAAATTAGTTTTAGTATATGCATTAGTATCACCAACTTGGCTTCCATTAACAAATAAAGATAATCCATTTGATTTTGAATTTGTAACAGCCATATGAATCCACTCGTTATTAGGAACTATATACTTAAAACTTAATGTACCTGAATTAACATGGACTCCAGCATTTTTTGAATTAGCTCCAACTCCTACAGCTAAATCTATAGATTCTGAGTTTTGTTGCGTTGAACCAGTAGACTCTCTTCCATCCCACATAACCGAGGATGTCCCTGTACTATTTCCTCTCTTTACCCAAAAAGCTATTGTCCAATCCCATTCTAACTCTGCTGGTTCATTAATAACTAATTGGTCACTAGTTGAAGTAAACTTTAGAGCATTACCTGACTTGCCTTCTATAATTTCTCCGCCAGTCAAAGCTCCATTATAATAAACTCCATCTCCCCAATCATTCTTTATAGTATTATCATTTACATCATCAAAACTATAGTATGCTACTTCAGCTTCTTTTTCTATAAGTCTATTATTTACCACTACAGTTATAGTTGAACTCTTTGTTTGATCAATAACAGATGTGGCTGTTATATTTGCTATCCCAACTTTATTTGCTGTTATTAATCCCGAATTTTCAATAGAAACAATATCATTATCACTTGATATCCATTTTACAGTTGGATTTAAAGTGTTTTCTGGCAAAACACTTGTAGTTAACTGCAACTTATCTCCTACTAATATAGTTTTGTTTCCTTCATTTATTGAGACTGAATCTATAGTATTACTTCCACTATCCCTTAATGAAATATATTTCTTACTTATATTTTTTATTTCGTCCTTGATATTTTGCATATCCTGTGGCAGTGCTTCTCTTGTTTCATTAGTAGCATATTTTGCTCCACCATGTTGCCCAACACCATTTTTAGCTCCAGAATAGTTTAGTTTAACCATTTCAAATAATTTATTAATATCATCTTCTAGGCGTGGAATCTCTTTTTTCATTAGATACAATTTATTTACATCTCTTATACCTTCGGCCATTTTCTCCAGTCTTACTGAACTTTTCACCTTTCTACCTTCAGAATCCTTTTCATCCGGATATATTAAAAATGTATCTCCAGCTTCAAATGCCCAATGTGTTGTATCTCTTAATGGATCAGCTACCCATGCATCATAGGCCCAACGCATGTACCCTGTAGCACCTTGTGCTGCTGTAAACATCATTGTCCAATAACTCTCTCCTGGCATACTTAAAGCTAAAGAATTAGGAAAATGTTCTGTACATGTATAAATTGTAGTTTTATATTCCTTTTCAGATTCATTCCTTTCATTCACAAAATTCTTATACGCTTCTAAAGATCCCTTGGCTGCTGTTGATCCCACACTTAAATCATCTACTCTATTCGTTATATACTTGTAATTTTCACTAAAGTGATCCATTGCTGCTGCTTTCTTTAGTATATTACCATGTCTATTTTTAACCTTATCTACTACATCAAAAGCTTTATCCATATTTCCTCTTTCATCTATACCTATATAAACATCATCAAACCATGTTTTTTCATCTAAATGAGCTACTAGCTTATTTAAAAATTGTAACCATACTTCCTCATACCTAGCTGTCCCTGGTGATAACTCCTCTGACTTAATAGATGAACTTGTTTCATCATAATAAGTAACTCTATTTCCCCAAGGTATCATACTATAACAAACAATTTTATCTCCTATTCCTAAATTTTTATTAAATTGAATCCACTTATCAAAATCAGTAAAATCAAATTCAAATTTTCCATCTGCTCTTTTAGTCCACTTTACCATAGATGGATATCTTACCTTATTTTGACTATACGTCTGTCCTCCCCATGCTTCTTCTACTATTGAAGCCGTAATAGCATGTCCCCCTAATTCCTTGTACTTATTCATAATTGGTGTCAATATATCGAAATGCTCTTGTGAAAATGGCTCTACTCCATAGTACTCCGCCGAACTATATGGATACTGCCATAATTCTATATCAAAATCATATTCTATACTTTCTGGCATAGTTACATCTAATACCTCTAATGCATAGTTAAACTCTATATCATCTACACCTTCACCACTCACCGTTAATGTTCCCGTGTACATTCCAGGGTTAGCATTTCTAGGTATATTTATCTCAATCCAAACTTGCTGAAGAGAATTTGCAACCATATTTATTGGATTTGATGTATACAATATATCAGGCACACTTTTTTTCAAGCTATCATCACTTGGCGTTTGACTTGGATTTGAATTAGGACTATTATGATACCCCGCATCCCCTATATATGCCTTTGTTTCTTTTATAAAGGTAGATACTATATTTTCTTTAGATATAACTCCACTTTCAGAATTAAAATCACTTGCAGTTACTATTAAATTACTTATTGCACCTTCTTTCGATGCCAAAACGATTTCAGATATGACCTTATCAGCTTTCCATCCATATAATTCTTCATTCATGGTACCAAGAGTCATAACTTCAGCGTATCTATCCTGAGTATAGTGAGAATTAGTATCAACAATTGAACCATGAATCTCAGGATTTCCTGGTATAACTGTTATAGCTACAGAACTAGTTATATTAAACTCCTCTGAAGTTACTTGTATAATTGCTTTTCCATCTGAAACTGCTGTAATTAATCCCTCATCTGAGACTACTGCTACTTGTTCATTATCACTTGAATATTTTAAATCATCTGCCGCAGCATAACTTGGAGTAAATGTAGGATTTAATTGTTTCTTAGATCCTTCTATAATTTCTATGTCTTTTTCTAAATTGATTGATTCTACAACATATTTATTGTGTGTAATTTCAACTCTATCTACTTGTAGTACTGCTTGTTTGTGATTAGTATCAGAGTTTACACCTATTGCTTCCACCTTCAATGTATATTTACCTTCTGATAATCCTCCCCAAGCATATAAAGGATCTGTTTTATCTACTCTTGCATCAACTATATGTTCACTACCTGATACAAGTTCCCCTTTATCATTATAAATGGAGTACTTAGCTTTACCATTTTGAGGTGTCTTATTTCCATACACTTCTACTCTATTACCTATAAAATCTACAGTATAATATTTTTTTTCTGGATTTTCTTCTCCATTTTTTAATACATTATAATGCTCTGAACTATTTTCACTACCTGTCGAAACCCAATTATCTCCATAATAAGTAAAATAATTACTTTCTCCTGTAATAACCGAATCATCAATAATTGTCCTTACATTACTATTTTCCATTCCATGAACTAATACCATACTTACTTGTGTATACTGTACAAAAAATATAAAGGATAAAAGTAATACGCCAATTCTTTTCAATTTACTATTTTTCAAATTATTTCCTCCTTAAATTTAAAAATTTTTTTAAATTCTTTATTTAATCCCCCCTTTTAAACCTCTATACTATAACAGCGTAAAAATACTTAAATAACTTTATATCTAATTAAAACATTTACATCGTTTTCTTTTAAAATCCATTTACTACTTTTAATTTATCTCTAACTTTAATAACGCTATTATACACCTTTTATTTTAGCTTACTTTATAACCTTTTGTATATATTTTCCATTTTATATAATTCATATATTAATGACTATTTTTATAAACAATAAACTATACATATATTTATAAATTAAATAACATATAGATATTTTATATTTCCTTAAATCTAAAAAAAGCACATAAACTCTCTAGAACAAACAATTTAGAGATTTTATGTGCTTTTATATTGTTATTTACAACAATATAATTATTTTTCTTTTATGTATAATATAACTATATGTAGGACATAGAATATAAAAAATTCGCATCTGATTGATTTTCTTAGTTATTATATCAAACTTCTATGAAAGTAAACCCCTATTTTTTAATGATTAATTATAATTAATTACTTTATCTAAATTCCCATCTAACTTACTCTATTTATCTTTTAATTCTACTAATTGTGATATTCTATGATTTATCGTAATAAAAATAGATAACGGTACAATCCAAAGAACCTTTATATACTTTGAATTTACCTCTTCTATAATACAAGCTACATCAACAGTTAAAACAAGTAATATTATCCAAGTAATCACTCTTCTCTTAGACGTTTCTGTAATCCATTTTAATTATTTTAAATTTAATTTAGGTAATAAAAAAATACATAAAGCCTCTGTCAAAATTAACAAAGGCTTTATGCACTATAACTTTTATAAGTTTAATATTAATGTTTATGTATTATATTCTTTCTAAGGCATCATTAAAATTATCTACATATTGAATTGATTCCGTCCACCCAGGTATTTCTTTTCCTAATCTCTTAAATTGAGATATAGTAACAACATTGCCTTGTGTAACTAAAAATCTGCTCTTAAAAGGAACTTCCATATATCTTTGTAATAAAGTTCCTAACATATTTGCTACTGCTGGACTTGACGGCTTTAATTCTGCCGCATCAATTACTAAAGCATAATCCTTTGATGGAAATGTCTTAGTAATAGCATCATAATCCTTTAAAAAAGATCCCCCATCTTCTTCACTAAAAAATCCTGAAGCTTGTGCATGAAAAACCTTCTTTATCTTGTCCACATTTAATTGATAATTTGAAGTTTTCCCTTGGTATTTTATCATAATTAACCCTCCTAAATTTTTTTATAAATTTACCAATATCACTGAAACATTGGTGTATTTATCTTTAGAATTTAAATAATAGTACAGTTACTACTGAGCCTGACCCCATAGATGCTAATGTAACATAGTCACCTTTTTTTATTTTTTCTGACTTCAATGCTCTATCAAGAGCTATTATAGGACTTGTAGTTCCAGTATAGCCGAATTCATCTCCAATATAAGTTGTCCTACCTTTATCTATATCTAACTTCTCTAATGTAAGTCTAGCATCAGGAATTGTAAATTGAGAAAAAATAAGATGATTAATATCATTTACCCTTATTCCATTATCTTCAGCAACTTCTTTAATTAGTTTTACCCAAACATCAGATATGAAACTTCCATCAAAAGGCTTCCATGACCATTTTTTATCATCCTCTTCTTTTATTCCATCTCTTATAATTTTTGAGTATCCAGCTTTAGGCATAAGTATATTATTACATTCTGATGCTTGAGCTAAATGCGTAGAATCAATAAATCCTCTCTTTTTATCTTCATCAACCTTTTCTAAGGCAACTGCAGCTGCTGCATCTCCAAAGTTTGAATATGATACTGAATCATTAGGACTTCCCACAGAACTAAATAGAATTCCACCCACAACTAGCGCTCTTTTAAATCTTTTATTAGTCATTAGTATTCTGCTTGCTTGATCTAATGCAGTTATCATACCTAGACAATTTGTATTTGTGTCATATGCCATTTGTATTTTAGCTTCTTGACCACCTAACATCTCTAGCACCTTGATTGCATTAGATGGTGATGTATATTCTGGTGTATCTGTTGCAAAAATAAGTAAATCTATATCATTGATATTTAATTTTGCATCTTTTAATGCATCTATACTTGCCTTGTTAGCCATTGTTATAACAGTTTCATTAGGATCATTAGAGATATATCTATACTCTCTTTCTAAATGCTTTAATAACCCTGCCACTTCGATTCCCATTTGATTAAAATGATTAATAAAATAATCATTATGTACTCTATGTGCAGGATGATATACTCCTGTACTTATAATATTAATATTTTGATGTCTCATAGATATCTCCCCTTACCGCTTAACTATTATGTATTTTTTAATATTAATAAATTATTACCCTATATATCATTACAATAACCTTCATATTTTTCATTATATATACATATTATAGTATAATATCCCAAATTACAACATTTTAATCAGAATTTTATTATGATTATAAATATTCTTATATATTATTTATTATAATTTGTAAAAAAAAGATAAGGATTATGCTTTCTAGTGATACATAATCCTTATCATTCTAATTGCCTTTTTTTTCAAAATCTAATACTATATATTTTCATTAAATATATAACACTAAATTAATAAACTATTAGAATCGTTTTTGATTAGCTAAAATATTTTGTTATGCTAAAATATTTATATATCAATCTTTCAACTTAGCATAAGTATATCTATTTTTCCCTGCACTTTTAGATTTATATAAATACTCATCTGATAATTTAATTGCATCAATTGGATTTTTGCTATGATTTGGATAAAAAGCTCCCCCAATACTGCATCCTACATTCATTGTTTTTCCTTGTATAATATATGGTTTATTTATTTCTTCAATTAATATATTTGCAAAGTTTATACTATCTTTTATAGGCTCATCTGAATTAGAATTTGTAATTACAATAAATTCATCCCCACCCATCCTTGCTACAAATACATCTTCCCTAGCATTGATATTGAGTCTTTTAGAAACTTCCTTTAACATCAAATCACCTGAATCATGTCCATATGTATCATTTATTAATTTAAATCCATCCAAGTCTAAATAATAAAATGTATAAATTGATTCTTCAGTTATTTCCTTTACTTTTATCTTTTCAAAATATCTTATAAGTGCTTCTCTGTTTGGTAAACCTGTTAATTGATCACGATGTGCTATTCCTTCCATCTCACCAAGAGCATTTTCAGTATTTATAAACTATCTATAAGGCTTCTTAATGATACTGAAAGTAATTCTATATCTTTTATTCCATGATATTCTGGTATTTCTACTTGCTCTCCTAACCTAAGTTTATCTGCTGATAAAACAATTTTCTTTAATGGTTTTGCTATAACTCCTGCAATAATCCATCCAATATAAGCAAATATAATAGCTAATACAACTCCTATTATAATAATAAAATTTCTAAGTTCTTCTACTGGTTTATAAGCTATACTTAATGGCTGACGCACTAAAATTGTCCATCCTAATCCCTTATAATCTTTATAACCATTTTCAGATGAATATCCAGTTAAATACTCCTTTCCATCTTGCCATGTCTCAACAATCCAATTACTTTCATTGCTTTTAGAATTATCAATACTCTCTAATTCAAGATTTTCTCCTAACATTCCATAAGGTCCAAGTAATACAGTATTGTCATTACTTATAATAAATAAATCTAGGTCATTCCTATACTTTAATGGGTTCATTATAGAATCTTTTATTTCATCTGCCCATTTCCAACTTAAGTGAGTAGCTAATATACATTGTAAATTTCCATTCTCATATTTTATAGGAATACTAATATCAACAAATTTCATTTCCTCACCTGTAGGATTAGAAAGCAAACTGGAAAGCAATACAGCTTCATGTACATCTCCTATAAAAGGTTTCTCTAAAGCTTGATTATATACCGGTCTTGTTGATATATTTTTATCTTCTAAAATTCCATCTGTAGCTATAACTACATTTCCTTCTGTATCTAAGACTCCTATCCATGCATATTCTGGAGCATTCTTTTGTAATTCTTCAATAAGATTTCTTATCTCAGTTATATTTTCTAAATTTCTAAAAGTATAAATCTTACTTAAAAGCGATACTTCTCCATACCTTGACCACATATAATGATCTAATTTATCAGCCATCTGATATGATACTTCAGAAAGTGTATTCCCAATTTGATTTTTATATCCTTCTGTACTTCTAACACTTATGGCAGATGTAATAACTACAATAAGAATTGTAATTATTATTGAAAAGCTTAGAGCAAATAGTGATCTTAAACTTATAGACTTCTTCATTCCACTCCCCACAAAATATGTATATAATTTCAAAATTAAACCATATTTATATTATCATGCATATTAATATGTAAACAATATCTATAAACTATATAAAACACTTAAAACTATATAAATTAATTTTCTTAGCACTTCTAAGCAATTTACTAAAAATCCATATACTATAAGATTCTTAAAATCACTTTCTTTTTTTGTAATTGTACAAATTTCTCTTTCAATATTATTAGAATTAAATTTTGTATTAATAACCTACACTAAAATAAAAAACTATTGCAAAGAAGTAAACTTCAATACAATAGTTCTTTATCTTATTTTATTTTATAATATATCTTTACCATGGGAGCTTTATTTCCCATAAAAAGTTATATGTTATTTCGTCAAATGATTTTTCTGATATATTTATACGCAATCTATTTTGAATGTCTTTTTCACTTTTGGTAATATCAAGAAGTATAATATAAGAATTAGTAGCTGACACTGGGTGATTATATACGTTATAAACTTTCCCTCCAATACGAGGTAAATATAAATCAGATTTTAAAACATCGTCTATATAAATTTTTGTGTATACTCCACAGTAATATACTTCATAATATATAAGTATCCCTTTATCAGCATCTAAATAACCTTTCCCAAAAAGCTGGCCTTTATCCATTGAACAAACAGTTTCAATATGAGGAAAATATGGTGCTATTAAATCATTTTCATTATCTACTGGATTTATATATAGATCATAACATACAAGATTTTTGATGTTTTGGATAGAAATATCCATATATTTTTTAATTTTACTTTTATCTGCTGCTCTATCTATGCTATAACCCGAGAGTATATTATCTTTAAAGCTTTTAACATTAAGCCAAAAAAATATTGGCAATCCCTCTGGAGTAACCTCTTTTAATGTTACAAATATCCACATACCAAGTCTACCACATTTATATATAGTTTTTATTAGAGATTCTTCATCCATAGTGTGATTCATTCCAAAATAGGAGAATTGAGGTTCACTTTGTACATATTCTTCTTCTGGTGAAATCGGGTTAGGTACCTGATGTGTTCTTTTGCAGATACTACTTGGATATATATACATGTATTTCTCTGCAATATACATAGAATCATATAGCATTTTGCCCCTTAAACCACCAGTTACTAAATCAGCTAAAGATGCTTTCTTTTCCCAAGGAACAAAACGTTTTTCCATCACAAAATCTATAGATACATATTTTTCAATAGCTTTTATGAATTCATCAAAGCCTTTTGTATTGGTTATATTTTCCAAATCCTTTTTAAAGGTATTATATACATCAAATAAACACTTCTTAAATGTAGTCCAATAAGTTGCAAATGCATTTGAAATAGCTGGAGGTATAGTTGCTCCATAGGTATTAATTATAGATGGTATATATCCTGCAAAAATGGCTATAGCTGCTTTTTTAGCTTTTTCTAAGCATCCATAAATATAATATTCCACAAGTTTTTTAAAATTAGATACATACTCTAATTGTATTTGCAGTGAATAAGGAGTATTTTTAATAAAAAGGCACATATTATACTTTTGTAGCTCTCCTATTGCTTTATTTTGGATATCCTGAAGTACTTGCTGAGGAGAATAGGATAAACTATCAAACTGTATTTGCTTTTTTAAATTATCTAAATTCGTGTCAAGTTTAATATCACTTGGTATATTTAGCATTGTTCCTATATCTTCTGGAATAGGAATTTCTTTAATTAATGATGGATTTATATTCATATCTTTTAGTGTTTTAGGAAGATCCAAATGTTTTTCTGCTATTACAGGTAAAAATTCTATTTCTTCTAAGCTTGGCCAGCTTCTTGGCCATGAAACATTGGGAATTTCATCATTAGCAAGCACCTTTAAATCGTTTTGGAATTTATTTCTAGCACCATTTAATGAATCCCAGAAATTTTTTCTGCTTCTTAATTCTATTAATTTTTCTTCAAGCTCTTTTAGTTCTTTTGTATGTTTAAGGCATTCATCATTTATTTCAGAGCCATAAGGTGCACATTCATTGCTATATAGAAGCCGCTTTTTTTCATCTATATCCTTTTCCAATTTTCTAATTTCTTCATTATTATTTCCAATCAATTTATTAAGCTCATCGTTGATTCTTTGGGCTGTTTTTTTTACTGAACTTTCAGTATTTTTAAACTCTTGTTTAATTTTATTCATACTTATTTTAAAAGATCTGTAGTATTGAGGATAATCATTTACTCTAGTTATATTGCATTGAGAAATTTTAAATTCTGGTATAAAAAACTCTTCTCCTATTGGAATAACTTTTTTTGTTTTTGCATAGTCTGGTATTGTAAATGTATCATCCTGCCTAAGATAAAGAGGTAAATTATAATTTTGGAGAATATAAGTACAGTAGGATTGTTGGTAATACCAAGGATAATTCTTAAAGTTATTCAATTTACCATACCTCTCTTTATATATTAATACTGGAAAAGCTACGATTAAAGAAGTTAGTGCTAATAAACTTCACTGATTGGCATTTTCTATTTATAATATTTAATTTGAAACCTATATATAAATATGAAAATGATAACATAAAGGTTACTGTATCATTTACTCAAGCATGTATTAAATATAAATGAAAATAATGCTACACTATGAGAGGTTTAACTGTCTATAGCTTCAAGTTTTCTTGAATATTCCCCACAAACTTATAATATGTGGCGTGTTTTATATACTAAATTATATAATAATCTTTATGTAACCACCTACTAAAAGATTAGTATTAAAATACAAAAAAACTATGCATCCAAAGGTACATAGTTTTTCTTGTAATTTATTTAGATTAGTTAGTTGCCTTATTTGATAACTTTTCTAAATCAGCAATAATGACTTTTACTAAATCTAATTTACCTTTAGCATAATCTTTTTCACTTAGTAAATCCATTCCAAGCTCTAGTGCTTTTTCTGTTTCTCTATATTCATTTAATAAATTATTAATTAATTCTTCTCTCATAACTCTTCTCTCCTTATAATAAAATTATTCAACAGTAACTGATTTTGCTAGGTTACGTGGCTTGTCTACGTCACAACCTTTTTGTTTAGCCATATAATATGATATTAATTGAAGTGGAACTACTGATAATACTGGTGTTAATAAAGAATTTGTATTTGGAATATAAATTACATCATTGCAAACTTCTTTTGCATCTTCGTCCCCTTCATTTGCTATTGCTAAAACTCTTGCCCCTCTTGTAACTACCTCTCTGATATTACTTATCATTTTGTCTCTTAATCTATTTTCTGTTAATAATGCTATTACTGGAGTTCCATTTTCTATTAATGCTATTGGACCATGCTTTAATTCTCCACCTGCATATGCTTCTGAATGGATATATGATATTTCTTTAAGTTTTAAAGAACCCTCTAAAGCAACAGCATAATCTAATCCTCTTCCTAAAAAGAAAAGATCTTTATCCATATAATTTTTAGATGCAAACTTTTGTAATTCATCTTTCTTAACTAATATTTGATTTACCTTTTCTGGTAAGTTCATTAACTCTTCTTTAAGCTCTTCTGCTATTTTATTATTAATTATACCCTTAACTTCTCCAAAGTATATTCCCAAAATATACATTGCTATTAATTGTGTTTCGTAAGCTTTTGTTGATGCAACAGCTATTTCTTGACCTGCCCAAGTATAAAGAACATGATGTGCTTCTCTTGAAGCTGAACTTCCAACAACATTTGTTATAGCAATAACTTTTGCTCCTATTTTCTTAGCATCTCTTAAAACTGCTAGAGTATCTGCTGTTTCTCCTGATTGGCTTACAACTATTAATAATGAATTTCCAGTTATTAATGGCTCTCTATATCTAAATTCTGATGCTATATCAACTTCAACTGGTATTTTAGCTAATCTTTCAATTATAGTTTTTCCAACTAATCCTGCATGGTAAGCTGTTCCACAAGCTACAATAAACACTCTATCAAAAGATTCTAATTCTTCTTTAGTGATATTTATATTATCTAATTGAACTTTTGAATCCTTTAAAACTCTTGAAGTTAAAGTATCTTTTATTGCCTTTGGCTGCTCATGAATTTCTTTTAGCATAAAATCTTCATATCCACCTTTTTCAGCAGCATCAACATCCCAAGTAACATGATATACTTCTTTATTTATAACTTCACCATCTTCTGTTTTAATTTCTATTCCATCTCTAGTCATTACTACAAACTCTTTATCTTCTAATAAATAAACTTCTCTTGTATGATTAAGAACTGCTGGTATATCTGAAGCTATAAAGTATTCACTTTCTCCAAGTCCGACTATTAATGGACTATCTTTTCTAACTGCAACTATTTTATCTGGTTCATCTTTGCAAATAACACCTATTGCATAGCTTCCTTCCATTTTTGAAGTTGCCTTTACTACAGCTTCAAATAAATCACCTTTATAATAATAATCTACTAAGTTTGGAATAACCTCTGTATCAGTTTCTGAGTAAAACTCATATCCCTTTGTCTTAAGCCATTCTTTTAACTTAATATAATTTTCTATTATTCCATTATGAACAACACTTATTGTTGCGTTTCCATTTGTATGAGGATGTGAATTTATATCTGATGGTTCTCCATGAGTTGCCCATCTAGTGTGTCCTATTCCCATACTTCCCTTTAAAGGACTCTGCTCTAAATCATCAGCTAAGTTTTTTAAACGTCCTTTAAACTTTCTAACTTTAATTTCTCCATCCTCTAATACAGCTACTCCTGCTGAGTCATATCCCCTGTATTCAAGCTTTGCTAATCCCTCAACTAATATTGGAGATGCTTCCTTTTTTCCTACGAATCCAACTATTCCGCACATGTTCTTTTCTTCCTTCCACTTATTTATATTATTGATTTTAAAATTAAGAAGCTATCATAACACCTTTAAATTTAAAATTTATAATGTAAAATATATCCATTTTAGAAACTCTTTATTTAGTTTCTTCTTTAACTTTACATTTTTAATTATTAATTTTAAATTGTGCGATAGCACCTTGAAGGCTTTAACACCAAGCTAATCTTGTCCTGCAAATCACTTCACAGTTTTATTAGCTGTTAACGGTAGTGTGCAATACCGTGGGGCACCCGCCGAAGTATCGATACTCCCCAACCTCGTCAGCTATTTACATTATTAAAAATAACAAATAGCTCTGGCGCTTTTATATTCTTCTATCCTCCTTTTAATTTTTATAATTTATCTTATGCACTTCAAATTAAAATCTACACTAATTCTAACATAATTTTTCTTAAAATCAACCATTTTAATTTAAATTTAATTATTTTAAGCTATTTTGTCAAATTAATTCTGTATACCTTCTATTATCTTTTGTTTACTCCTATTAATAACTATACATGTAGATGTCTAGACATATTTACAATGGACAATTGATAATTGATAGCTATGGAAAAAACTCAGCTTGAGCTGAGTTTTTATATTTATATACTTTAAAGCTTAATATTTTATAAATTATCTATTCTTACAAAAAAGATGTAGTTACTTTAGCTTTTTTTAAAGTAACTACATCTTTCTTAATTTCATTTTTATTATAAATATATATAATTCACTAGTATTTAATTTAAACTGCATCGTCCTCAATAAAACTACCTATTAATTTTAATTTTTCCTGTCTAGATAATTGCTTTATTGCATATTCTCTTTTCATTGCATCTTTTTTATCTTCAAATTTTTCAAAATATACTATTTCTACTGGCAATCTAGCTCTTGTATATTTAGCTCCCTTTCCACTATTATGAGCTTTTATTCTTTTTTCTAGAGAGGTTGTCCACCCTGTGTATAAGGTATTATCACTACATTTTAATATATAAACATAATTCATTTTATCACCTAGTCTAATCTTCATTATATTTTTAATAAGTAAATTATAACTCAATAAAAAGCTTTTATAAAAGTAATTTATAGCTTAATAAAAAGGTTATCTTAAACTATACTTTTTAAGATAACCTTTTATTCACTATCTACTTTAATGCATTTTCTATTCTATTTCTCATTTCTTCTACTTTATCTTTAGCTACATCTGTTTTTTGTCTTATTGCTGTATCATATTCATTAAATAGATTTTCCATGTCATCTACAGTACTTTTTATTGAAGCATCTTGAATCGTATTCCTTGCATTTGTAAGTTTCCCTTTAAACTCACTGCTATATTTATCCCAATCTTCAGTTTTTATATTTTCTATTCCGCCCTCAACTTTTCCTTTAAATTCTGTGTACAAATCGTTTATGGAAGTCCTACTATCATTTACTGATGCCCCTTGATTATTGGTGCCATTAGCATTCGGATTTGTATTATCTGACACACCAGTACCATTTGCACCATTGTTCATTCCATTATTCGCTTCATTATTTGCTCCATTATTTGGCCCATTATTTGTTCCGTTTGTACCATCAGTTACTCCTGTGCCTGAATTGTTTTTTGTTGATGGATCTTCTGCATTATTTGTTCCACAGGCTGCTAATCCTAAACTACAAGTTATTAACATTCCTATTAATAATTTTTTCATTTTATTTCCTCCTTTTTTCACCATATAATTTTTTTCTCTCTCTTAACCACATAATTATTTTCTCTCTTAATTTTTAAATTATACTTATTAGATAAGTATAATATTGATGGTCCCTCACAAGCTCTGTAAGCTCAAAGTTACCACAAATATGATACTTATATCATCTAAACTTATGTTAAAAAAGAAGGATCTATCTTAAAAGACAGGTCCTTCTTTAAAATTAAAAATTATTTATGTAATTTTACACAAATTGATAAAATAATTTAGTTTATTTCAAATTTCTTAAATAACATTTTCATTTTTTAAAATACATTTAAAATAACTCCAACTAATATAGTTAATGCATAAGTAACATTCATCATAACAAAATTTTTTACTGCTAATATAAAAGTATCTTTTTTAGTTTGAATTTTATTGAATTTATTTATATTTTCTCTTATTAATTTTAACACTAATAATGTTACTATTGAAACTATTGGTAATACTCTAAGTAATACTCCAACTACTATAGCTATAAATCCAATATAGTATAACCATTTAAATACCTTTAAGGCATTTTCTTTTCCAATATATATTGGAAGTGTGTATCTTTTATTTTCTATATCTTCATCTATGTCGCAAATATTGTTTGCAAGCATTATATTTGAAATTCCTAGTATAACAGGTAAACTTACAATAAATATGTACACTAATTCAACTATATTGAAATTAATGCTTATATTACTTAAATTATTGAAGTTAATTGATAATATTCTTGAATCAAAAATATGTATATATATAGTTAAAAATGTTATTATAAAACCCATTGCAAGGCCTGAGAATATTTCTCCAAACGGTGTCCTTGATATTGGTATTGGACCAAATGAATATGTAATTCCTATAACAAATGAAACTGCGCCTATGAATAGAACTATTATATTTGTATTTTTAACTAATAATAAGCCTAAAGCTGCTGCTAATATAAGCATAAAATAAATCGTCATCCTAACTACTCTTGGATTTAAATTATAATTAACTATAGCATTATGAGTTTCATATCCATATCCTTCTTTTTTGATTGCTTTTGCATAATCCATATAATTATTAATTGCTGTAGTAGTCATATCAAATATTATCATTGATAAAAACATTATTGTTGCATTTTTTATATTAAAATTATCATATCTGTATAAAGCATAAAAAGTCCCTAATAAAAATGGAATTACACTTGCTACTTTAGTTTGCATTTCTACTAATCTTAAAAAGCTTCCTATTCCCAAAATAAACTCTCCCTTCAAAATATTTCATTACTTATTTTATTACTTATTTATAAAATAGCAAAGTGAAAATATGTAAGTTTACTAATTTTATAAATTTGCTTAAAATTAGAATAAACTAATATATTTTCACTTGAAGATTAAAATAAAAAGTAGAGAAAGGCACTTTTATTATTTTTATAAATAAGTTCTCTAATATAAAAGTATAAGTTTTCTCTACTGATTCACTTTCATTTATTTAATTTTTAATTTAAAAATGCTTGTGCTTCTATTTTAACTGATTCTTGACTTTCTATATTCTCTTCATCATATTCTGAATGCTTATAAAAATAATCTGCCATTTGGAATCTTTTAACCCTAGAAATACTTAGTTCTTCAGCTAAATCATCTAAAAATCTTACTTCAGACATCTCATATTCAGCATCTGCTAATGCAACTCTAGTTAATTCAAAAAATACTATGTTTATTATTCTCTCTCCAGCATTCTTTATGATATTAATTGTTTCTTCATGGCTAACTTCTTCTAAATCAAAGTTTTCCATATTCATTTCTTTTAAGGCTCTCTCAATTAATTCCTTCTCTTTTTCTTCTACTTTATCATCTACTAATGCAAATTCTACAAGTAAGTTGATATAGGCAGTACCTAACTCTCTACTAAGTTCATTCAAAAACATACCCAATCCTCCTTTGTTTTTCCTTATTTTATTATATCATATATTAAATGTGTATAAAATAAAGTTGTTATGGACAAACCATAACAACTTTGTAAACTTTTTTAATCTAACTTCTTAGTATCTATCCAACTCATCATTTCTCTCAATTCTTGACCTACTTTTTCAATTGGATGTTCTGCTTCCATTCTTCTTCTTGCATTAAACATAGGTCTTCCAACTTGATTTTCTAATAACCAATTCTTTGCAAAAGTTCCATCTTGGATTTCTGATAATACCTTTTTCATTTCCTTCTTTGTTTCTTCAGTTACTATTCTATTACCTACCATATAGTCACCATATTCAGCAGTATCTGATATAGAATATCTCATCATGCTCATTCCGCCTTGATATAGTAAATCTACAATTAACTTCATTTCATGTAGGCACTCAAAATATGCATTTTCAGGAGCATATCCTGCTTCTACTAAAGTTTCAAATCCTGCTTTTATAAGTGCTGTACAACCTCCACAAAGAACTGCTTGCTCTCCAAATAAATCTGTTTCTGTTTCATCTTTAAATGTAGTTTCTAAAACACCTGCTCTAGCTCCACCTACTCCATTTGAATAAGCTAAAGCTAAATCTCTAGCATTTCCTGTTGGATTTTGATATACAGCTATTAAACATGGGACCCCTGAACCTTCTGTATAAGTTCTTCTTACCATATGTCCAGGTCCCTTAGGTGCACACATAAATACATCTACATTTTCTGGTGGAACTATTTGTCCATAATGAATGTTAAATCCATGAGCAAATACTAATGCATTTCCTTCTTCTAAATATGGAGCTATTTCTGATTTATATACCTTTGCTTGTTTTTCATCTGGTAATAATATAACTACTACATCTGCAACCTTTGCAGCCTCTGCAACTGTTGCTACTTGTAATCCTGCATTTTCAGCTCTTTCCCAAGACTTGCTTCCATCATAAAGTCCAACAACAACATCTACTCCACTTTCATGTAAATTTAATGCATGAGCATGTCCTTGACTACCATATCCAACTATAGCAACCTTTTTCCCCTTTAATAATTCTAAATTTGTGTCCTTTTCATAATACATTTTTGCCATTTTTCTAACCCCCTAATTATTCTACATCTTCTTCACTTATTATTTCATTAATTGGTGCACCAGGTGCAACCATAGGAAATACCTTTTTATCATTATGAATTACATAATCAATTACTACTGGCCCTTTAAACTCTAAGGCTTCCCTTAACGCAGGTTCTAGTTCTTCTTTTTCATAAACCCTAAAACCTCTTCCCCCAAAAGCCTCAATTAATTTAACAAAATCAGTTGATCTATTTAAAGTTGTTGATGAATATCTTGCTTCATAGAAAAAGTTTTGCCATTGCCTTACCATCCCTAATGAATTATTATTAACTATTATTACAATTACAGGCAAATTATTTTTAACTGCTGTAGCTAGTTCATTACAATTCATTCCAAAGCTTCCATCACCAGCTATATTAAAAACCTGCTTATTCTTTAATGCAATTTGAGCCCCAATTGATGCTCCTAATCCAAATCCCATAGTTCCAAGCCCGCCTGAAGATATGAAGCTTCTTGGATTTTTATATTTAAAGTATTGAGCTGCCCACATTTGATGTTGACCAACTTCAGTTGCAATTACAAAACTTCCATCATCTAATTCACTTAACTTTCTAAATAAAAACTCTGGTGTTAATTCTCTTGTAACAAAAGTATCTCTATCATTTAAAGACTTGAGTTCATTCATTTTACTTAACCATTCTTCATTTTTCTTTTCTTTTAATAATGGTATTAATTTTTGAAGAACAATCTTTAAATCCCCAACTATAAACGAATCTACTTTAATATTTTTATTAATTTCTGCTGGATCTACATCTATATGAACTACCTTTGCATTCTTTATATTTTTTTGATTATTTATAACTCTATCACTAAACCTTGCTCCTAAATTTATTAAAAGATCACATTTAGTGGCAAGTATATTTGATGCTTTAGTTCCATGCATACCTATCATGCCCGTATATAAAGGATGATTATAATGAAATGCTGAAATCGCCATAAGAGAAGTCGCTATTGGTGAATTTATTTTATCAACAAACTCCTTTAGCTCTTCAAAAGCTTCTGATGCTACTATTCCTCCTCCTGCATACACAAAAGGATTTTCTGCCTCATTTATTAAAGCTGCTACCTCTTCTAAGGCTTCATTAGTTATATGCTTTGTTTTTCTCGTTACTTCCTTTGGCACTATAGGTTCATATTTTGCTTTAGCTGCTGTAATATCTTTTGGTATATCTATTAGCACCGGCCCCGGTCTTCCTTCTTTAGCTATATAAAAAGCTTCTCTTATAATATTTTGTAAATCATTAACATCTTTAACTATATAATTATGCTTTGTTATCGGCATAGTTATTCCAGTTATATCTACTTCTTGAAAACTATCTTTTCCAAGAAGCTGCTTTGTAACATTTCCTGTTATTGCAACCATAGGTATGGAATCCATATATGCAGTTGCTATGCCAGTCACAAGATTAGTTGCCCCAGGTCCAGAAGTTGCTAAACATACCCCAACCCTTCCAGTAGCCCTAGCATATCCATCTGCTGCATGTGCCGCCCCTTGCTCATGCGCTGTTAATATATGATTTATCTTATCCCTATATCTATACAATTCATCATATATATTAAGAACAGCACCACCAGGATATCCAAAAATAGTATCAACACCCTCATCTAAAAGAGATTTAATCAATATTTCAGCCCCTGTTAAAAACATAAATACCCCCCTTTTTTACATTATTTAAGTATTGCTCCTTTGCTAGCAGAGCTTACTAACTTAGCATACCTCGCTAAGTATCCTTCTTTTACTTTTGATTCTAGTAATTTTAGATTTTTTCTTCTTTCTGCTAAAACTTCATCATCTATTAAAAGTTCTAGTTTACCCTTTGGTATATCTATTGAAATAGTGTCTCCTTCTTCAACTAATGCTATTGTTCCTCCTTCTGCCGCTTCTGGAGATACATGTCCTATTGCAGCTCCTTTTGTTGCCCCACTAAATCTTCCATCTGTTATTAATGCTACGTATTTATCTAAGCCCATTCCTGCTATTGCGGATGTAGGAGATAGCATTTCTCTCATTCCTGGTCCACCTTTTGGTCCTTCATACCTTATTACTACTACATCACCTTTTACTATTTTTTTAGAAAGAATTGCTTCTATTGCTTCTTCTTCGGAATCAAATACTCTTGCCGGCCCCTTATGTGTTAACATTTCTTCTAATACTGCTGATTTTTTAACTACTGCCCCATCTTCTGCTAGATTTCCTTTTAATACTTGAATACCACCTGTAGCGCTATATGGATTATCTATATTTCTTATTACATTATTATCATTTACAACTGCACCTTTTAGATTTTCCTTATGTGTCTTAGAAGTTGCTGTTATACAATCTAAATGTAATAAATCTTTCTTTGAAAGTTCTTTCATAACAGCTTGTATTCCACCAGCCCAATATAAATCTTCTATATGAGTTTCTGATGCTGGTGCTAATTTACAAAGGTTTGGAGTTTTTGAAGATACTTCGTTGATAATATCTAAGTTCATTTCAACCTTTGCTTCATTTGCAATTGCAGTTAAATGAAGCACACTATTTGTTGAGCATCCTAAAGCCATATCAACTGTTAAAGCATTTTTTATAGATTTTTCATTAACTATATCTCTTGGCTTTATATCTTTTTCTAATAAATTCATTATTTTCATCCCTGCATATTTAGCAAGTCTTATTCTTTCTGAATATACTGCTGGTATAGTACCATTACCAGGTAATGCTAACCCTAAAACCTCTGCTAAACAATTCATTGAATTTGCTGTAAACATTCCCGAACATGATCCACACGTTGGACACGCCTTATTTTCAAGATCACATAAATCCCCTTCTAACATAGTCCCATTCTCATACGCCCCAACTGCTTCAAACATAGTTGAAAGTGATACTTCCTTACCATTAAATTTTCCTGCAAGCATTGGTCCTCCACTCACAACAATTGCTGGAATGTTTAACCTTAATGATGCCATCATCATTCCTGGAACAATCTTATCGCAATTTGGTATTAAAACTAATGCATCAAATCCATGAGCCTTGACCATGCACTCTATGGTATCTGCTATAAGTTCTCTTGTAACTAATGAATACTTCATTCCTTCATGTCCCATGGCAATACCATCACATACTCCTATAGTAGGAAATACTAAAGGGGTTCCCCCAGATAACAATATTCCTTTTTTAACTGCTTCAACTATTTTATCTAAATTTATATGACCTGGAATTATATCATTTTGTGATGTTACAACTCCAATTAATGGTCTATTTATTTCTTCATCTGTGAGACCTGTAGCCTTTAGTAATGATCTGTGAGGAGCTCTTGATGGTCCCTTTTTAACTACATCACTTCTCAAATAACTCACCTCTTTTATCCTAATATTTTTTGTAAAACTAACTCTCCCATTTCCTTAGTTCCAACTAGCTTCATTCCCTCACTCATAATATCACCTGTTCTATATCCATTTTTTAGAACTTCTACAACAGATTCTTCTATAAGTCTAGCTTCTTCTTCTAAATTAAAACTAAACCTTAGCATCATTGCTGCTGAAAGTATTGTTGCTAGTGGATTTGCTATTCCCTTTCCTGCAATATCCGGTGCACTTCCATGTATCGGCTCATACATTCCAAGAGTACCATCTCCTAGTGAAGCTGAAGGTAACATTCCTATAGATCCTGTTATCATACTAGCTTCATCAGATAAAATATCTCCAAACATATTAGATGTTACTATCACATCAAACTGTCTTGGGTCCCTAACTAATTGCATAGCTGCATTATCAACATACATATGATTTACTTCTACCTCTGGATAATCCTTAGCTACTTCTTCTATAACACTTCTCCATAACCTTGAAGTTTCTAAAATATTTGCCTTATCAACACTAGTAAGTTTTTTCTTTCTCTTCATTGCTGTATCAAATGCTATTTTAGCTATTCTTCTTACTTCATTTACATTATATCTTTCAGTATCATAAGCTCCATCAACACCATTTATATCTTCTCTTCCTCTTTCTCCAAAATATATGCCACCAGTTAATTCTCTAACTACACATATATCAATTCCATCTCCTATAATGCTATCTTTAAGTGGAGATGCATCCTTAAGAGGTTCATATAATAAAGCTGGCCTTAAATTACAATATAAATTCATTCCACCTCTAAGCCCAAGTAACGCTTGTTCTGGCCTGATTTTCGAATTTGGATTATCCCACTTATGGCCTCCAACTGCACCAAGCAATATGGCATTAGCCTTCTTACATGATTCCAAAGTTTCATCCGGAAGAGGTGTTCCTTTTTCATCAATTGCACATCCTCCAGCTAATAAATACTCATATTCAAACACATGATTAAACTTATCCCCAACACAATTTAAAATATTCACAGTTTGTTCCACAACCTCTGGACCAATTCCATCCCCTGGTATAACTGCTATTTTATAATTCATATCTAAAAGCCCCCCTTGTATTAATTGATAATGGACATTTGACAATTGCTCTTCCATTATCCATTGACTATGAATTTTTCTTAATATAGTTTACTAGTCCATTGCTATTTATTATTTTTTGCATAAACTCTGGAAACGGCTCTCCTTGATATTCTTGATTTTTTGATTTATTTTTTATAATTCCTGTAGTAAAGTCTATTTCAAGCTCATCTCCTGCATCTATTGACTTAACTGCTTCCTCGCACTCTATTATTGGCAGTCCTATATTTATTGCATTTCTATAAAATATCCTTGCAAATGTTGATGCTATTACACAACTTACTCCACTTTCTTTTATTGCTATTGGAGCATGCTCCCTTGATGATCCACATCCAAAATTCTTATTTGCAACAATTATATCTCCCGCTTTAACATTCTTAGTAAAATCAGAATCTATATCCTCCATACAATGCGTTGCTAACTCCTTAGGATCCGATGTATTTAAATACCTTGCAGGAATTATTACATCAGTATCTACATTGTCACCATATTTAAAAACTCTTCCACTTGCTTTCATTTTTATACCCCCTTATTTTAATTGACAATGGAAAATTGATAATTGTGGATATAACTCAGCTCGCCTGAGCTATTTCCTAGATTGTCCATTATCCATTGCTCTATACTTCTTCAGGATTTGTTATCTTCCCCATCAATGCTGATGCTGCTGCTACTGCTGGACTTGCTAGGTATACTTCTGATTCAACGTGTCCCATTCTTCCTACGAAGTTTCTGTTTGTTGTTGATATTGCTCTTTCACCTTTTGCAAGTATTCCCATATGCCCACCTAGGCATGGACCACAAGTTGGTGTTGAAAATACTGCCCCAGCTTCTACTAAATCTTTTATTATTCCTTCTTCTAAAGCCTGAAGATAAATATTTTGAGTTCCTGGGAATACAATACATCTAACTCCCTTTTTAACTTTTTTACCTTTTAGTATATTTCTTGCAACTCTTAAATCTGATATCCTTCCATTTGTGCAAGATCCTATAACAACTTGATCTACAGCTACTTCCCCAACTTCATCTATAGTTCTTGTGTTATCTGGTAAATGTGGAAATGCTACTGTTGGTCTTAATGCGCTTAAATCTATTTCATAAATTTCATCATATTCAGCATCTTCATCTGCTTCATAGACTTTCCATTCTCTTTGTGCATGGTCCATTAAGTATTTAATTGTTACATCATCTACTGGAAATATTCCGTTTTTTCCACCAGCTTCAATAGCCATATTGGCCATTGTAAATCTATCATCTATTGATAAATGTTTTAGTCCATCTCCTACAAATTCCATGGATTTATATAAAGCACCATCAACACCTATCATCCCAATTATATGAAGTATTACATCTTTTCCACTAACCCATTTTGATGGTTTGTTTTTTAATACAAACTTTATTGCTGAAGGAACCTTAAACCAACATTTACCTGTAGCCATTCCAGCTGCCATATCTGTTGATCCTATTCCTGTTGAAAATGCTCCTAATGCTCCATATGTGCAAGTATGTGAATCTGCCCCAATTACAACATCTCCTGCAACTGCTAACCCCTTTTCTGGTATTAAGCAATGTTCTATTCCCATTTCACCAACTTCAAAAAAATTAGTTATCTCTTTTTCTATTGCAAATTCTCTAATAAATTTACACTGTTCTGCTGCTTTTATATCTTTATTTGGTGTAAAGTGATCTGGTACTATAGCTATTTTATCTTTATTAAATACCTTATCTAAATTTAATTTATTAAATTCTTTTACTGCAACTGGAGATGTAATATCATTACCTAATACTAAATCTAAATTTGCTTCAATTAATTGACCTGCCTTTACACTTTCTAGTCCTGCATGATCCGCTAGAATCTTTTGAGTCATAGTCATTCCCATGTTTTTAGTCCCCCTTTTAAAAATACATTCTTACTGTTTTTTCTATATCTTTTATTAATTTATATTCTAAAGAATCGACTAAAGCTATCCAACTAGCCTGCACAACATCTCTTGATACCCCAACTGTACTCCAATTTTCTACCCCGTCTGTTGATTCTATAAGAACTCTTACCTTTGCTCCTGTAGCACTTTCTGAATCTAAAACTCTAACTTTATAATCTACTAATCTGATTTCTTTTAATTGTGGATAAAAACTTTCAAGAGCTTCTCTTAACGCTTTATCCAATGCATTTACAGGTCCATCACCTTCACATGCAGTCATTTTATTCTTACCATCAACTGTTATATTAATTAATGCTGTTGAAGTAAAATCCTTATTATTCCATGGCTGTTCTCCTATGGTTTTAAAATGATTAAGCTTGAAGAAAGGTTTATACTTTCCTATTGTCTTTCTTATTAAGAGTTCTACTGTCCCTTCTGCCCCTTCAAACTTATAGCCCTCATATTCTAATTCCTTTAGCCTATTAGTTATCTTTTCTACTTCTTCACTTTCTCTTGTTATGTTTGGAAAAATTTTTTGTATTTCTTTTAGAATTGTGCTTTTACCGCTTACTTCTGATACTAAAAACCTTCTATCATTACCTATAAGCTCTGGTTTTATATGCTCATATGATTTTGATGATTTACAAACTGCATCTATATGCATCCCACCCTTATGTGCAAAAGCTGATGCTCCTATATATGGCATATTATCTAATAAATTTATATTCGAAATTTCTGAAATGAACCTTGCTGCCTTTGTTAAATTTGCTAACTTTTCTTGTGGTATGGTCTCATATCCCATTTTTAATTGTAATGTTGGAATAATAGCTGATAAATTAGTATTGCCACATCTTTCCCCAACACCTATAAAAGTTCCTTGAACATGGCATATCCCTTCTTCTATAGCCATTATTGAATTAGATATCGCCATTCCAATATCATTATGACAATGAATTCCTACTCTTCCACCTATTGATTCTATTACATTTTTTGATATATTTTTAATTTCAGATGGAAGCGTCCCTCCATTTGTATCACATAATACTATTACATCAGCCCCAGCTTCCTTTGCAGTATTTATAGTTTCCATAGCATATGCTTTATTTTCTTTATATCCATCAAAGAAATGCTCTGCATCAAATATGACTTCTTTATTCTTACTTTTTATATATTTAATTGAATCAGTTATCATATTTATATTTTCATTCAATGAAGTTTTCAATATTTCCTTAACTTGAAAATCCCATGCTTTACCGAAGATAACAATAACATCTGTTTCTGCTTTTATTAAACTTTTTATATTAATATCATCTTCAGCCTTAATGTTCGCTTTTCTTGTTGCTCCAAATGCTGCTAACTTAGAATTCTTTAAATTAACTTTTTTCATCCTTTCAAAAAATTCCATGTCCTTTGGATTTGACCCAGGATTTCCCGCCTCTATATAAGATACCCCTATCTCATCTAACGCCATAGCAACCTTTATCTTATCTTCAAGAGAAAATGAAATATCTTCACCCTGTGCCCCATCCCTTAAAGTCGAATCAAAAATCTCTATTCGCCTATTGCTCATTGCTAAAACACCCCCAAAGATAATTAACAATTGACAGTGGATAATCGACAATTGATAATTATGGATATAATTCATCTATGCTGAATTATTAATTTTTTTCTAAACTCCTTAGAAGTTTATTCCTTAATTGCCCATTATCAATTATGCATTATCAATTAACTTGTCATTATCCATTAATTAAAATATTCCCCATAACTTGTTATATCCTTGTCTCCTCTTTCTAATGCTGTTATTCCTGTTCTTACTATTTCAACTATTCCGTAGTCTTCCATAAGTTCAATCAAAGCATTTATCTTGCTATCATCACCAGTTAATTCTATTGTTACTGTGTTATGGGCAACGTCTATTATTTTACTTCTAAATATTTTCACTACCTCGTTTATTGCTCCTCTTTTTTCTGGCGAAGCCTGAACTTTAATTAAAACCAACTCCCTATATACTGAAAATTCTGACTTTAATTCATGCACTCGTAGAACATCTTCTAGCTTATTGAGTTGTTTCGTAAATTGTTCTAGAATATCTTCATTCCCCATCAATACAATTGTCATTCTTGATATTTCTGGATTTTCTGTTCTTCCAACAGTTAAACTATCAATATTAAACCCACGTCTTGCAAATAATCCTGAAACCCTAGTCAATACCCCAGATGAATTACGCACCAGTACAGATAATACGTGCCTTTCCAACTTTTTAGCCCCCTTTATTAAAAAATTGTGTAAAAAAACCACCCTTAATGATATGACTCAATATGGTGGTAATAAACATTCCGCCTTAAATTACACTATCACTAGGTTCTAACAAACCCTTGCCTTTAACGGTGCTTACCGGTAGTCTCTTACTCATACCCCCTTGTACTTTCTGGACACTGCTCTGGAGTGATAATTATTTAGTAAAGTATCCATTCACACCTACCATGGACTCTCTGTAACTTTATTTTCTAAACAAAAGTCTCCGTCTTCGCATTTATAAAATTTATAAGGACATATTAAATTTTGTTATTGTTAAAATTTTACTCCCCAATTCTTCAAGTGTCAATTGCAAATTGAAAACTTTACCAATCTGTTTTTTGAATACAATTTCAAAGAGATAATATTATTATTTTAATATTAAATTAATATATTTATTTATAAATTACTAATATTTCCTTTTTTATAATATATTTATTTCATCAAAATATCTATTTTTTTATTAAATTTATTTATCAATAAAATTATCCTATACACTTATTGTTTATCTTATTTACACTTTTTATAATAATAGTAAAATATTATATATAATATTAGAAATCATTTATCATAGCTTAATAGCAAAAATTAAATGTAATGAAAATCAATTGTAGAACTGATATTGCTATAAATGATGTTAGTAAAGTTGTTTATTAATCCTTAGACATTAAATAGATCAATAAAATATAATTTTATATTCTAAGTTAGATATTAGACATAGTGAATTTAGTTAGATAATAAAGTAGATAATTTATTATTTATTTTAATATAAAATATGTAAATTGAGAGGGATGTTTTTTATGTACGGATTTCCACCACTACAATTGACTGTAGTAAATATTACCAATAATACTGATACAACTATTAATGATATTTCCTTTAATTATGAGGGAAGTATGGTAGAAGATGTAGTTATTTCTACATTAAAACCTAGACAAAATAAACAGACAGGAATTTCTACTATCAATCTAAAAAATCATACTGATATTATGATGTATAATAAAACAAATGAAGAGAAATTCTCATATGCATTAAGACCTGATGCAATTAATCCTGGTGTTGCTGTTAAATATTCAGGAGTACTTCATATAAGAATAAATGACGTAAAGGATAATGGGGAATTACAATTATTAGTAACAATAGAGGGATAGACATAAAAATAAAGGACCTAACGAAACACGAACCCCTTGAAATTCAACCAAACTTGTAAAATAATTGTATATTATAATTAAAGAATAAACTCAGCTAAAGAGCTGAGTTTATTCTTTAATTATTTCATTCACATTTGAAATGATAATTTCAAACATCACTTTATTTTTTCATTATTCTACTATATTTTACTTAATATTAAATCTGCTAATCCATGTGCCATTTTATCTATTTCTTCTTGGTTTTCACCTTCAAGCATAACTCTAACTAGTGGCTCTGTTCCTGAAGGTCTTATTAAAACTCTACCTGCACCATGCAGTGCTTCTTCTATTTTCTTTATTTCATTAATTATTTCTTCATCTTCTAAGTATATATTTTTCTTTTCGTTTGGAACTTTGGCATTAACTAAAACTTGAGGAAGTTCTTTCATTATTCCAGCTAATTCACTTAATGTTTTCCCACTTCTCTTTTTTATAGCTGCAACTTGAAGAGCTGTAACTAATCCATCACCAGTTGTATTATAATCTAAGAATATTATATGTCCAGATTGTTCTCCACCTAAAATATAACCATCCTTAACCATTTCTTCTAATACATATCTGTCTCCAACTTTAGTCTTTATTGTCTTTATATTTTCTTTCTTACAAGCAATATCTAACCCTAAGTTACTCATTACTGTAACAACTAAAGTATCATCCTTAAGTTTTCCTAAATCCTTAAGATGTTTTGCACATAGCATTAGTATGAAATCCCCATTTATAAGATTTCCTTTTTCATCTACAGCTAAACATCTATCTGCATCTCCATCAAAAGCAAATCCTAGATCACATTTTTTTCTTACAACATAATCTTGTAATTCTTCTGGATGAGTTGATCCACAGTTTTCATTTATATTTGTTCCATCTGGATTATCGTTTATAACATAAACTTCCGCTCCAAGTTGTCTAAATGCCTTTACTGCGGCTTTGTAACATGCTCCATTCGCACAATCTAAAGCTACTCTTAAGCCTTTTAAATCTACTGGAATTGTTGATAATGCATAATCAGTATATTCGTCAAGAGCTCCAACTTCCATAGATGATCTTCCTAAGTTATGTCCTGTTGGGCTTGGCACTCCTTCAAAGCCACTTTCTATAACTCTTTGGATTTCATCTTCTAGTTCATCTTGTAACTTATATCCTTTATTATCAAAAAACTTTATACCATTATATTCTACAGGATTATGTGATGCTGAAATCATTATACCTGCATCAGCATTATACTCTCTTATTAAATGTGCTACTGCTGGAGTTGGAACAACGCCTAATATAACAGCTTCTGCTCCTACTGATAGTATTCCTGATACTAAAGCTGCTTCTAGCATATCTCCTGATATTCTTGTATCTTTAGCAACTAATATTTTTGGCTTGTGAGTTCCTTCTGTTAATACATAAGCTCCTGCTCTCCCTAAGCCATACGCTATTTCAGATGTTAATTCTGTATTGGCAATACCTCTAACTCCATCTGTCCCAAACATTCTACCCATATTTTTTTACCTCACTTTTTCTATTGGTTTATTGGTTTTACATAATGTCCTAATAAATAGTATACATTCCCAATTGATATATTACAACTTTATTATTATTACAACTTTATTATATTCTACTTCTCTTCTAGTCTATCTAAAATTAAGTTATATCCTCCAGTACCATAATTCAAACATTTATTCACTCTGCTTATAGTTGCTGTACTGGCTCCAGTCTCTTCTGCAATTTCCGTATATACCTTCTTTTCCTTTAACATCTTTGCAACATGCATCCTTTGTGCTAGTGCCTTAAGTTCGTTTATTGTTGCAACATCTTCAAAGAAATTATAGCAATCATCTATATTTTCTAACTTTAAAACAGCTTCAAAAAATAGATCTAGTTCTGGATTTTTAAGCTTGCTTTCTGCTTGACCCAAATATCTCACTCCTTGTTTTCTTTTGAATACTACTAATAAATTATACCTATCTTTTTATTAGTTTACAACGTCATTACCTTGAAGTACTATTTATTTAAATTTCTGTATTTCTATCTCCCCTTGGATCTGTTAATTCTTTTAATCCCTTTTCCTTTAATTCATCATATATGGCCTTAGTTGGAACTAACCACACTTCTCCTGTTCCTCTATATACATTAAGTAGACCTTCTCCATTGAGTGCAGTTCCTATTAATGTAGTTCCTGATTTTTCTACTGTAAATTCTATATTTGCACTTCTTAAAATAGCAAAATTACCATCTAACTTTAAAGTGTCTCTAAACATTTTACATCTTAATATTTCTTTATCTGGAACTGGTATTTCTAATACTACTATTCCACTTCCCCTTAATTTAGTTTGGTATACTCCTTCATTTCCGAAAATTAATGAAGATACATTTTTATGCATTACGGGCTCTACTTCTATGCTCTCTTCACATGCATAAAATAATCCATCATCAACTATTATTTCTTCATCTTCTAGCTCTATTAAGGTAAAATGTCCAAAGGTTGGTTCTAAAAACACCTCACCAGTCCCCCTAATAATTGGCTTGAACATTGGCTCGCTTGTCACCTTACTTGAAAAAAACTTTTTACCAAGTCCTATAATTCCTCCTGTTTTATTTTCTATCTCTATATTCCCCTTCATATAACTTAGGGCTCCTGCTTCTATTTTAACAGAACTATCATCTAGTATTAATCTAATTTGTCTTAATTTAATTGATGATTTTTTCATAAAATCTAACTGGATTGATAAATTCAAATCATCCGATCCCTCTAAATCATCATACTCTAAAATTTGAAATATGGTATCACTTCTCATTTCTGATACCATTGTCATCTTATTATTTGTATTGAACGAAGTTATCATAATATTTCCCCCTTCATCTATATTCTACCATAATTTTATATTTTCAAACTACCATACATTTTAATGTATATTCCACATGTAAATTTGGCAATATTAAGATATATCAATTAGTTCTAAAACTTTATTAAATTTGTTGGAGGTGCTTTATGAAAGCAATTGTATATGAAGGTATTAGGAATACTAGACATACAACAGACATAATAAATCAAGGAGTTTCTTCAAATAATGTAAATGACCAATCTAATGCATTTAACAATCAAAATTACTCATCTAACATATTTAGCAGCAAAAATAATTCTTACATAAAAATAATATTAAAACCCTAATATTTATCAGACTTTATTTCAATTCATCTATCAACTGACTTTATAAATTTTCCTTGTATAAAAATTAGTAAATCTATCCTCATCTGAAAATTTAATAGATATTGATTAAGGTATAGACACTATATCCTTAATCAATATCTTAATAATATTTATATAACACCACTCTATTCTATTAATAATCAAACTCTCTTTTTCTATCATCTTAACATATTCTTTTTTCTATCAAATAAAATTATTACAAGCTCTCACTTATATTTAATATTTCTCTTTTCAGGTAAAAAATTTAATTTTTATGGATAGGATTATCCTAACTATATAATATTTACTCTTCTTAACTCCCCTTATTTTCCATGTATATTTTTTACAATGAATTGTAAAACTAAATTATATTTATTATATTCTTGGGAGGTATATTATGAAAGCAATTGTTTATGAGGGTATTAAAGATGTTAGGGTTGAGAAAGTTGAAGATCCTAAAATACAGCATAGTGAAGATATAATAGTAAAAGTTACATCCACAGCAATATGTGGATCTGATCTTCATTTAATTAATGGCAGAGTTCCTAACCTTAAAAAGGGCTCAGTTTTAGGTCATGAAACTATGGGGATAGTTGAAGAAGTGGGCAAAGATGTAGAAAAAGTAAAAAAAGGCGATAGAGTTATTGTCCCTTTCCCAGTTTCTTGTGGACATTGTTGGTATTGTGATCATGATTTATATTCACAATGTGACAATTCTAATCCATATGGAGAAGTTGGTGGTTTATTTGGATATAGTGATACCTTTGGCGGCTATGATGGGGGGCAGGCTGAGTATTTAAGAGTTCCTTTTGCTAATGTTGGACCTACAATAGTTCCTGATGAACTTGAAGATGAACAAGTATTATTTTTAACTGATATATTACCAACATCTTATTGGGGTGTTGAAATGAGTTGTATGAAAAAAGGAGATACTGTTGTAGTACTTGGATGTGGTCCAGTTGGACTTTTATCTATAAAGTGGGCAATATTTAAAGGTGCAAAAAGAGTTATAGCTGTAGATTGTGTAGATTATAGATTAAACCACGCTAAAAGCTATAAAGGTGTAGAAACTGTTAATTTAGAAGATTATGATGATACTGGAGAATACCTAAAAGAATTAACTAATGGTGGTGCTGATGTGGTAATTGATTGCGTTGGTATGGACGGTAAAATGTCTACATTTGAAAAAATAGAATCTATGCTGAAACTACAAGGAGGCTCAAAATCTGCAATAGAAATTGCTAGTAGGGCTGTTAGAAAATGTGGTACTGTCTCCATGGTTGGAGTTTACGGTGCTAGATATAACTTATTTCCACTTGGAGATTTCTTTTCTAGAAATGTAACTTTAAAAATGGGGCAATGTCCAGCTCAAGCATATGTTGATCCAATATTAAAACTTATACAAGAAGGTAAATTCGATGCTACAGATATCATAACACACAAAATAGCATTAGATAATGGTGACCATGCATATGATATTTTTAGTAATAAAAAAGATAACTGCATAAAGGTAATATTAAAACCTTGATAGTATTTTACAAAGCAAAATAGTTAAAGATTGAAAAGTGAAGAATGAAAAAGTTAAGGATGTTTTGCTTCTCAAAACTTAGAATACATTAGTGCAAAACACTATTTTTCTAAAAATCCATTGAGGATTTTCACCTTCACTCTTTCACTTTTTCCCCCTTTCACTTTTCACTATTAATTTAAAGTAGGAATATAAGTTGACAAAGATAAATAGAATATGTGGAATAAGCATATAGCGAGCAATTACAAGCCTAGTACTTCTTTGCGTATCTATTTAGCTTATGTAATATATCTAGTTATCGTAGTCTTTACATTCTCAGTTTAAATGTATTCCTTAGCTTCTTCTTCTCCTGTCATAACTCTTATTGCTCCTTGAGCTAAGGCTAATAATTCATCTTCTCCTGGATAAATTGTAATAGGTGCTATCCATCCTACTCTTTTCTTTAATTCATCTATAACTTTTTCTGAATAAGCTATTCCACCTGTGAATATTATTCTATCAACTTTTCCTTCTAAAACTGTTGCCATTTCTCCAATCGATTTAGAAATTTGATATATAAATGCATCGAAACAAATCTCTGCTTCTCTATTTCCTTCTGTTGCTAATTTTAATACATCTCTAGCATCATTTGTATTTAAATATGCTACAAATCCGCCTTTTCCAACTGCCTTAGTATATACTTCTTGCTCTGTAAATTTACCGCTATAGCACATTTTTATAAGCGCTCCTACTGGCAGCGAACCTGCTCTTTCTGGCGAAAATGGGCCTTCTCCGTCTAAAGCATTATTTACATCTACTACTTTTCCATTTTTATGAGCTCCTACTGAAACTCCGCCTCCCATATGAACAACTATTAGGTTTAAATCTGTATATTTAATTCCTGATTCCTTTGCATATCTTTTAGCTACAGCTTTTTGATTCAATGCATGAAATTTACTAACCCTTGGTAGTTCAGGAACACCTGAAATTCTTGCAACTTCATTAAGTTCATCAACAACAACTGGATCTACTATGAAAGCTGGTATATTCAGTTCATTACCTATTTGGTTTGCAATTATTCCCCCTAAATTTGAAGCATGCTGTCCTTGCACACCATCTTTTAAATCCTGAAGCATTTTTTCATTAACTTTATAAGTACCACTTTCCATAGGTTTTAGCATTCCACCTCTACCTACTACTGCATCCAAAGTGTTTATGTCAAAATTCTTTTCTTTTAATACATTTACTATTATATCTTTTCTGAATTTAAATTGATCATATATTGTTTCATATTTTGATATTTCCTCTGATGAGTGTCTTAAAGTTTCCACTAATACTTCTTGCTCTCCATCATATACCCCTATTTTAGTTGATGTTGAACCTGGATTTATTATAAGTAATTTTAAAGCCATTTTAACGTCCTCCTAACTGCTTATTTATATTCTTTAGCTATCTCTTCTCCCCTCAAAACTCTTAAAGTTCCTTGAGCTAAAGCTAACAGCTCGTCTTCCCCTGGATAAACCGTAATTGGTGCTATAAAACCTACTCTGGTATTTAAATCAAATATAAGCTGCTTCCAATAAGCTATTCCGCCTGTAACTATAATTCTATTTACTTTTCCTTCTAAAACTGTTGCCATTTCACCTATTGCTTTTGCAATTTGATAAACAAATGCATTATAGTACTTTATAGCCTCTTCTCTTCCTTCATTTACCCAATCTTCTAATTCTATAGCATCATTTGTATTTAAATATGCTACAAACCCACCTTTTCCAACTATCTTGCTATATATTTCTTTTTCTGTATATTTACCACTAAAGCATAACTTAATTAATTCACCAATTGGAACACTTCCTGCTCTTTCTGGTGAAAATGGTCCTTCTCCATCTAAGGCATTATTTACATCAATTACTCTTCCATTTTTATGAGCTCCTATTGAAACTCCTCCCCCTATATGTACTACTATTAAATTTAAATTATCATAACTTTTTCCAGATTCTATCCCATATCTTTTTGCAACTGCTTTTTGATTTAAAGCGTGAAATTTACTAACTCTTGGTAATTCAGGTACTCCGGATAATCTTGCTACGTCTTCTAATTCATCAACAACTACTGGGTCAACTATATATGCTGGTATATCTAATTCTTTAGCAATTTCATTTGAAATTATTCCACCTAAGTTAGAAGCATGTTGTCCTTGTACTCCAACCTTTAAATCTTCTAACATAATTTCATTTACTAAATATGTTCCGCCTTCCATTGGCTTTAGCATTCCGCCTCTACCAACGATTGCATTTAGGGTCTTTATGTCAATATTATTTTCCTCTAATGCCTTTATAATTATTTCTTTTCTAAATAGGAACTGATTATAAATACTATCATATTTTCCTATTTCTTCTGCGGAATGTCTTAAGGTTTTAACAAAAACCTCTTTTTCATCTTGGTAAACACCAATTTTAGTTGAAGTTGATCCTGGATTGATAATTAATAGTTTGTAAGACATAACAAAGTCTCCCCCATATTCTTATATTATTTTTTTGCTTCTGCAACTAATGCAGCTAGCGCAATGGAGTGTACCTTTGTTTCAAAACTATCAGCTCGTGATGTCAAAATTACAGGTGAAGATGTTCCAACTAAAAGTCCTCCATTTCTTGATTTTGATGTATATGTTAATGTTTTGTACATAACATTTGCTGTTTCAATATTTGGAAGTAAAATTACATCTGCTTTTCCTGCTACTTTTCCTGTTATTCCTTTATGATGTGCAGCTTCTTCTGATAAGGCATTATCTAGAGCTAAAGGCCCGTCCACTATACAGCCTTTAATTTGCCCTCTATCATTCATCTTTGATAATAATGATGCATCTATTGTTGCTGGCATATCTGGATTAACTACCTCTACTGCACATACTGGCGCTACTTTAGGAAGCTCTATTCCACAAGCATGGGCAACATCTACTGCATTATTTAATATTTGAACCTTTGCTTTTAAATCTGGATACGTATTAAATGCTGCATCAGTTAATAAAATTAATCTATCTATTCCTTCTATTTCAAAGACAGCAACATGAGACATAAGTTTTCCTGTTCTTAAACCTACTTCTTTATTAAGAACACTCCTTAAAAATGTAGCTGTATCTACTAATCCTTTCATAACCATATCAGCTTCACCAGATGATACTAACCTTATAGCTTCTAAAGCTGCCTTGCTTACATTTGATTCATTCACAATTTCAAATTGTGTAAGATCCATATCAATCTTATCAGCTATCTCTTTTATTTTTATTGAATCTCCTACTAATATTGCATCTGCAATTCCTCTTTCCTTAGCGGCTTTAATTGCTTCTAATACCGGTTCATCTTGTGCCACTGCTACTGCTACTTTCTTTTTAGCACAATTATTGACCTTTTTTAATAAGTCATCAAAATTCTTACTCATTTCTGCACCCCTTATATTACTAGTGTAAATTTATTTTAATAATTAAATATTATTCTAAGAATTAAGAATTTTCTTTCTTTAATATCTATTATAATCCTTAATTACTATTTACACACCACTTTTGTTAAATTTATATCAATAATTAATATAAATTACAAATATTTACCTTTATATTGTAACAAAAAAAATTCTGAAAACTTAAATTTTCAGAATTTTCCCAAATATTTATTTCATTGGTTTATATTCTTGAATTATTTTCTCTGCAACCTTTAATCCATCAACTGCAGCTGATATTATACCACCTGCAAATCCAGCTCCTTCTCCTGCTGGGAATAAGCCTTTCATAGATATACTTTGCAAGTTTTCGTCTCTTGTCATTCTAATCGGAGCAGATGTTCTTGTCTCTATTCCTGTTAAAACTGAGTCATAGTTTCCATATCCCTTTATTTTTTTATCAAAATCAATTATACCTTCTTTCAATGCTTCTATTACGTATTCCGGAAGGCATTCTCTTAAATCCTTAAACACATATCCTGCTGTATAACTAGGAGTGACAGAACCAAGCTTTGTACTTACTTTATCTTGCATAAAATCTCCAACTAATTGCACTGGAGCTTTATATCTTCCTCCTCCCACCTTAAATGCTAGGCTTTCATAATGTCTTTGGAATTCCATTCCTCTAAGTGGCGAATCACCTTCAAAGTCATCTGGTCCCACAGTAACAACTAATGCTGAATTTGCATTAGCTAAATCTCTAGCATGATAACTCATACCATTTGATACTAATCTTTCATTTTCTGATGCCGCTGCAACTACAACTCCACCTGGGCACATGCAAAATGAATATACAGCTCTCTTAAGCTTTTCACTTTGATATGTTAATCTATATTCAGCTGCCTTAAGCCTTGGATGCTGATACATATCTCCATATTGACTTTTATTTATTAGCTCTTGTGGATGTTCTATTCTAACACCAATTGCAAAAGCTTTTGGCTGCATAAAGACATCTCTTTTATGTAGCATTTCATATGTATCCCTTGAACTATGCCCTATTGCAATAATAAGATTTTCACACTCTATTTCTTTCCCATTTACTATAATAGATTTTACTCTATCCTCTTCCGTTTTTATATCCTCTAATTTAGATGAAAATAAAACTTCTCCACCTAATTCCTTTATTCTTTCTCTAATATTCTTAACTACACCTTTTAAAAGATCTGTTCCAACGTGAGGTTTTGCAACATAAGTAATTTCTTCTGGTGCTCCAGCTCTAACCAATTCTTTTAATACATAATCGCATCTTGTATCTTTGATTCTTGTAGTTAACTTACCATCTGAAAAGGCTCCAGCTCCACCTTCTCCAAATTGAACATTAGACTCTGTATTTAATTCACCAGTTTCCCAAAACTTATCAACAGTCTCAGTTCTTTTATCCACATCTTCTCCACGTTCTATAACTAGCGGCTTATATCCCTTCTCTGCTAATAGTAATGCTGCAAATATTCCTGCTGGTCCAAATCCAACTACTACTGGTCTATTTTTTAATTCCTTATCTCCTGAAACTATCTCAGCATTATAAGATGGTACCTCAAACTTTACATCTTTATCTTTCAATCTATTAACTAATTTTTCTTCATTTTTATGTTGTATTTCTACACAATATATGTACTTTATATCATTTTTCTTTCTAGCATCTAGGCTTTCTTTTATTATTTTAAGATTTTTTATTTCCTCTTCTGAAATTTTTAATTTCTTAGACACCTTTTTAATTAATGCATTTTTATCTTCATCTATCTTTAAAGCTACATTATTAACTCTAATGGACATATTATAATCTCCTTTCTATAAGTTACTGTATATAAATTTAGTTAAATGTAAAAACTTTATTTTAACTTATATATAATTTAAATTAAACATTAATTTGTTAGCACTTATTTTAACATAAATTTATTATTAATAGTATTATTTTTATATGTTTTATTTGTTACTATTTTCTTATAATGAACAATCTACATCATTCTATTTTATAAGCAGCTTAAGACAAAAAATGAATATCCATAACTCTTATTACTTTTTCTCTTTGTTTAGTTTTAATGTAAAATTTTATCCTTTTTAATCCATAAAAAAGATACATAGAAAATAACTATGTATCTTTTCACTTAAATTACTCATTATTATTACTATTATTATCATTATTATCAGATGGATTTTGAGCTACTTCTTTAGCTACTGTAAATGATACTTTTTCAATAGAAGCTATACTAAAGCTCTCATCTAAACCTTGAAGTATAACTTTAGGTTCTTGCTCAAAGCTTCCATCTTCCTTAAATGAACTTACATCTATAGAAGCTTTTATATTATCGGCAGTTATATTTCCTATCTCATTTTCGTACCCACTTATAGTCACTTTAATAGTATCTTTAGTCGGTGTAACTTTTACTCCTTCAACTACCCCTGTTATACTATATTTTATATTAAAATCTCTAGTTGCAAATTTTATTACATTAACTTTAACTGTAACATAATCTTCACCCTGAGATATTTTTAATCCTTCTGGAATCACTATTCCAAGAGATACTTCTTTACTTTCATTTATTGAGCTTAAATCTAAAGGAGTCGAATTTACTTCACTTATTGTATCTAATATCTCATTAGGTCCTAAAATTTCTACAAACTTTTTGTTGCTTTCCATAGACTTTAGTTTAAGCCCATTAGGTAATTGTCCACTAGTTACTATATTTACTTTTACAAATTTACCTTTGCTAACTCTTATTTCCACATTAGCAGATTTTTCTGAAAGCAAAACTCCCACAACTTCATTTCCATTTTCATCTAATGGTTTTATATCATAACTACCTACTAAATTTTCAAAAACATCCTCTTTATTATCTGAAACAACTAAACTTGCTACTTTTGTGACAACTGACTCCGCTCCTGTTACCTTAACTTCTTTAGGTTCTATAGTAGCTGCAGATGCAAAATATCCCTGTCTTGGTGTAACTTTAATATTTGAAGTTATAGGCATAGTTTTTTCTACCATATCTTCTATTTTAACTGATACTGTCAGTGTATTAGTATTTCTTATACTTACCGTAATTGGATAATCTACTATAGAAACAGGAACTTTATTTTCTCCCTTTTTCCAAGCATACTCGCTTAAATCAACTTGAACTTTAAAGTCACTTTTCTTTATTTTATTTATATCACTTGTGTTTCCTTCTACTTTTAAAGTTACATATAATTCCTGATTTGGGGTTACTGCTAATTTTGAGCTAGTTAGAGCTTCTGTATTGATTAACTCAACTGGTATTTTGCTTATTTCTGTAGTTCTTATTTTATTTTCTACATTAGTTACATAAACCCATAAGCCTATAGATAATAAAAGACATATTACTGGTATTATTAATCTATTTTTTTCCTTCTTATCCAAGCTTTCACCCTCTCCCCAGCTGATTTAACATTCTTTCTATCATTATGTTGCATCATTTTAAGTAAAATTACTCTTAATCTTTCTCTATCATAATTTCTTGTTAACCTACCATTTATAGCTAATGAGATTACTCCAGTTTCTTCAGACACAACTAAAACTATAGAATCCGAAACTTCTGATACCCCTATAGCTGCTCTATGTCTTGTTCCAAGCTTTTTATTTATCATATTATTATTTGTAAGTGGAAGTACACATCCAGATGCTAATATTCTATCTTTTCTTATTATAGTGGCCCCATCATGTAATGGTGTATTAACAACAAATATATTCTCTAGTAAATTCGACGTTACTTTTGCATCTAAAATAGTTCCAGAATTAAGTATTTCTCCTAACCTTGTTGCCTGTTCTATAACTATTAATGCACCTGTTTTTGATTCTGCTAAATTCTCAACTGCAGTAATTATTTCACTTACAGTTATGTTTCTTTCCTCTTCATTTTGAATATTGTGTATTTCTTCAAAAGCACTTCTACCTATGTGTTCTAATGCTCTCCTTATCTCTGGTTGAAATATTATAACAACAGATAAAAGACCAACGGTCAATGTCTTATTTAAAATGAAATTTAACATTTCTAATTTTAAGACATAACTTATAGGTATCAATGCCACCATAAGTACAATACCCTTTAAAAGTTGTTCTGCCCTTGTTTCTTTTATTAGTATATATCCTTTATAGAATATATAGGCAACTACTAATATATCTAAAACTGCAAATATAGATATATTTTTTAGTGTGTTTGTTATAAATGTACTAATTTCCTGCATAAAGGGCACCCCCTAATTTTCATATATTATTAATTATACACCAATAAGTAAATTCTTAGTATAATATTTAATTTTTTTTTAATTTTATAATATTTTTCACTTTACTGTAATATAAATTTATGTAAAGAAATTTATATGGGGTGATAAACTTATGAAAGAAAAACTTAGTACTTTGTTCAAAGATCATAAAAATTTAATGGTATTCATAATATCGCTACTGTTACTCGTATCATTTTCAATGTTTTTTATCATATATAACTCAGATTCTAATAGAGCTAAAAGAACTATAAAAAATATTGGCAATGAATTAAATGACGTAAATGCAAATCTCGAATTAGGCATAAAAGATTTAACCATTGATACAACTAAATCCTATGATCTTTTGGTATCTGGCTCAAATAAACTAAAAGAATTATTAAATTCAACTTCTCAAATTGAAGATATTGATGCTGAAATTTCATCTATAAAAAACGATCTAACCAATGCTATAAGCTCTACTATAAGTTTATATGATAGTTGTATCAATATTCTTTCTAATCCTAAAGATATAAAGTCTAGTACTGATTTGGATAATTTTAGCATATCCAAAGAAAATTGTATAAAAGATTATTCTATTTTAGCACAAAACAAAATTAATGTAGACTTTTCTAATAATACATTACAATTTTTTGACAATACTTATAATTACTTAAATACTGTAATTAAGGTTAATAGAGATTCTGAATTTCAAAATACTCAACAACGAGAATTCTTCCTGCAACTTGATTCATTTAATTCAGAATTCAACTCATTAAATGAGGACTTAATGCCTGCCATTAATAAAATAAGAGAAGACAAAAGAGATCTACAAGCTATAATTGATGATTTGTATATTAAGGAAAAATCTTATGAAAACCTAAAATCTAAAATTGTGTCTATGTCTATTCCAGATGGCTGTATGGATATATACGACGCTTTAAATGACTACTTAAATATGTACTATATATATTTAAAATCTATTAAAGAAGCAACTATATATGAAAAAACTTGTTCTGACGTAGATAAGTTTTCTAAAGAAATTAATAGAAATTACAAAAATGCTTCATCTAAAAGAGATGACGTAATAAATGCTTATTCAGATTACAAAAATATTCTTGAAAAATAATTTGTATTAAATTTTTTCTTTTGGAAATAATAATCTTGGATTATATGTTATCCAAAAGGAGGTTATTTATGAAATATTTAAGAACAATACCTATTTTGTTTTTAACCTTTTTATTTTCAGCAGAGATACCTGTATTGGCTTATAAAAATGTTAGTTTAGTAGGTAATTCTAACAATTTAATAAGCACTAATTTAAATGGAGAATTAAATAGTACTATAATAAATATGCCAAAAGAAAACGTGGTTGATGTCTTCAATCACAACGACAACATAATATATTTAACAGAAGACGACGTAAATTTAATGGCTAAAATCGTTTATGCTGAAAGTAAAGGTGAGCCCTATGAGGGTAAAGTTGCAGTTGCATCGGTTATATTAAATAGGGTATTAAGTCCAGGATTTCCAAATAGCATTAGTGAGGTTATATTCCAACCTAACGCATTCTCTTGCGTAGTGGATGGTCAAATATCTGTTACACCAACTGAAGAGTGCTATAATGCAGTTTATGACGCAATAAAAGGTAATGATCCTACAAATGAGGCATTATTCTTTTATAATCCTGCAATAGCTACTTGTTCCTGGATGCAAGATATTGAAAAAGCTGATAGCAAAGCTATTGGTCAACATTTATTTTTTAATACAAAATATTAAAAGTTAAATGGAATGTTACAAAATAAATAAGAATTTATTTTGTAACATTTTTTATTTGTTAGAAACTTATCTAAAACTTCTCTTCACATAAATTCTATAGAAAATTTTTTAAATATATAATATTATGCTAACATTTCCAATCATTATCAAATTAAACAAAAAGAAATTCAGCCAAAGCCGAATTTCCATCTCAGTTATCCATTATTAATTATTCAAAAGTTCCCCTTACAACCGCTTCTCCATTTTGTACCATTACTTTTCCCATAGCTATAACAGTATCTATTTCTAATGAACTTTCATCTACTAAAACTAAATCTGCATCTTTATCTTTTTCTATTGATCCCTTATTCGAAAGTTTTAATATTTCTGCAACATTGGATGTAATAACTTTAATTGCATCCTCTATCTTTATATTATATGTCTTAATAGCTTCTCTTACTTCTCTATATAAAGTTGATACAGAACAAATTCCTACTTTAGTTAAACTTCCATCTATATCAAATATTGGCATACTTCCGTTTCCATCTGATGAGAATGTTATATGTGATAAGTCAACTTTATTATTAATTAAGATGCTTAATCCTTCACTTGCTCTTAATTCACCTGGTTCTAGGCAATCTGGATCTGAACTTGTAGTAAGATCTATAAATCCCCCTTTCCTTACATATTCTTCTCCTGCTTCAAATAAGTCTTTATTTCTATTAATATGGGTTGGAAGTAACTGTGTTGGAGGAATTTCTGTTTCTTCAATTAACTTGAACAAATAATCTAATTTCCTATCTCCATTACCTAAATGAATATTTACTATTCCAGATTTTCCAGATAATAATCCTCCAACTCTAGCTTGTGCTACTGTTTGGGCAAACTGCGTAAATGTAGCTTGAGAACTTCTATTGTCAGAAATAGCAACTTCTCCTACTCCAATAATTTTATCTACCAACATTATATCTCTCTTTATATTACTAGTTAGAGTTTTTACTGGTATTTCATATGAACCTGTATAACAATATGTAGTTATTCCCTCTTCTTCTAAAGCTTTTGATTTAGCTATTAAACTAGCCATATCTCTACAAATTCCATCTGTTCCTATACAACCAACAACTGTTGTTATTCCAGCCATTGTTAAATCTGTAAGCTTTATTTCTGGTGTTCTAGTTTTAAAACTACCTTCTCCACCAGCTCCATTAATATGAACATGACAATCTATGAATCCTGGAAAAAGTAATTTTCCTGCTCCATTTATTATTTTTATATCTATAAAATCCGTAGGAATTTTTATATTTTCATATATTCCTTCAATTTTATTTGACGATATTACTACATCCTTTTCTCCTTTATACTCAGGAGAATACACTTTTATTCCTTTTATTACTGTTAACATCTACGCCACTCCTATAGTTAGTTATTTAAAATATCTTTTATGTTAGTATTATTATAAATTGAATTTGAATATTTACTTATAAGCTCTTTTGCATAATGCTTACTTTTATCTCTATTCAAATCTTTATAAAGTAAAGATATTCTATAATAAGACTCTTCTATATAATTCCCATTTTCATAACTAGATATATATTTTTCAAATTTTTTTATTGCCTCGTTATTATCTCCTAATTTCTCATATGTGGAGGCTAATAAAAACATTATGTCATCATTTAAATGACTATTTTCTGAATAAATAATGGTACTTTCTAATATGACCTTTGTATCATTGTATTTTTCTTCATCAAATGAATCAGTTGCTTTTATGTAGTTTTGTCTTATCTCATCTTCACTCAATATATGTTCATTTAAATTACTTTTTTCTTTTTTATCTATGTCATTATTAATTTCTTCATTACTCGTATTAATAGATCCTGAGTTAGTATCTAAATTATTTACATCAATATCTTTATTTACATCAAAATTCTCATTTCTATTAACTATCTCTAAATTATCTTCTCCATTATCCTTACCCTTTTGTAGTCCACCTCTTATTAGTATTACTGATGTTACAATAATACATATGATAACTGTTATAGTTATTGGCTTTATAACTACACTACCATTACTTTTTATGTTTAAAATTTCATCAATTTCTTTTTTTAGATTTTTAGCCTCTATATTATATTTATCTAATGAAAATACTTTATCAATACATTTTTGACACTTATTATATTCTGCTTTTCTCATATAGCATATTGCTAAAGCATTATTTACATTTATAGAATTATAATCGCTTTCCTTGCAAATCATTAAAGCTTGCAACGCTTCATCTATATTTAAATTTCTTATTAATTCTTCTGCCTCTTTAAAAAAATCCCTTCTATTAAAATCCCTTTGAATATCCTTTAAATATGCTTTAGCAATCTCATCATCATTATGATATTTATTTATCTTCCATAATGAAATAGCCTCTTCAAGCTCTCCCTTTAAATATAATAGCAATCCCTTTAAATTAAGTAAGCTTGAATCCTCTAAGTTTCTTGATATACCTATCTCACAGATTTCTATAGCCTTGTCTATATATCCATTGTTATATAAATTGAGCGCTTTTTTATATTCCCTTTTATCCTTATTTTTCATTCATTATTACCTCATTCAAATTTATAAGTAGAATATTAATCCTATAATAGCCGCTATCACTATAACTAATATAGGATGAACTTTTTTGCTTAACAGTACTACTCCTATTATCGAAGTGATTATTATACTCTTTAAATCTAAATAAGATTCTTTTGCTAAATCTAAAAAGGCTTTTATTATTAATGCAATTAACACAGGCCTCATTCCCATTAAGGCAGCTTTAACAACAGTAGATTCCTTAAACTTATCTAATGTCTTACTTATTATAGACACCAATACAAATGAAGTTATTACTACTCCTATAGTAGCCATAATACTTCCTAAAACCCCAGATAATTTATATCCAACAAAAGTTGCTGAGTTTATTGCAACTGGTCCAGGAGTCATTTGTGATATACCTATGATATCTAAAAATTCATTTATACTAAGCCAATTATTAGTTTCGACTATTTCTCTTTGAATGAAAGGAAGCATAGCATATCCTCCCCCAAAGCTAAATGAACCTATTTTAAAGAAAGAAAAAAATAACTTTATTAATAATTCCAATTAACTCACCTTCTTCCTTAAAAAGACAGCTCCATATATAGCTGATGCTATTATTACCATAATCGGATGAATATCAAAGAATGTCAATGCTATAAGTGCTACTATAATAGTTGCTACAGTTCTTGTATTCTTTTGTAACCCCTTGCTTAAGCTTATTGCTCCTACTAATACTAACATTGGAACTGCTGCAGTTATTCCCTTAAATGCTGCATTAACATAATAATTATTTCTAAATTGCATAAAGAAGGCTGCAATTATTATAATTATAAAAAACGACGGTAATATAACTGCTAATAAAGCCATTACTGCTCCTATTAATCCTCCAATTTTATATCCCAAGAATATTGAACAGTTAATTGCTAATGCCCCTGGAAGACTTTGTGATACAACTAATACATCCATAAATTCTTCTTTCTCAATCCATTTTTTATTTTTAACAACTTCCTCTTCTATTAATGGGATCATCGCATATCCTCCACCAAAGGTAAAAGCTCCTATCTTTAAAAATGAAATGAACATTTCTATAACTTTCTTCATCTCTTCACCACCTCGATTATTTTTATTATACTTTATATTATACCTTTATTGATTATATAAATCATTTATTAAAATAGATATATTTCTCCAAAATAAAAAGTCGCATTAATAGTATGCGACTTTTCTTTATTTTAATTATTCTTGTTCTAATATTATTTTCTTAGCTGTTAATATTGATGTAGCACTCATTGAGAATTCATCTAAACCATATTCAACTAATGTTGGAATTGCAGCTTCATCTCCTGCCATTTCTCCACACATTCCAACCCATTTACCATGCTTATGAGCTCCATCTATAGTCATCTTTATTAATCTTAATACAGCTGGGTGCATTGGATTATAAAGGTATGATACTTTTTCACTCATTCTATCAGCAGCTAAAGTGTATTGGATCAAGTCGTTTGTTCCTATTGAGAAGAAATCTACATGCTTAGCTAATTCATCTGCATATACAGCAGCTGCAGGGATTTCAACCATTATACCCCATTGAATTTTTTCTGAGTATTCTATTCCTTCAGCCTTTAATTCAGCTTTACATTCTTCTACAAATTCCTTTGCAGCTTGGAATTCTTCTAAGCCTGAAATCATAGGGAACATTACTGCAAGATTTCCATAAACAGAAGCTCTAAGTAAAGCTCTGATTTGAACCTTGAATATATCTTTTCTATCTAAACATAATCTTATAGCTCTGTATCCTAAGAATGGATTCATTTCTTGTGGTAATGGTAAGTATGGAAGTGTTTTATCTCCACCGATATCTAGTGTTCTTATAACAACTTGTTTTCCATCCATTACTTCAAGAACTTTTTTATAAGATTCGAATTGTTCTTCTTCTGTTGGAGCTGAATCTCTATCCATATATAAGAACTCAGTTCTGAATAATCCAACACCATCTCCACCATTTGCAACTACTGCTTCAGCATCTGCTGGTGAACCTATGTTTCCACAAACTTCAACTCTTCTTCCTGATTTAGTAACTGTTTTTACAGTTATTAATTTCTTTAATTCTTCTTGTTCTGCTAAGAATTTTTCTCTCTTAGCTGTGTATTCATCTATAACTGATTGCTCAGGGTTTATTATACATATTCCTTCAATACCATCAACTATAACAGTATCTCCATTTTTAACTGATGTAGTTATATCTTTTAAACCTACTATTGCTGGTATTTCTAAAGTTCTAGCCATAATAGCAGAGTGAGAAGTTCTTCCTCCGATATTAGTTAAGAAACCAACAACTTTACTTCTATCTAATTGTGCTGTATCTGATGGAGTTAAATCGTGAGCTACAACTATAGTGTTTGCTTCAGTTATAGCAAATGCATCTCCACCTTTTCCCGCTAAGTTTGAAATTATTCTCTTAGAAACGTCTTTTATGTCAGCAGCTCTTTCTTTCATGTACTCGTCTTCCATAGAATCAAAAATCATTACAAATGTATTTGTAACACTTTCAACTGCTTTCATTGCATTTACGCTATTTGATTCTATTTCTAATAACATTCCACCAGTAAATTCTGGATCATCTAATAGAGTTAGGTGAGCTTCGAAAACTTGAGCTTCATGTTCTCCTATTTCTGCTAAAGCTTTATCTCTAATAGCAGTTAATTGAACTTTTGCTTGCTCTAAAGCCTTTTGTAGAACTTCTTTTTCTGCCTCTACATTAGAAACTTTCGCATCTGTTATTACTATTTCTTCGTGTTCTTGTAAAAATACTTTTCCTATTGCATAACCTTTAGACGCAGCTATACCTTTTTTCATTTCCGAGATTCCTCCTTAATAATAGCTATAAATTCAAATTATATATGAAATTTATAGAAAGTACTAATCTGTTTTATAAATTACAACTACATGTATTATAACATATTTTTCACCTATGTTAATACGAATACACATAATTTTTATTATTTTCTATCATTAATTTCATTTTTTTATTTATTTTATTTACATATTTTCTGTATAAGCAAAATTATTCTAAAAAATTTTACATTTTTTTCAATACAATATGTTTTTTCATCCTTTTTTCAGTATGTTTATTGATTTTATTATAGTATTATAGCTAAAAGATTTTGAAAAAAGGCTGCTTTAAACAGCCCTTTATTATAAACTATAATTCGACAATCTTTCCTCATATTTTATTATTGCCTACAAATCATCTATAAGTGCTCCTGCCTTAGCATAAGCGGTTGATTTTGCTTCAAAGAAGTCTGTCTTTACTGAATTAGCATCTGCTAATGTATCTACCCACGCTGCTGGATTATTATAATAACCTTCGTAAATTTCATCTAAGCCTATGGCCTTCATTCTTAAATTTCCTAGATACTTTATATAATCATTAATTAAATTTTTATTTATTCCTTGAATATTATCACCAATAACATAATTTCCCCAAAAAATTTCATGTTCAACTGCAATTTTCATCATTTCTTTTAGCTGACTTTTTAATTCTGCTGTAAATATTTCAGGTTGCTCTAACTGTAATTCTTTTAATATATTTCTAAATAACCAAAGATGAGTATTTTCATCTCTATTGATATATCTTATTTCTTGTGCTGAACCAGGCATTTTACCATTTCTCTCTAGATTATAGAAAAACATAAATCCTGAATAAAAATATATTCCTTCTAATATATAGTTTGCCATTATAGTTTTAATAAGATTTTCTTGAGTTGGAGATTCTAAGAAGTTATTATACAATTCTCCTATAAATTTATTTCTTTCTAATAATCTTTTATCATCTTTCCATTGATATAATATTTCATTTCTCTTTTCTGGAGAGCATATTGTATCTAACATATAACTATAACTTTGTGAATGTACTGCTTCTTGAAAAGCTTGTATTGTTAGGCATAAATTAACTTCACTTGCTGTAATGTAATTATTAATATTAGATAAATTTGCAGTTTGTATTGAGTCTAAGAATATTAAGAAAGAAAGTATTTTATCATAAGCTGTTCTTTCATCATTTGTTAACTTATTATAATCTTTTAAATCTTGAGCAAGATTTATTTCTTCTGGAATCCAGAAGTTATTCATCGCTTGCCTATACCAATCTGAAACCCAAGTATATTTCATATTATTGAAATCATTTAAGTTAGTCGTATTTCCATTTATCATTCTCTTTTTAGATGTTTCTGTGTCACCAAACTCATTAAAAAGAGGCTTTTTGTTTATAAACATTTATTACCCTCCAAGACCTTATTAGTATTATTCGAACTTATGCTGAACAACTTTCACAATCACTTACAGTTAGTGATTTTGAACGAACATAGTATATTGATTTAACTCCAGCTTTGCAAGCTTCTATATATAGATTCATAATTTGTCTCATAGTATAATTAGTTGTTATATATAAATTAAATGATTGCCCTTGATCTATATGTCTTTGTCTAACCCCATTTATTTGCACACACCATTTTTGATCTATGTTATATGCAGAATTATAATACCAATAGTTATCTTCATTTAAGTTTGGTGCAGTTTTTGGTATTATACTTCCCTTCTTCTCTTCAAGCCAAAATCTAGCCATTACTGGATCTACTCCTTCTGAAGTCCCTGCTATAGTTGCTGTTGAACCATTGGGAGCTACAGCCATCAGATATCCATTTCTCATTCCATGAGCATTTACTTCTTCCCTTAATTCATTCCACTTTTCTGATCTATATCCTCTAATATTAAAATAATTTCCATTATCCCAATCTGACCCTTCAAAACATGAATACCTTCCCTTTTCTTTTGAAATATTCATACTTGCTTTTATTGCATGATAGTTAATTCTTTCATAAACATCATCTGCAAATTCTTTATGTCTATCTTCTGTCCAATGAATTAAATTATTTGCAAGCATATGATGATATCCACTTGTTCCTAGTCCTATAGCTCTATATTTTTTATTAGTAACTTCTGCAAATGGCACTGAATAGTAGTTTAAATCTATTACGTTATCCATAGCCCTTATTTGAGTTTCTACAACATATCCAAGTTCTTCATCATTTTTAACATCAACATTTCCCAAGACTACTGATGATAAATTACATACTACAAAATCACCTGATTTTATTTTTTCAACTATTATAGTATCTCCATTTTCATCTTTTATTTCTGATTGCTGTATATCCATTGGGCTCATGTTTTGCATAATTTCTGTACAAAGGTTTGATGAGTAAATCATTCCTTTATGCTTATTTGGATTCATCTTATTTACTGTATCTCTATAAAAAGCAAATGGAGTTCCAGTTTCGGCAGCGCTCTTTATTATTAATCTAACAATTTCTTTTACCGACATAACTCTTTTACTTATGTTATCATCTTCAACACATTCGTAATATTTCTTCTCCCACTCTTCTCCATAGAAATCTTCTAATGAATATCCCTTTGCTAATCTAATTTCATGAGGACACATCATGTACCAATTTGCATCTATATCTGTTTCTGCAAGCTTCCAAAATAAATCTGGATAACAAAGCCCTGGAAAGACATCATGTGCCTTCTTTCTATCATCGCCATTATTAGTTTTTAACTGTAAGAATTCAGGTAAGTCTTTATGCCAAGCATCTAACCATATGGCTACTGATCCATTTCTTACTCCTAGCTGATCTACTGCTATTGCTGTATCATTAAATAATTTCACCCATGGTATTACACCACCAGAAGCTCCCTTGAATCCTCTTATAGGTGATTCTAAAGCTCTAACTTTACCGATATATATTCCCATTCCGCCACCAAACTTTGAAACTTCTGCAAAGTTATCAAGTGACTTATATATACCCTTTAAACTATCCTGTACTGTATCTATAAAGCATGAGCTTAATTGATAAAATGGCTTTCTAGCATTAGACATTGTTGGTGTTGCCATTGTTGCCTTAAGAGAACTCAATACATCGTAAAATCTCTTTGCCCATAATACTCTTACTTCTTTTTTTTCTGGAATAGCTAAATGCATTGCTATTCCCATAAACATTTGTTGTGGAAGCTCTAATGTACTTCTATCAAAATCCTGAATTAAATATCTTTTTGCTAAAAGATTTATTCCACTATAAGTAAATAAAAAATCTCTTTCTGGTTTGATTTCATTTTCTAGCTCTAATATTTCATCTCTTGTATAATTTTCTAATATGTATTTACCATAAAGCCCTTTTTCAGTTAATTGATTTATAAATACATATAAATCTCCATATATATCTTCATCATTAGTAAGTCCTCTGTTTTTTCTTATCTTATCATAAAGTTTAAATACATAAAGTCTTGCTGCTGCATTTTGCCATTTTGGCTCTATATCTGATGTAAGCTCTAAAGCTACTTGTATTATTGAATCTCTTATTTCCTCATCTTCCATATTAGGTCTAACTATATGATTTAATGCTTCTAAAAGCCTTTCTTCTGTATAAATCCCCTGACCATTATCTATCCCATCTAAAGCTAATCTACAAATATTAAGTAAATGTGTCATACTCTTCCCCTTCCACTACATATAGTATGTAATATTCTTTCTCTTTCCATGAATATACAATATATAGTTCATTATAATTTTTATTTTTTCCTTTGTAAAATTTAATAATCTAATGCTAAACAAGAAAAAATGGAGATATTCATTTAATATCTCCTTTTTTCACCTTTAATAATAGTTTTCACAAATAATTTTTATTTTTTAAAATTAAAAGTTAAATAATACTAATTACTTTAACTTCTCTATCCAATCAGCTTCCTTAAATCCAACTAAGACAGTATTGTCCTTTATTACTATTGGTCTCTTTACCAGCATTCCATTAGATGCTAATATATCTAAAAGTTCATCTTCTGGTAATACTTTAACCTTATCTTTTAATTGCATTTCTCTATACAATACACCTGATGTATTGAAGAATTTATTAATTGATAAACCACTTTTAGCTATCCATTCTTTAAGTTCTTCTTTTGTTGGATTTTCATCAGCTATATGTCTATCTATAAATTCTATATTATTTTCTGTTAAAAACTTCTTTGCTTTTCTACATGTAGTACACTTTGGATATTCAATAAATAAAACTGACATATTATCACTCCTATATTTAATTATTATTATTATTTAATTATTATTATTTAATTATTATTATTTAATTATTATTATAACATATTATTTCTTAGGTATGATTAAATAAATTTTAAACATGTCACCTTCTACTTCTATTTTTATACTTCCATTATGAAGCTCTACTATACTTTTTGTAATGGCAAGTCCCATACCAGAACCTTCTACAGATGAATTTCTTGATTTATCAGCTCTTGCAAACCTCTCAAATATATCTTGAGTATTAAAGTCCATTTCGTAATTAGATATATTTTTAAAAGATACTTCTACAGAGTTTTCTTTAGACGTTATATCTATATAAACTCTAGTATTATTAAGTGAATATTTTAAGGCGTTTACAATTATATTTTCAAATACCCTAGACATTAGCTTTCCATCTAAATCAACAAATATTTCTTCTTCATTTGAGCTTACCTTAAATTCCATATTTTTTTCTTCATATAAATTTGAATATTCCCCTACTCCTTGATAAACTAAAGAAACTATATCTATTTCATGTTTTTCTATAGTCATTTTACCACTGTTTAATTTTGAAACCTCGAACAAATCTTCTATAAGGGTTTTTAATCTCTTTGAATTTCTATCTAAGATAGTCAAATAGTCCTTTCGTTCCTCTTCTGTTATATTAGAATCATTTAATATATTCACATAGTTTATTATTGATGTTAATGGTGTTTTTAAATCATGAGAAACATTGGAAATTAACTCTGTCTTTAATTTTTCATTTCTTATTTTTTCATTTAAAGCTATTATATATCCTTCTCTTATTTGATTTATATTTTCTACTAACTCTTTAACTTCTCTTTCACCAATATCACTTAATTTATATTCTAATTCACCTGAATTAATTTTCTTTAACCCATCATTAATAACTGAAATATCAAGACTTTTCTTTAAAGAATATAGCACGCATACTAATGGAATTAATACTAAAATTAAAGTCCCTTTAAATGGATATCTAGTTAAAAATGTTACTAAAACATTTTGGTTTCTTATTCCTGCAATTAAATATAAATACACCAGTATTACTGCAATTGCTCCACCAAAAGAAAATATTATTTTATTTCGTGTATTTTTGTATTTATACCCATATCTTAAAACATAAACAAGTCTCTTTAAAACTTTAATTTCTAAGTGTATATTTTTACTATTAATTATAGAATTTATTATTATCTTTAGTAAAAGTACTATAGCAAAGATTGTTAAGACTATCATTACTTTTGCTGTTATACTATCTGTCTTTATAAGATATGTATATACACTAGGATCTCTGTAATATATCTCTATATATTTATCTACATTTTGCTTACTTATCTTATCCGTAGTGCTTGTAACATAATAATTATATTTATCTTTATTGTCTATTCTAACAGATGAATATCCAAATTCCTTTAAATATGCATTTATACTATCTTCAAGCAAGGCTATAGTATTATCATACTTCTCTATCGATTCACGTAACTTTATATCATTTGTAGTAAAGTTACCTGTTTCCTTATTTATCAATACATAAAATAGATCCCCATAAAAATAATTTTTTTCAGATAAATGATCATTTTCATATTCTATTGGTCTAATATCTTCTAAATTATTTGTATTTGAATACATATAGCTTGATACATCTTTACTTTCATAATATATCATTGATTCTATGTATTTTTCTTTGTTTAATAATGCATCAAAAGTTCCTGCTCCTAAATCTGAAAAAATATTATTAAAAGATTGATAATATCCTATAGTTAATGTAACTAATAATATACATACGGTTAAAATCTCTACTCCCCATACACCTGTTATATAGCTTTTAATCTTCTCTTTCAATTTTATATCCAACTCCCCATACTACCTTTATATATTCAGGGTCTTTTGTATTAATTTCTATCTTTTCTCTTATCCTTCTAATATGAACAGTTACAGTATTTTCACTTCTATAAAATGGTTCTTCCCATACTTTTTCATATATTTCTTTTATAGAGAAAACTCTTCCTAAATTTGAAGCTAAAAGTTGAAGTATCTTAAATTCTGTTGCCGTAACCTTTACCTCTTCTCCCCTTAAAAAAATTGTTTTTTCTTTATTATTTATTATCAAGTCCCTTACTTCTATTATGTCTGGACTCTCTCCTTCTAATTCCAAAGGCTTTTGATATCTTCTTAACTGAGATTTAACTCTAGCAACAAGTTCTAAATGATTAAAAGGTTTAGCTATATAATCATCAGCCCCTACATTTAAACCTAATATCTTATCGCTATCTTCTCCTTTGGCTGATAACATTATAATAGGTAAATTCCTTTTCTCCCTAATCTTTAGACATGTTTTTATCCCATCCATTCTTGGCATCATTATATCTAAAACTATTAAATGTATTTTTTCTTTATCTAATAGATCCAAAGCCTCTATACCATCTTTAGCTTTAAATACCTTCATACCTTCTCCTCTTAGATATATATCAATAGCATCTCTAATTTCTTTTTCATCATCAACTACTAAAACATTAAACATCTTTTCACCCCTCTATCATATCCTATAATTATAATATCTTATATTATGAAATTTTACTAATTGTAAAAATTACATTTTTATTAAAATAATAAAATATACCTATAAGTTATTATTAACATTCGATAGTATTTAATATATAATTTTAGTGTATATTTCTAACAGATAATTTTAAGGAGTTTGATATGCTACATAAGTTTACAATCAACAAGCACATGATTTTGGATTTCTTTTTTATTTTTGTTGGGTGTGTAATAGCATCTCTAGGAGTTAATTTATTTTTAGTTAATGCTCAATTACTTAGCGGTGGAGCTACTGGTATAGCACTTATTTTACAATATTCAGCTGAAATACCTTCTGGTATAACTGTATTTATAATTAATATTCCTTTATTTTTTGTAAGTTATAAAATGCTAAATAAAAGACTTACTCTATATTCTGCAGTTGGAATGATTTCTCTATCAATTTCGCTTATAATTACGGAACCTTTATCCAACTTAGTAAAAGTAGATGATATATTACTTTATTGTATTTACGGTGGAGTTTTATGCGGCCTAGGATATGGACTAGTTTTTTCAAGAAATGGATCAACTGGAGGTACTGATATTATCACGATGGTCCTTAGGAAGAAATATTCTAACTTTGAAATAGGTAAGCTTAGCTTCGGTATTAACTGTATAATAGTTTTTATAGGTGCATTAATTTTTGGAATTCCTAAAGCTCTTTATACTTTAATCTCTATGTTTGTTCAAGGAACTATAGTAGATAAAGTTATTAATGGATTTAATAGCAAGAAATTATTATTAATATTAACTGAAAAAGAGCAGGAAATAATAGAGTATGTTATTAAAGATATGAATAGAGGTGTTACTTCTCTAATTGCTGAAGGTGAGTACACACATGAGTTAAAGAAAATGCTTTATATAGCTGTAACTTCATCTCAAATAATTCATTTGAAGAGCAAAATATTAAGAATAGACCCTAAAGCATTTATTACAATAATAGATGTTTCCGAAGTCAATGGAAAGGGCTTTCATAAAATTTAATATTAATTATCTTGTAAAATATAAAATAATTTTGCCCCATATCTTAGATTTTATTTTCTCTAGTATGGGGCATTTTTATAATTATTTTCTACAGTAATCAATTTATTTATATCTAAAAAAGTTCCCGAAATTTAATAGTAATATTTACTAATTATATTTTAAATACTAATTTATTTAAATTCTAAAAACCCTTTTTAAAATATAGTTAAATCTACTAAAATTGAATTTAAATAGTATATGAATATATATAAAATTTACTTCTAATAGTATAACTTTTTACTAACTGCTATATTGACTTTAAATAGGTCTCTTGTCCCACTTTATATAAGTTATTACCATTTGTATCTATTATAACTATTAAAGGCATATCTATTACTTCCATCTTTCTAATAGCTTCTGCGCCTAAATCTTCATATGCAATTATTTCTGATGAAATTATACTTTTAGCAATTAATGCAGCTGCACCTCCAATAGCCCCTAAATATATGGCTTTATTTTTTACTATTGAATCCACTACCTCTTGATTTCTAGCACCCTTCCCTATCATGGCCCTTAATCCTAAATCTAGCAATCTAGGTGAGTAGGCATCCATTCTATAACTTGTTGTTGGTCCTGCTGATCCAATAACTTGTCCTTCTTTTGCAGGACTTGGCCCCACATAATATATTACTTCATCTTTAATGTTTATTGGTAAATCATCACCCGAATCTAACAAATCAATTAATCTCTTATGTGCTGCATCCCTAGCTGAATATATAGTTCCTGTTAATAGGATTGTATCTCCTGCCCTTAAATCTTTTATTTTTTCATATGTTAAAGGTGTGTTTATCTTTTTTTCCACAGTTTCTTTTCTAGTCTTTTTATTATCCACAACTTTATCCCCTTATAAAATTATTTCTTTATGTCTAGTAGCATGACAACTTATATTTACAGCTACAGGTAGTCCTGCTATATGTGTTGGATATGTTTCAATATTAAGGCCCAATGCAGTTGTCTTTCCTCCAAAGCCTTGTGGTCCTATTCCAAGCTTATTTATTTCCATTAGTAACTCTTCTTCTAAATCACTATAAAATTTATTATTATTTCTATTGTTTATAGGTCTTAATAAAGCTTTTTTGGCTAAATATGCAGCTTTATCAAATGTTCCTCCTATTCCTACTCCTACAATCATAGGAGGGCATGGATTAGGTCCAGCATCTTTTACAACCTTTATTATAAAATTCTTAACTCCTTGTAACCCATCCGAAGGTTTAAGCATCTTTATTTGGCTCATATTTTCTGAACCAAATCCTTTAGGTGCAACAGTTATTTTTACTTTATCACCAGGAACTATGTCATAATATATTATCGCTGGAGTATTATCTTTTGTATTAACTCTATTTATAGGATCATTGACTACAGACTTTCTCAAATATCCTTCTTCATAACCTCTTCTAACACCCTCATTTATGGCCTCTTCAAGATTTCCTCCCACTATATGAACATCTTGTCCGATTTCTATAAAAACACATGTTATTCCTGTATCTTGGCACATTGGCATTTTTTCATTTCTTGCTACTTCAGAATTTATTATTATCTTGTCGAGTATATCATTAGCTAAATCCCAGGTTTCCTCTTTTTTAGCACTACTTAAAGCCTCATATACATCATTGGATAAATTATAATTTGAATCTATGCATAATTTCTTTATAGCATCTGTAATTTTTTCAACATATATAGTTCTCATAAATATCCTCCTATCCTTAACATAATAAATCATTAGTTACAATCTTAAATTATGATAAATTAAATGATTATATATTTCAAAAAACTTTATAAATATATTAATAATGTATTTATTTTTTTCTCGAGGTCAAAAATCATTTTACATATAATTATTTATTTTAATATAAAGCTTTTCATAAATATTTTATCATATTTTTATACTATAAATATTATATTTTAATAAATATGTGTAAGGAGAGTCTATGATGAATATAAACCTAAGTAAAATTGCTAACTTTATAGTTTACTTCCTTATTGCTGTATTAGTATTTTTTATAATTCATGCCCTAGCTAATTCTATTAATATTGAATTTAAAAAAACACCTATAAATAGTCTAAAGGTAGATAATTCTATTTTAAATATATAAATAAATGATCAAGTTTTATTCATATAACTTCAAATAAATATTTAATTTATTACTTAACTAAATATAGATAATTAACATTGTATAAATAAAGTTAGTATTTTAGTAGCCTATATAGAATTTAAATAATATATGATTTTACAAGTAATTTTATTCAAATAAAATTACTTGCAAAATAAAACAAGATATATTATCTTTTTTATAATATATCTTGTTTTATTAATTTAATATAGCATTAAAACATCTTCGACAATATCTTTTGATATATTTCCTCGGAAATCTACTTATTAATTTGATGTCTTATTTATTTCTTCAAAATACTTTTCTATTCCCAAAGATACTCCTTCGACTATTGAATTTTGATGTTCTTCTGTTTGTAATTTTTGTTCCTCTTCAGGATTAGATAAAAATCCGCATTCCACTAAAACAGATGCGCCTTCATATTTATCCCTCAAAATTAAATATGAATCCCCAGCAGGCTTTGATACTCTTTTATTATTATCTTTAACTGTTTCTTTAAGAGATTCTTGTATATTATCTGCTAATTTTTTACTTACATCATTAGATGCATGCCAAACTTGAGCTCCAAAGCATTTAGATTGTGGAAACATATTTTGATGAATAGATACAAAAACATCACACCTTGTCTCAGCTTTTAAGTCCCTTCTCTTTTTAAGATCTTCTCTTTTCTTTTCTCTTATCGTAGATCCCTTTTCTTCCAAACCCTGATCTCCTTCTCTAGTTAGGTACACTTTATATCCTTTTTCTTCTAAGACTGCTTTAAGCTTTAAGCTTATTTGTAAGTTTATATCTTTCTCTATTACACCTGCTTTTGATTTGGCACCACCATCAAATCCTCCATGACCTGGATCAATTAATATTACCTTTTGATTTGCCTCATCAGCTAAAACTTCTATTGGCGTAAAGCATAAAAGTGATATAATTATACATAAAATTATTGATTGTAATTTTTTCATTGGTTTACCTCCATAATCTTTATAAAAATAATTATAAAATTATTATGCCCATATTATTGATTTTTCTTGCTAATAAAAAAATCCCCAGTATTAGGATTTAATATCCTATACTAGAGATTTTTAAGTTTTTAACTATTTTCTATAACACTTTCTGCTATATTCGTTGAATGATCTCCAATTCTTTCTAAATTACTTAATAAATCTAAGAATATAGCTCCAGCATATGCATTACAGGTTCCATCGTAAAGCCTCTTTATATGAAGCTCTCTATATTTCTTTTGTAGTCTATCTACTTCTGATTCTATTTCCGCTATACTTCTAGCTTTTTCTATATCCTTTTGTGCATAACTATCTATAGCTACTTGTAAAGCTTCAGTAGCTTTATTATACATATTTTTTATTTGATCAATCGCCTCACTGCTATATTCAAGTTTTTTTGAGATCTTTTGAGATGTTAAATCTGCTATATTTTCAGCATGATCACCTATTCTCTCTATATCATTTATAACATGGAAAGTTGCCGCTACTATACTTAATTCTTTATCAGATAAATCACATTTAGAAAGCTTAACTAAATAATTCGTAATACATTCATTTAGTGTATTTATAACACCTTCATTATCATAAACTTTTTTGATTAATTTTTCATCATTTTTTTCAAAAGCCTCTATTGCTAATGCTAAACCTTTTTTAGCTTTGTTAGCCATTCTCAAAGTTTCTTTTGCCACTTGCCCAGCTGCTATTACTGGTGTTTCTAATAATCTATCGTCTATGTACTTTGGTCCCGGTTTATCTTCTTCATCGTCTCCCGGAATAATTCTATTAACAATTTTAATTAGTAATCCAGTTAAAGGTAGCATTATTGCAGTATTTACTACATTAAAAACCGTATGCGCATTAGCAATTTGCCTGCTAACATCTTCCGGACTTATTGTTGATACTACATTACCTAAAATACCACTAATTAATACTGGTATAAATATTAATGTTCCACCTAAATTAAATATTAAATGTAACATTGCAGCTTTATGTGCAGTTTTATTTGTTCCTACTGATGCTAACATTGCAGTAATACAAGTTCCTATATTACATCCAAATACTATTGGAAGAGCTTCTTTTATATCTATTGCTCCTGCAGTTGCTAAAGCAACTAGTATTCCTGTAGTTGCAGATGAACTTTGTAGTACAGCTGTTATAACTGCTCCTGCTACTATTCCAAGATACCATTGTTGTCCTACTGTTTTTAAAATATCATTAAATAATGGTAATGCTGTCAAAGGTTTCATCGCAGCACTCATTTGTCCCATCCCAACAAATAGAATACCAAAACCTAATACAATATTACCTATGTCTTTTCTCTTCTTGCCCTTAGCAAACATAACCATAAATGCTCCTAGAAAAACAAATAATGGAGCAATTTGATCTAGTTTAAACGCTACTAATTGAGCTGTAATAGTAGTACCTATATTAGCTCCCATTATAATACCTGCCGCTTGAGCTAAATTCATTAATCCAGCATTTACAAAACCAACTACCATTACAGTTGTAGCACTACTACTTTGTATTACTGCTGTAACTATTGCTCCTACTATAACAGCGATAATTGGATTTCTAGTTACTTTTTCAAGAATTGACTTTAGTCCGTCACCTGCAGCATTTTCCAGGCCATCTCCCATTATTTTCATACCGTATATAAATAGACCTAATCCGCCAAGTAACTGTATAATTATCTTTAATGATTCCAAAGTTATTCTCCTTTTCAACATTATTTTTACATTGTTAGTTTACAATATTTTTTAACATTTGTTAAGTAATTAAACACATTTTTAACCTAAATTTAATATAGAAATAAATAGACTTTCTAGAAAAATTTTATTTATAAAAAATAAATCCCACAACCATAAGGTTTGTGGGATTTGTGAAGTTCCATATATTATCTCTTTGAGAATTGTGGAGCTCTTCTTGCCTTTTTAAGACCGTATTTCTTTCTTTCTTTCATTCTTGGATCTCTAGTTACGAAACCTGCCTTCTTTAATTCTGGCTTTAAGTTTTCGTCAGCTTTTACTAAAGCTCTAGTTATTCCGTGTCTGATAGCTCCAGCTTGACCTGTGAATCCACCACCGTGAACGTTAACTAAAACGTCAAATCTATCCTTAGTTCCAGTTAAAACTAATGGTTGGTTAACTATCATTCTTAAAGTTTCTAAACCGAAATAGTTTTCTATTTCTCTGTTATTTATAACTACTTTACCGTTTCCTGGTACAAGTCTAACTCTTGCGATTGATTTTTTTCTTCTTCCAGTACCCATGTATTGAACTTTTGCCATTTTTTATTCCTCCTCCCGAGCGTGTATTAGTACTTTAATTCAAGTACTTCTGGTTTTTGAGCATCATGTCCGTGCTCAGTACCTCTATATACTTTTAGCTTCTTAAGCATTTTTCTTCCTAAAACTCCTGTTGGAAGCATTCTTCTTACAGCTTCTTCGAAAGCGAATTCAGGCTTCTTTGCTAATACTTCTCTATATGGAGTCTCTTTTAATCCACCTGGATATAAGCTGTGCTTTCTCATTAATTTTTGATCTAACTTTTTACCAGTTAAAACAACCTTTTCTGCATTGATTACGATAACGAAATCTCCACAGTCAACATTTGGTGTAAATGTTGGTTTATTTTTTCCTCTTAAAATTGATGCAACTTGGCTAGCAACTCTTCCTAGTGGCTTTCCAGCAGCGTCAACAACATACCATTTTCTTTCAACTTCTTGTGCTTTAGCAATGTATGATTTCATGTTTTTCCCTCCCTGAACTTACATTTGTGCTTTACTTATTAAGTACTGCTTTTATGTCAAGACCCGGGGCTAGTGGATCTTATATACATAAATTATTCTAACAAACATACATTATTATAATACACGCTTACGGGCGTGTCAACTATTTTAATTAATTATTTTCTTTAATTATTCAAATTAATTATTTAAAATCATAATCATGTTTTAATAATAAACTTTTTCCAATACTAAACCTGCTGCCGGAACACATATTCCTGCTCTTTTTCTATCTTTACTCTCTATTATATTTTGTACTTCTTTTGAATCAATCTTGCTAGATCCAACCATTATTAATGTTCCAACTATTATTCTTACCATATTATATAAAAAACCATCACCAGTAACATAAATTTTTATTATGTCATCCTGTACATCTATATGTAAATCTGATATTGTTCTCACTGTTGTCTTTACTGAACTTCCACTACTTTTAAATGCTATAAAATCTTTAGTTCCTATAAAATATTTGCAAGCGTCTTTCATATCTTCTATATCTAATCTACGCTTTACATGATACACATAATCTTTTCCTATTGCAGAATTAATATCTCTATTTAATATAGAATAGGAGTAAGTCTTCCCCTTTGCACTATATCTTGAATGAAAATTTTCCTCTACTTCCTCAGACTTTATAATTACTATATCATTAGGTAATCTATAATTAATAGCTTCTCTAAATTTTTCTGATGGTATTTTACTATTAGTTATAAAATTTGCTACAAATCCTCTTGCATGAACCCCTGCATCTGTTCTTGAGCTTCCAATAACTTCAACATCTTCATTAGTTAAGAGGCTAATAGCCTCTTCCAATGTTTGTTGAATTGTTGATCCTATCTTTTGCTTTTGCCATCCCAAATAATTTGTTCCATCATATTCTAAAGTTAGTTTAATATTTCTCATGTTTTCAATCACCTTTGCTTATATTTATTTACATAGCAAATCTAACTAATAAACTTCCTATAAATAAAATAGAAAATACAGCAAATGCAATAGTATCTCTATTTGTAAATTTTAATTGTTTCATTCTCGTTCTTCCATTGCCACCCCTATAAGCCCTAGCTTCCATTGCCATTGCAAGTTCATCTGCCCTTCTAAATGAGCTTATAAATAATGGTACTAATAATGGTATTAAACTTTTTGCTTTTTGAATTATTCCACCTGTTTCAAAATCTGCACCTCTAGCCTTTTGTGCCATCATTATTTTATCTGTTTCATCCATTAAAGTTGGTATAAACCTTAAAGCTATTGTCATCATCATCGCAAGTTCATGTGCTATTTCCTTACCAATTGGTCTTAATAGGCTTTCTATACCATCTGTCAGCTCAATTGGTGATGTAGTTAATGTTAACACTGATGTGCCCATTATTAAAAAGATAAGTCTTAATGCCATAAATGCAGCTGTTCTTAATCCATCTTCATATACCTTCACAAATCCTAACTCAAAAATTAGTGTATCTGCTGTTCCCTTAATCATAAAAATATTCAAAACTGCAGTAAATATTATAAGAAAAAATACAGGCTTTAATCCCTTATATAAATACCTAGGTGGCAATTTAGCAATATATACTGTTAAAGCTAAAATTCCAACTATTAATATATACCCAATAAACTTATCTACGACAAATAAGGATATAATAAATAATATTGATAATAATATCTTTGTCCTAGGATCTAACTTATGAACAAAAGTTTCACCTGGTATGTATTGACCTATAGTTATATCTTTTATCATTTTTGCTCCCCCTAGCTCTTAACTTCCTTTAATATTCTTAGTAGTTCTTCTTTTCCTTGCTTTATAGTGTAAACTTCATCTGAAACATTAAAGCCTCTTCTTTTTAATTCCCTCATAAGGTAAGTTACTTGTGGAACTGCAAGACCTATATTTTCTAATGTTTCTACATCTTTAAATACTTTTGCTGGTGATCCTTCTAAAGCCACTTCTCCCTTATTCATAACTATTATTCTTTCAGCAAGCTTACCTACATCCTCCATGCTATGACTTACTAATATTATTGTCATTTTATATTCATCATGTAATATTTTTATTTGATTTAATATATCATCTCTACCTTTTGGATCTAAACCCGCTGTTGGCTCATCTAATATAAGGACTTTAGGCTCCATAGCAATTACACCGGCTATTGCTACTCTCCTCTTTTGTCCACCACTTAAATCGAAAGGTGATTTATTTCTATAAGTATCGTAATCTAGCCCTACCATCTCCATAGACCTTTTTACTCTCTGTGTTATCTCCGCATCAGATAATCCTAGATTCCTTGGTCCAAATTCTATATCTCTTTCTATAGTTTCTTCAAATAATTGATACTCTGGATATTGGAATACTAATCCTACTTTTTTCCTAATATCAGTAAGCTTTACACCGTCTTTTGTAATATCTTCCCCATCTACTACTATTCTTCCTGATGTAGGCTTAAGTAATCCATTCATATGCTGAATTAATGTAGACTTACCAGAACCAGTGTGACCAATAAGTGCAACAAATTCACCTTCATTTATTTCTATATTAACATTATTTAAAGCCACTTTTTCAAAAGGTGACTTTGGCATGTATACATGTACTAAATTCTCTATTTTAATTGACATAACGCATTCACCATCTCATCTACATTTAAAATATTTGTATCTATATCTATACCATTATTCTTTAATTCGTAGCAAAGTTCAGTTACTTGAGGAACATCTAAGCCTATATCCTTCATTTTCTTTACATTAGAAAATACTTCTCTTGGATTTCCCTCTAAGATTATCTTTCCATCATCCATAACAAGAACTCTATCCGCCTCAGCAGCCTCATCCATATAATGAGTTATAAGCACTATAGTAATGCCATATCTCTCATTTATCTCTTTAATATTATTTAAGACTTCTCTTCTTCCTGAAGGGTCTAACATTGCAGTAGGTTCATCAAAAATTATGCATTCTGGCTTCATAGCTAAAATTCCAGCTATTGCAATTCTTTGTTTTTGTCCACCTGAAAGTAAATGAGGTGCATGTCTTCTATACTCATACATTCCAACTTTCTTTAAACTTTCATCTACTCTTTTTCTTATTTCTTCTGGAGAAACTCCTAAATTTTCTGGTCCAAAAGCAACATCTTCTTCAACTATAGTTGCTACTAACTGGTTGTCTGGATTTTGAAAAACCATTCCTGCTTTTGCTCTTATTTCCCATAAGTTATTAGGATCTGATGTATCTAATCTATCTATAATTACAGTACCTTCAGAAGGAACAAGTAATGCATTCATATGTTTAGCTATAGTAGATTTCCCAGAACCATTATGACCTAAAACTACTAGAAATTCACCCTTTTCAACTTCAAAGCTAACGCCATTTACAGCGTATCTTTCCTCTTCTCCCTCATTAGCCCTATATTTAAAAGATACATTATTACATTTAATCATTGTTTCTTTCATATATAGCCCTCCTTTTATTGCTTAACTTATAACTTAAATATTATATAAAAGCTTATTAGTGTATATACATTTAGCATAAGAATATTATAATATACATTTGCTTAATTACAATTACTTTATAATAAATTTATAAGATCTTATATAATATTTAAATTTGAATATGTAAAAATGGGGACTAAGTTATAAACTTAATCCCCTGTATATTATACTAATTCAAGTATAACAACTTCTGCTCCGTCCCCTCTTCTTGGACCTTTTTTGTACATTCTAGTGTATCCACCATTTCTTTCTGCGTACTTTGGAGCAACATTGTCAAATAGGTTTTGAACTACTTCTTCTTCATTCACAAAAGCTAAAACTTGTCTTCTAGCGTGAAGGTCACCTCTTTTTGCTAAAGTGATCATCTTTTCAGCTAATTTTCTAGTTTCTTTTGCTCTTGTTTCAGTTGTTTCTATTTTACCATGCTTTAAAAAGCTTGTAACAAGGCTTCTTAGCATAGCTCTTCTTTGGTCAGTAGGACGACCTAATTTACGATAACCTGCCATGTGGATTTACCTCCTTACTCATCGTTTAGTCTTAATCCTAAGCCTAATTCCTTAAGCTTTCTTTCGACTTCCTCTAAAGATTTTTTTCCTAGATTTCTTACCTTCATCATGTCATCCATTGATTTGCCAGCAAGTTCTTGAACTGTATTGATTCCAGCTCTCTTTAAACAGTTATATGATCTAACTGATAAATCTAGCTCTTCTACAGTCATTTCTAGTACTTTCTCTTTTTTGTCTTCTTCTTTTTCTATCATAATCTCTACATCATTAGTACTATCTCCTAATGACATAAATAGTTTAAAATGTTCTATAAGTATTTTTGCTGATAAGCTTATAGCTTCATCAATCTTTATAGTTCCATTAGTCCAGATTTCTAAAGTTAATTTATCATAGTCAGTAATTTGACCTACTCTTGTATTTTCAACAGTAAAATTAACTCTTTTTACTGGTGTATAAATTGAGTCAACAGCTATAGCTGATAATGGAAGGTCTTCACTCTTATTTTTATTTTGAGTAACATATCCTCTTCCTCTATTAACTGTAATCTCCATATATAACTTAGCATTATCATCTAATGTAGCAATATGAAGATCCTTGCTTACAACTTCAACATCTCCATCAGTTTTTATATCTGCACCTGTAACTACTCCTGGTCCTTGAGCATCTATATATATTGTCTTTGGACCTTCACCATTCATAATTAATGCTAAAGATTTAATGTTTAATATTATTTCTGTAACATCTTCTTTAACACCTTGTACAGTCGAAAATTCATGTAGTACTCCATCTATCTTTACTGATGTTGGAGCTGCACCTGGAAGTGATGATAATAGTATTCTTCTTAGAGCATTTCCAAGAGTTATACCATATCCTCTTTCTAACGGTTCAACTACATATTTACCATAAGTACCATTTTCATTTGCTTCTATACATTCTATTATTGGCTTTTCTATTTCTAACATGCACAAACCCTCCTTATATTTTAAATGGCAACATTATTCTGAGGGCAACTGCTTATATATTTGTATTGTAAGAAAAATCTTAACAATACAAATACTAAACTATTACTTGCTGTATAACTCAACGATAAGAGTTTCATTAACTGGTACGTCAATATCTTCTCTTGATGGTTCAGCAACTATCTTACCTGAATAATTTTCAACATTTGCTTCCAACCACTTTGGTAAAGTCTTTGGATTTTCAATAAATGTCTTGAATTTTTCAGTTCCTCTGCTCTTTTCTGTAACTGTTATTTCATCGTTAACAGAAACTCTGTATGAAGGAATGTCAACTTTCTTACCATTTACTAAGAAATGTCCATGATTAACTAATTGTCTAGCTTCAGCTCTTGAAGCACCATAACCTAATCTATAAACAACGTTATCTAATCTCATTTCTAATAACTTAAGTAAGTTTTCACCTGTAATACCCTTCATATGATCAGCTTTTTCATAGTAAGCTCTGAATTGGCTTTCTAATACTCCGTATATTCTTCTAGCTTTTTGCTTTTCTCTTAATTGTACGCCGTAGTTAGATAGTTTTTTCTTAGCTGCTCCATGTTGTCCTGGTGCATAACTTCTTCTAACAAAAGCACATTTATCTGTATAACATCTATCCCCTTTAAGGAATAATTTCATACCTTCTCTTCTACATAATCTACATGTAGCTCCAGTATATCTTGCCATTAATTACACCTCCTATATGAATACTAGACTCTTCTTCTCTTTGGTGGTCTACATCCGTTGTGTGGGATTGGAGTAACATCTTTAATTAAAGTTACTTCTAATCCTGCTGCTTGTAAAGATCTTATAGCTGCTTCTCTTCCAGCTCCTGGTCCCTTTACATATACTTCTATACTCTTTAATCCGTGTTCCATAGCTGCTTTAGCTGCTGTTTCTGCTGCCATTTGAGCTGCGAATGGAGTACTCTTTCTTGATCCTCTGAAGCCTAAAGCTCCTGCGCTTGACCATGATAGAGCATTTCCTGCCGCATCAGTTAAAGTAACTATTGAGTTATTGAAAGTTGATTTGATGTGTGCAGCACCATGCTCAACGTTCTTTCTTTCTTTTCTTCTTCTAGTCTTTTTAACTTTTTGAGCCATCGAATTCCCTCCTCACTACTTCTTCTTATTTGCGATAGTTTTCTTTGGACCTTTTCTAGTTCTTGCGTTAGTCTTAGTCTTTTGACCTCTAACTGGAAGACCTTTTCTATGTCTTATTCCTCTGTAACATCCAATTTCTACTAATCTTTTAATATTTAAAGCAACTTCTCTTCTTAAGTCACCTTCAATTGTTAAAGTCTTTACGTATTCTCTGATTTTTGTTACTTCTTCTTCTGTAAGATCTCTAACTCTTGTGTCAGGATTAACTCCTGTTTCTGCTAAAATCTTATGTGAAGTAGAAAGTCCTATACCGTATATATATGTTAGACCTATTTCAACTCTTTTTTCTCTTGGTAGGTCTACGCCTGAAATTCTTGCCATTAAAACTTACACCTCCTGATATTGAAATGCATACAACTTTAATTATATGTGTGTATTTTATATATAAAATCCTAGGTCAGTAGAGGATATCTCTACTGTCAGCCGTACCTAAAATTTATCCGCTTATTTAAATGCCTATATAATCATATTTGACTTTAAGTGAAAAGTCAATAAATTTTACATAGTAAAATAATACTTTTTTGCCTATACTTTGATTGTATTAGCCTTGTTTTTGCTTGTGCTTAGGATTTTCACAGATAACCATTACTTTTCCTTTTCTTCTTATAATCTTGCACTTTTCGCAAATAGGCTTAACTGATGGTCTTACTTTCATAGCTAACCCTCCTTGTAAAACTTCGTGGTAGTCTTTTACTACCTTTATTTAGCTCTCCATGTAATTCTACCTCTTGTTAGATCGTATGGAGAAAGTTCTATTGTAACCTTATCTCCTGGTAGAATTCTTATGAAGTTCATTCTTAATTTTCCTGATATATGTGCTAGAATTTTGTGACCACTCTCTAGTTCAACTTGGAACATAGCATTTGGTAGTGATTCTAGTACTGTACCTTGCATTTCTATTACATCATCTTTTGACATAAGGTAATCAACCCTCCTTAACAATGCCTTTAAGTTTTAGAAATCTTTTTATTTTTAAATCAGTACCTCTATCTTTTGATATGATAGATGCTTTAATCTCATCATCTACATCCTCTAAAACATTTATATGTTTTAAATTCTTTTTTTTAGGCATCTGAACTGTTTTAGTGCTCCCATTACTAAGAATTACATAATTATCACTTAAATGACCTATTATCACATATAAATGATTTTTATCTCTTCCTGTTTTTGAAAGAACCATTTTCCCAATTAAGTCATTGTTTTGCAAATTTTTCACCTCGATGATTACCTTAGCCATAAATCTACAAGCCACCCTTTGGTATCATGCGAATTTATAACTAAGCAACACTTATTTAATCAGTGTTAATATTTCGGGTCCATCTGGTAAAATTACAATAGTATTTTCGTAGTGTGCCGATAGACTTCCATCACTAGTTACTACAGTCCAGTCATCATTTAATGTTTTAACTTTATAGTTTCCTAAATTAACCATAGGCTCAATGGCTAAAGCCATTCCTTGAGCCAACTTTGGCCCTCTACCAGGCTTACCAAAGTTAGGTACGTCTGGATCTTCGTGTACAACTCTACCTATACCGTGTCCTACGAAATCTCTTACTACAGAGAAACCTGAAGCTTCTATGTAGCTTTGTATTCCATGTGATATATCAGTAAGTCTGTTGCCAATCTTAGCATATTCTATGCCTTTAAAGAAACTTTGTTCAGTTACTTTAATTAGCTTATTAGCTTCTTCACTAACATTTCCTACTGCAAATGTTCTTGCAGCATCTCCATGAAAGCCATTAAGATAAGCGCCACAGTCTACACTAACAATATCACCATCTTTTAATACATAACCTCCTGGGATCCCATGAACTACTTGCTCGTTAACAGATATACATAGTGAAGCTGGAAAACCATACAGCCCTTTAAACGAAGGCTTCGCTCCATGCTTAGTTATAAATTCTTCTGCTATCATGTCTATTTCAGCAGTAGTTATTCCTGGTCTTACTTTTTCTTCAACTAGTTGTAGTGTTTCTGCTACTATTCTACCTGCTGATCTCATTAGGTCAATTTCTTTGTTGTTTTTAATGATTATCATTATTCAACGCTCCCTAAGATATTACAGATACCTTCGAATACTTCATTAATAGCTTTTGTTCCATCTACAATTGAAAGTAAGTTTCTTTCTTTATAAAAATCAATCAGTGGTTGTGTCTGTCTCTCATACACATCAAGTCTTTCAGATACAGTTTCTTCTGTATCATCTTTTCTTTGGATTATATCACTTCCACAAACATCACATTTTCCTGCAATAGTTGGTGGATTAAATTTTATATGATAGCTAGCTCCACATGATGGACACACTCTTCTACCTGTCATTCTTTCTAATATAAATCCAGTAGGTACTTCAATTAGTAAAGCTGTATCAAGATCTTCATTTCTTTCAGAAAGAAATTCTTGAAGTGCTTCTGCTTGATTAACTGTTCTTGGAAAACCATCTAATAAGTAACCATTCTTATAGTCATCTTGTTGCAGTCTATCTTTTACCATATCAATAGTAACTTCATCTGGTACTAACTGTCCTTTATCGATGTGCTTCTTAGCTTCTACCCCTAATGGAGTGTTTTCAGAAATATTCTTTCTAAAAATATCCCCAGTAGAAATATGTGGTATTGAGTATCTATTACTAATTGATTTTGCCTGTGTTCCCTTTCCTGCTCCAGGAGGACCTAATAATACTATCTTCACGGGCATCATCTCCATTATTAATCTATTTTAAGAATCCTTGATAATGTCTCATTACTAATTGTGAGTCTAATTGTCTTGAAAAATCAAGGCCAACCCCAACCATAATTAATAATGATGTACCACCAAACTGAATTCCTTGTAATTGTGTATTTGAAATTAATATTGGTAGTATTGCTAGTAAAGCAGCGAATACTCCTCCAACTAATGATACTTTAGTAAGTACTTTTTCAAAATACTTTTCAGTTGCATCTCCCGGTCTTATTCCTGGTACAAATCCAGCTGACTTATGCAGATTTTCTGCCATTTCATCAGGCTTAAATGTGATTTGTGTATAGAACCAAGTAAAGAAAATAGTTAATATTGAATAAACTACCGGATACATCCATGTCTTTTCATTAAATATACTATACTTATTGCTTGTTATCCATATTGCCCAGTCATAATTTGGGAAGAATTCTGCAATTGTCTTAGGGAACATCATAACTGACATAGCAAAAATTATTGCTATAACAGCTGATCCAATTATACTTAAAGGTATGTGAGTACTTTGTCCTCTCATAACTTTATTGCCAACAGCTTTACCAGCATATTGAACTGGAATTCTTCTTTCTGCTAATGAGAAGAATATTACTACTCCTAATAATGCAATTGCTAGAACTACAAATAGTAAAATTTCAATTATAGTAATTTTTCCTTGATCCTTTAATGTAAATAATGACATTAAAGTTATAGGTAACTGAGATACTATATTTACGAATATTAATATGGATATACCATTTCCAAAACCTTTAGCTGTGATTTGATCACCTAACCACATACAGAATGTTGAGCCTGCAACTAATGCTACTAATACAACAACTACTCCAGTCCATTGCATTCCAACTGCTGCACCTCTTGCTGCAACCATACTATATGTTCCAAAAGCAAGAATAAATCCTATAACTATTGATAATATTCTCGTTATCTTTTGTATCTTCTTTCTGCCTTCTTCACCTTCTTTAGAAAGTTGTTCTAAAGATGGTATTGCTATAGTCAATAATTGAACTATTATTGAGGCATTAATGTATGGTGTTACACTTAAAGCAAATATACTAAATTGTCTAAATGCTCCACCAGATAATAAATCATAGAAACCAAATATAGTTCCACTACTTGCTAAATCTTTTAGTACATTTGTGCTAATTCCAGGAACAGGAATATGTGTTCCTATCCTGAAAATTGCAACTAAAAATATAGTCCATATAAATCTCTTTTTTAATTCGGGAACCTTCCAGGCATTACGTAGGGTTGATAGCATACTAAATCACCTCAACTTTTCCTCCAGCTGCTTCTATCTTTTCAGCCGCTGATTTTGAGAACTTACATCCTTTAACAGTTAGGCTCTTCTCTAATGTCCCATTTCCTAAAATCTTAACTCCATCTTTTACTTTGTTGATAACTCTTCTTTCAAGTAAAACTTCTGGTGTTATTTCTGTTCCATTTTCAAATATATTTAATCTATCAACGTTGATGCTAACATATTGTTTAGCAAATATATTTGTAAATCCTCTCTTAGGAAGTCTTCTATATAACGGCATTTGACCACCTTCAAATCCTGGTCTAACTCCACCGCCTGATCTAGCATTTTGGCCTTTTTCACCTTTTCCGGCATTTCTACCTAAACCTGAACCAGTACCTCTACCAACTCTCTTTGGAGCTTTCTTACTTCCTGCTGCTGGTTTTAATTCATGAAGTTTCATTACTCAATGCACCTCCTCTTATTAAACTTCTTCTACTTTTAGTAGATAGTCAACTTTGTTGATCATTCCTCTGATTTGAGGAGTTTCTTCATGTTCTACTGTCTTACCGATCTTTTTAAGTCCAAGGGCATGTGCAGTAGCAATATGGTCTTTTTTTCTTCCAATTAAACTCTTTACTAGAGTAACTTTAATCTTTGCCATTGCTTTTCCCTCCTAACCTAAAATTTCTTCTACAGTTTTGCCTCTTAATTTAGCTATATCTTCAGCTGTTCTTAAGCTTGCTAAACCGTTAATTGTAGCATTAACCATGTTTTTAGGATTGTTTGAACCTAATGACTTAGCTCTAACATCCTTTAATCCTGCTAATTCTAATACAGATCTTGCTGGACCTCCAGCGATAACTCCTGTACCTTCTTTAGCTGGCATTATAAGAACCTTACCAGTTCCGAATTTTCCATATATTTGATGAGGAACAGTCGTTCCAACTATTGCAACACTTACTAAATGTTTCTTAGCGTCTTCTATTCCTTTTTTAATTGCTTCTGGGATTTCTATTGACTTACCCATTCCAACGCCTACGTGTCCGTTTTCGTCACCTACAACTACTAAAGCGCTGAATCTGAAGTTTCTACCACCCTTAACAACCTTAGTTACTCTGTTTATGTTAACAACCTTTTCCTTAAGGTCTAGTGTGCTAGGATCGATTCTCATGTATTTCCCTCCTTGTTTATTAGAATTTTAAGCCTGCTTCTCTTGCAGCTTCAGCTAAAGTTTGAACTCTTCCGTGATATACATATCCACCTCTGTCGAATACAACTTCTGAAATTCCTTTTTCTAAAGCCTTCTTAGCTACTAATTCACCAACTATTTTAGCTGCTTCTTTGTTTCCACCTGTTTTTGCATCGAATGCTTTATCTAAGCTTGAAGCTGAAACTAAAGTTACTGAATTAACATCATCTATAATTTGAGCATATATGTTTTTTTCACTTCTATATACTGAAAGTCTTGGTCTTTCAGGAGTACCAGAAATTTTCTTACGTACTCTTAGGTGACGTTTTTCTCTACTAGCTTTTCTGTCTACCTTTTTGAACATAAAGATTTCACTCCTTTCTATTATTTCTTACCAGTTTTACCTTCTTTACGTCTGATTACTTCGTTATCATATTTAATTCCTTTACCCTTATATGGTTCAGGCTTTCTCCATGATCTTATATCAGCCGCAGCTGCTCCAACCTTTTCCTTATCGATACCCTTAACAACAACTTTAGTTGCAGCTGGAGTTTCGAAAGTTACACCTTCGATTGGTTCTATTTCAACTGGATGTGAATATCCTAAGTTCATTACAAGCTTCTTACCTTGTAATTGAGCTCTGTAACCAACACCAATTAGTTCTAAGCTCTTTTCAAATCCTTTTTCAACTCCGATTATCATGTTGTTGATTAACGCTCTAGTTAAACCATGAAGAGCTCTGTGCTCTTTTTGATCGCTAGGTCTAGTTACAACAACTTGGTTGTTTTCAACTGCTATATTCATGTCTTTATTCATAGCTTTAACAAGTTCGCCCTTTGGACCCTTAACTGAAACAACGTTATCTGCTGAAACAGCTACAGTTACGCCTGCAGGTATAGCTATAGGTAATCTACCTACTCTTGACATAATCGCACCTCCTGTTTTACTTGTTCTGATATATGTTAATCTAGTTACTTTCTACTTTGGAAATTACCAAACGTAGCAAACTACTTCTCCGCCTAATCCAGCTTTTCTTGCTTCTCTATCAACTAATAAACCAGTTGAAGTTGATATTATAGCAATTCCTAGTCCGCTTAGTACCTTTGGAATTTCATCTTTCTTGCAGTAAACTCTTAGTCCTGGTTTAGATATTCTCTTTATACCAGTTATAACTCTTTCTTTATCTGCGCCATATTTAAGAGATATTCTTAACATTGGAACAACACCATCGTTATATTCCTCTAATTCTTTAATATATCCCTCTTGTAATAATATATTTGCAACAGCCTTCTTCATATTTGATGAAGGAACTTCTACTACTTCATGTCTTACAGCATTTGCATTTCTAATACGTGTTAGCAAATCTGCGATAGGATCTGTCATAACCATTTAATGTGCCTCCTTTCACTACATCAGTTTCTTACCAACTTGCTTTCTTACAACCAGGGATTTGACCCTTATAAGCAAGTTCTCTAAAACATATACGGCAAATACCGAACTTCTTTAATACTGAATGTGGTCTTCCACATATTCTGCATCTTGTATAAGCTCTTGTTTTATATTTAGGTTCTTTTTTCCACTTTTCAATAATAGCCTTACGTGCCACGGTTTTCCCTCCTTATTATTGAGCAAATGGCATACCAAGGAATCTTAATAATTCTCTTGCTTCTTCGTCAGTGTTAGCTGTTGTTACGAAGATAATATCCATTCCTCTAACCTTATCGATTTTATCGTATTCAATTTCTGGGAATATTAATTGCTCTTTTACTCCTAGTGAGTAGTTTCCTCTACCATCAAAAGCTTTGCTTGAAACTCCTCTGAAATCTCTAACTCTTGGAAGAGCAATAGCCATTAATTTATCAGCAAATTCATACATCTTTGCCTTTCTTAATGTAACCTTACATCCTAAAGCCATGTTTTCTCTTATTTTGAAGTTAGCAACTGATTTCTTTGCTCTAGTTAAGATTGGCTTTTGACCTGCAATGATGCTTAAATCATTAACTGCAGCTTCTAATATTTTTTGATTATCCTTAGCTTCTCCAACTCCCATGTTGATAACTATCTTTTCAAGCTTTGGAACTTCCATTATATTTTTATATCCGAACTTTTCAATCATAGCTGGAATTACTTCTTTTTGATACTTCTCTTGAAGTCTTGTTGTCATAATTAGTACCTCCTTTCAGATTCTAGAATGTTTCTCCACACTTCTTACAAACTCTAACCTTAGTACCGTCTTCTAAGATTTTGTTACTAATTCTTGTAGCGTTTTTACACTTTGTGCAGTATAACATAACTTTTGAGCTGTATATAGCTCCTTCTCTTTCAATTATTCCACCTTGAGCATTAGCTCTAGTTGGCTTTTGGTGTTTTTTAACTATATTAACTCCTTGAACAATAACTTTGCCTGTTTTAGGATTTACTTTTAAAACTTCACCAGTTTTTCCTTTATCTTTACCTGAAACAACTACAACTGTGTCGTTTTTTCTAACATGTACCTTCAAATGAGACACCTCCTCTATTATAGAACTTCAGGTGCTAATGATAAAATCTTGTTAAATTCGTTATCTCTTAGCTCCCTAGCAACTGGTCCGAAGATACGAGTTCCTCTTGGTTGCTTATCATCCTTTATAATAACAGCTGCATTTTCATCAAACTTAATGTATGAACCATCAGCTCTTCTTAATCCTCTAACTGATCTAACTATAACAGCTTTTACAACGTCTCCTTTTTTAACAACTCCGCCTGGTGTTGCACTTTTAACGCTAGCAACTATTACATCTCCAATGTTACCGAACTTTCTCTTTGATCCGCCTAAAACTCTTATGCACATTATTTCCTTTGCACCTGAGTTATCTGCTACCTTTAGTAAGGTTTGTTGTTGTATCATTGAATTACCCTCCTTTCAGTCTTAAAGCCTATTTAGCTTTTTCAACTATTTCAACAAGTCTCCATCTCTTATCTTTAGATAATGGTCTAGTTTCCATAATTAAAACTCTATCATTCATTTTAGCTTCATTGTTTTCATCATGAGCTTTAAACTTAGTTGTTCTATTAACTGTTTTTCCATATAATGGGTGTCTAACCTTAGTTTCAACAGCAACAACTATTGTCTTATCCATTTTATCTGAAACAACTCTACCTATTTTTTTCTTTCTTAATCCTCTTTCCATTAAGAGTTACCTCCTTTCAGATTTACTGCTCGAAAGCCCTGATCTCTTCTTCTCTAATGATGGTTTTGATTTGGGCTATAGATTTTTTTACTTCTCTTATTCTCATAGGATTTTCTAATTGACCTGTAGCTAATTGGAATCTTAAGTTGAATAACTCAGCCTTAAGGTCATTTAATTTAACCTTTAAATCTTGAGGATTATTTGCTCTTAATTCTTTTAATTCTCTAGCCTTCATTATTCTTCACCACCCATTTCCTCAAAATCTCTTCTTGTAACGAATTTACACTTTACAGGAAGCTTGTGTGATGCAAGTCTCATAGCTTCTCTTGCAACTTCTTCATTAACTCCTGATAGTTCGAATAAAACTCTACCAGGTTTAACTACTGCTACCCAATATTCTGGTGAACCTTTACCTGAACCCATTCTTGTTTCAGCTGGCTTCTCAGTTACTGGCTTATCTGGGAAAATCTTTATCCAAAGTTTTCCTCCTCTTCTGATATATCTGTTTATAGCAATTCTGGCAGATTCTATTTGATTACTAGTTATCCAACCACAAGTTGTAGCTTGAATACCAAAATCTCCGTATGCAAGGAAATTACCTCTTGTAGCTTTTCCTTTCATTCTACCACGTTGTACCTTACGATGCTTAACTCTCTTAGGCATTAACATGACTAATTCCTCCTTTCTTATGCGTTAACTTCTTCCTTCTTTTCAACTTTTTTAGTTGGAAGAACTTCTCCATTATAAACCCAAACTTTTACGCCGATCTTTCCATAAGTTGTATCAGCTTCAGCAAATCCATAATCGATATCTGCTCTTAAAGTTTGTAGTGGAATTGTTCCTTCATGATATTGTTCAGTTCTAGCTATTTCAGCTCCACCTAATCTACCTGAGCAAGCTGTCTTAACACCTTTAGCTCCAAGTCTCATAGCTCTTTGGATGCTTTGTTTCATAGCTCTTCTAAATGATACTCTTTTTTCTAATTGTGCAGCTATATTTTCTGCCATTAATTGAGCATTTGCTTCAGCATTTTTAACTTCAACTATATTTATTAATAAGTTTTTGTTATCAGTTACTTTAGCTAATTTAGCTTTTAAAGCTTCTATCCCTGCTCCACCTTTTCCGATTATAACACCTGGTTTAGCAGTATATATATTTAACTTAACTCTCTTAGTAGCTCTTTCAATTTCAATCTTTGAAATACCAGCTGAGAAAAGTTCTTTCTTTACGAATTCTCTGATTTTGTTATCTTCTATTAGATTGTCTGCGAAGTTCTTCTTTGAAGCATACCACTTAGCATCCCAATCTTTGATAACTCCTACTCTAAGTCCGTGAGGATGTACTTTTTGACCCACTTGATTTCCCTCCTTCTTTCTAAGCTCTTTCTTTAACTACAAGTGTTATATTACTTGTTCTCTTGTTAATTCTAAATGCTTTTCCGTGATCCATTGGTCTAAATCTCTTTAGTGTTGGACCTGCACCAACGAATGCTTCTGCTACATATAATCTTTCTACGTCCATTTCATGATTATTCTCTGCATTAGCAACAGCTGATTTTAAAACTTTGTTTATAACAACAGCTGCATCTTTTGGAGTATATTGTAAAATAGCGAAAGCCTCTTGAATATTTTTTCCTCTTATTAAATCAAGAACTACTCCTACTTTTGTTGGAGACATTCTAACATATTTAGCTATAGCTCTAGCTTCCATTTATGTTCCTCCTTTCCGGGATTACTTTCTTTTTCTTGCTGCTTTTTCGTCATAATCGTGTCCTCTGTAAGTTCTTGTTAACGCGAACTCACCAAGCTTATGTCCTACCATATCTTCGCTAACGAAAACTGGAACATGCTTTCTTCCATCGTGAACAGCAATTGTATGACCAATCATTTGTGGGAATATTGTTGAACTTCTTGACCAAGTTTTAACAACCTTCTTATCTCCACTAGCATTCATTTCTTCAATTTTCTTTAAAAGTCCTTCATGTACAAAAGGCCCTTTTTTTGTTGATCTACTCACTATAATTTGCCTCCCTTCATAATCTATAGGCTGACAAGCCATGAAGAGAAATTTAGATTCTCTTCATGCTACTTATCGTTTCTTCTCTTTATTATGAATCTGTCAGAATACTTCTTATTCTTTCTTGTCTTGTATCCAAGTGCTGGTTTACCCCATGGAGTAACTGGACTTGGTCTACCGATTGGTGATCTACCTTCACCACCACCGTGAGGGTGATCGTTAGGATTCATTACAGAACCTCTAACAGTAGGTCTCCATCCCATGTGTCTCTTTCTACCTGCTTTACCGATATTGATTATATCGTTAGTAGTGTTTGACACAGTTCCGATTGTAGCTCTACATTCGATTCTTACATATCTCATTTCGCCTGATGGTAATCTTAATGTTGCATAGTTACCTTCTTTAGCCATTAATTGAGCTGTAGTACCAGCTGATCTTACCATTTGAGCACCCTTACCAACTTGTAACTCAACGTTATGAACGAAAGTACCTACTGGTATGTTCTTTAATGGAAGAGCGTTACCTGCTTTAATATCAGCTTCTGGTCCTGAAACTATAACATCTCCAACTTTTAATCCAACTGGAGCAATTATATATCTCTTTTCACCATCAGCATATACAACTAATGCAATGTATGCTGTTCTATTTGGATCGTATTCTATTGTTGCAACCTTTGCTGGAATACCATCCTTATTTCTTTTGAAATCTATTATTCTATATTTTCTCTTAGCTCCACCACCGTGGTGTCTAACAGTTATTTTACCTTGAGCATTTCTACCACCAGTTTTATTTAAAGAAACAAGAAGTGATTTTTCAGGTGTACTTGTTGTTATTTCTTCAAAAGTAGCCATTGTCATTTCTCTTCTTGATGGGGTAGTTGGTCTAAACTTTTTAACTGCCATGTAAATTCCCTCCTTACTTTAAGCTTCTCTGGTACTTATGTACCAATAATACGCTTTATTTGCGTTATTGCATTCCTTCGAAGAATTCGATATTCTTGCTATCTGCTGTTAAAGTAATAACAGCTTTCTTGAAGTCTGCTCTCTTTCCTACATGTACGCCCATTCTCTTTGTTTTTCCCATAGTTCTTATCGTTTGAACTTTTTCAACCTTAACGCCGAAGATTTCTTCTACAGCTTTCTTAATTTGAACCTTGTTTGCATTAATTTGAACTATGAAAGTGTACTTTTTGTCTGCCATAGCAGTCATACTCTTTTCAGTGATAACAGGCTTTCTTATGATATCATAGCTTGTCATTATGCGTACACCTCCTCGATTTTTGATACAGCATCCTTAGTTATGATTAATTTCTCAAATTTTAATAAATCATAAACATTGATGTTGTTAACTGGCATGATTTGTACATCAGCAATATTTCTAGCTGATTTGTAAAGTACTTCATTAGATTCTCCAGTTACTATTAAAGTTTTCTTTGCATCAAATGCTTTTAAAACTTCAACCATTTTCTTAGTCTTTGGAGCTTCGAATGCTAATGTTTCTAATACTACCATTTGTCCGTCTTGAACTTTGCTAGTTAATGCAGATTTCATAGCTACTCTTCTCATGCTCTTTGGTACTGACATTCTGTAATCTCTTGGTTTTGGTGCGAATACTATACCACCTTTGATCCATTGTGGAGCTCTAATAGAACCTTGTCTTGCTCTACCAGTTCCTTTTTGTCTCCAAGGCTTGATTCCGCCTCCTCTAACCTCAGCTCTTGTCTTAGCTGATTGAGTTCCTTGTCTCTTGTTTGCTAATAAAGCAACAACAACTTGATGCATAGCATCAGTGTTAACTTCAACTCCGAACACATTATCATTTAATTGGATATCTCCAACTTGTTTTCCTTCTTGATTAAATAATCCTACTGTAGGCATCCTGTTTCCTCCTTTCTACAGAAATTAAGCTTTAACTGCGTTTCTTATTACTACTGTACCTTTGTTAGGTCCTGGGATACCACCCTTGATTAGTATTAAGTTCTTTTCAGCTATAACCTTAACTACTTCTAAGTTTAATACTGTTGTGTTAACAGCTCCCATATGTCCTGGCATGTTCTTGTTCTTGAAAGTTCTTGATGGATCTGATGAAGCACCCATTGAACCTACTGCTCTGTGGAACTTAGAACCGTGAGTCATTGGTCCTCTGTTAGCATTCCATCTCTTGATAACACCTTGGAATCCCTTACCTTTAGAAACTCCAGATACATCAATTTTGTCTCCAGCTTCAAATAAATCAGCCTTTATTTCTTGACCAACTTCATAAGCTGAACAATCTTCTAATCTGAACTCTTTTAATTTTCTCTTTAATGAAACTCCTGCTTTAGCATAATGTCCCTTCTTTGGCTTGTTAACTAATTTCTCTCTAACATCTCCAAAGCCTACTTGTATTGCTTCATAACCATCTTTCTCGATAGTTTTCTTTTGAACAACAACACATGGGCCAGCTTCTACTACTGTTACAGGAACTACTTTTCCGTTAGCATCGAAAATTTGAGTCATTCCTATTTTCTTTCCTAATATAGCTTTTTTCATGTATTTACACCTCCTAAACGTATTAGCGGATTGTTTAACAATCATAACCGTTCAAACTGTTTATTTAATAAGTATTAACTATAGCTTTATTTCGATATCCACACCTGCTGGTAAGTTTAATCTCATTAATGCATCAACAGTCTTTGGTGATGGATTAACGATATCGATTAATCTCTTGTGTGTTCTGATTTCGAATTGCTCTCTTGAATCTTTGTATTTGTGAACAGCTCTTAATATAGTAACAACATCTTTTTCAGTTGGTAGTGGTACTGGACCTGCAACCTTAGCTCCTGTTGACTTTGCTGTTTCAACAATTTTTTCAGCTGATTGATCTAATATATTGTGATCAAAAGCTTTTAATCTGATTCTTATTTTTTGTTTTGACATCTTGGTTTCCCTCCTTTTCATGTACGCTTTACTTCTAACGCACAACAGCGGATGTTCTGTAAACTGTTCCACGTGTTTCATACTTTGTCACATAGACTTACAAAACCCCTGTCGTTGGATTCTAGATCCTAACATACTCATCAAGAATTAACCCGGAAGTCCGGCAACCTCCTGATTCATCGCTGTTTGCTATACAACTTCTTCATTATACTATGTTTAAATAGCCTTTTCAAGAGTTTTTTGGCCTTTTTTGATAAAATTTAAAGCATATTTATGTAATATTTTTAAAATATAATTCCTTTTGCAAATATATTTTATATTTGTTTTTATATTTTATCAATACATTTTTTCTTGTAATTTTTGCCGAACTTCATCTTTTATTATAATTCTTAACTTATTACAATATATTAATCATTTACAAAAATATTTAAATATTTTATTTCAGTTTCTTTAATATATTAAATTTATTAAATGTTAAACATATTAAACTGTAACCTAACGACTAATATATTTTTATATTATATATTTTTATTATATTCAGCTTTACAATAAAAAGAGAGTAAGGGCGTCCCCTTACTCTCTGAATGTGATCACTTTTTATTTTAATTTATATTATCTTATAGAAATTATTACTCGATTATGCTAGTAACAACTCCTGAACCTACAGTTCTTCCACCTTCTCTGATAGCGAATCTTAATCCCTCATCCATAGCTACTTGAGTGATTAATTCAACGTTCATATCGATGTGGTCTCCTGGCATAA
>NZ_JAGHFX010000059.1 GCF_017888565.1 Clostridium sp.
ACTGCTACATTAGGAAATAGCTGGACTATAAAATAGAAATGGGGGAATGTTAAATGATAATTAACGGTGTTGAGTTAGAAGATATAGATTTCTATGATTTAGAAGTGGCAGAAAAATATGATAAGTCTTTAGAAAGAATAAAATCTATTGAAGAAAATAATAAAAATGTTAGTATGGTTGAAATGATAAAAATTAATTGTAATGCTATATTTGATGTTTTTAATTTAATGTTTGGAGAAGGAACAGATAAAAAAGTATTTGGCGATAGAGTTAATTTATTAATTTGCATGACGGCTTTTGAGGAACTTGTTTCGCAAATGAATGACAAAAAAGCTGAAATGGAGAAGATAACAAATAAATACTCCCCTAATAGAGCTAATAGAAGAACTAAAAAATAATGAATATCTTAATTGATTTATTGCCAACTATAGTTAATATTAATAATGTGGAGTACGAGATTAATAGTGATTTTCGTACTTCTATTTTATTTGAATTATTAATGCAAGATAATTCTATAGGCGAAGAAGATAAAATAATCATGGCTTTAGGATTGTATTATCAAGTTATACCAGAAAACATCAACGAAGCAATAGAACAAATGTTATGGTTCTATAGATGCGGTAAAGATATAACTAAATCAAAAGGAAATGGTAAAGGTAAGAGCGTCACTCAAATTTACAGTTTCGAACATGATGATGATTATATCTATGCTGCATTTATGGACCAATATAATATAGATTTACAAGATATAGAATATCTTCATTGGTGGAAGTTTAAAGCTATGTTTAATAGCTTGAAAGAAGATATTAAAATAGTAAAAATAATGGAATATAGAAGTATGGATTTATCTAAGATTAAGGATAAAGAGGAAAAGGCTTATTATAAGAAGATGCAAGAACTTTATAAACTTCCTATATCCAAAGATGAAAAAGAGAAACTAGATGAAATAACCGTAGCTTTATTGAATGGTGGAGATTTGAGTAAAGTATTGTAATATATGGATATTGTGTGTTATATTATATAATATACATATAAGGGGGATTTTTTTTATGAAAAAAATTATTGTTACTCTATTTTGCTTAATATTCTCACTAAGTTTAGTGTCATGTGGAACAGAAAAAAAGGAAGATACATCTCTAAAAGATGTAGTTAATGCTGAAAGTCCTAAAGAGGCTGAAAAAAAACTGGATGAAATAAGAGAACAACAAAAAGATGATAAGGTAGATATACTTTTAGCCGACACTGATAATGTTACTATTACTTGTAAAGGAAAAGGCAAGAGTGCATTTGGTGGGATATATATAACTTTAGAAATTGTAAACAAAACTGATAAAGATATTCTTGTAGGAGTAGATAAAACTAGTAACGATGGAGTAATGGTTAATGCTCTGTTTGGGCAAACAATAACTGCTAATCTTAAAGGTGAAAGTGATTTATCTGTAATGGATGATAATTTGACAGAAGTTAAAAACTTCAAAGGTGCTTTCCATGTTATGAATGACTCTACTGGAGAAATGATAGAAGATAATATAGAATTCAGTATAGAATAGTATTTGAAACACTTACTTAATTGTAGGTGTTTTTTATTTTATAAAGAAAGGAGGTAGAGCATGAGTGATGGAAGAATAATTATTGATACTGAAATAAACTCAAGTCGTGCTGAGAAGGATGTAAAAAGTTTAGGTGGTAAGCTGAGTAGTATAGCTAAAATGGGATTGGTTGCTTTTACTGGTGCTATTACTGCGGCAGGGACTGCTATAGGTGGATTAGCAACAATTGCTACAAAGTACAATTCGCAAATGGAAGATTATTTTGCTAATTTTACAGTTTTGCTAGGAAGTGCAGCAGAAGCTACTAAACACGTTGAAGACTTAAAGGACTTTGCTGCTAAAACTCCTTTTGAAATGGCAGGACTTGCCGATGCATCAAAGCAATTATTATCGTTTGGAATAGGTGTTGAAGATGTAATGCCAGACCTTCAAATGTTAGGGGATATTTCTTTAGGTAATCAAGAAAGATTTAAAGGATTAGCTTTAGTATTTGCTCAAGTAGCTTCAGCAGGTAAATTAACAGGACAAGATCTATTACAATTTATAAATCAAGGATTTAATCCACTACAAGTAATAGCTGAAAAAACTGGGAAGTCAATGTCAGAGCTTAAAGAAGAAATGTCAGATGGAAAGATAAGCTATGAAATGGTTGCAGAAGCTATGAAAAGTGCTACGAGTGAGGGTGGAAAGTTCTATCAAGGCATGGAAGTACAATCTAAAACTCTTAGTGGTATGTGGTCTACACTTAAAGATGATACTATGTCTTTAATTGGAGAAGCCTTTGAGCCTTTTAGTGAAACTTTAAAGAATAACGTTATGCCAGCTTTGCAAGATTTAGTAAAAAGAATGGGAGAAGCTTTTAAAGACCCCAAAGTAAAAGAAAGCATTTCTAATATAGCAAGGAGTTTAGGAGATTTTGCTATAAATATAGGAGATTTTATCTCAAATAACTTACCAAAATTGATTGATGGTTTCTCTTGGATACTAGATAATGCAGGTACAATTATACCAATAATAATAGGTATAGGAGGCTCGTTAAAGGGATTAGAAGTAGCTTTAAGTATAATGCAACTTGTAAAGGCTTTTAAAGAATTTGAAATAGCAACCAAAATAGCAGCAGCAGGACAATGGATGCTAAATGCTGCTATGAATGCTAATCCAGTAATACTTATAATTAGCTTAATTGCAGCACTTATAGCTGGAATAGTTTATTTATGGAATACTAATGAAGATTTTAGAAATGCAATAATAAATATTTGGAACGGTATAAAAGAAACTGCTACTAATGTTTGGAATGCTGTAGTTTCATTTTTTACAGAAACAATACCTAATGCAATAGAAAGTATGAAGATGAAGTTTGAAGCAATGAAAACATTCTTTATCACAGTTTTAAACAATATATTAGAAACATTCTCACAGTGGGGAGAGAATATTAAAAGTTTCTTCACAGAAACTATACCTCAAATCATAGAAAATGTAATAGATTGGTTTAATAGATTACCAGAAAATATCGGTTTCTGTTTGGGGTATGCGTTTGGTACTATAGTCAAGTGGGGAATAGACACTTGGAATAGTTTCATTGAAACTTGTACTAATGTTTATAACTCTGTAACTGAATGGTTTAGTAAATTACCTGAGCGTGTTTATACATTTACGATGGATGTGTACAATAAAGTTGTTAAATGGGGACAAGATACTTGGGATAAATTCATTGAAACTTGTACCAATATATATACAAGTGTTACGGAATGGTTTAGTAAACTTCCAGGAGCTATATGGAACTGGTTAGTTAATGCTTATAACAATATTGTAAGGTGGGGAAAAGATACATGGAATAACATGTATACTACTGCAAGCAATGCTGTAAGTGCGGTTATAGATTGGTTTGCGAGTTTGCCGGGTAAAATATGGTCTTGGTTATTAAGTACAATATCAAAAGTTTATCAATTTGGAAGAGATTTAGGTTCTAAAGCTTCAGAAGCTGGTTCTAACATGGTTAGTAATATTATAAATGCTGTTACAAATTTACCTTCAAAAATGGCTGAAATAGGTTCTAATATCGTTAGAGGTGTATGGAATGGTATTACTGGAATGGGAGGTTGGATAGCTAGTAAAGTAAGTGGATTCTTTAGTGGAATAGTTGATGGAGCTAAAGCTGCATTAGGAATTCATTCTCCTTCAAGAGTGTTCAGAGATCAAGTCGGTAAATACATGGCTCAAGGCGTAGGAGTAGGTTTTGAAGATGAGACTGACAATGTTCAAAAGTCTATGGATGATGATTTTAAAAATTTAGTCGCTAAAATGCAAACTACAGTAGATTATGAAACTGCTATGACTACAGCTAGAGTTGTAGCTCATAACAATACTTTAGGTGGTGGAGTGGAAACTGATAATGATATACCTAAAGATAATCCAGTAACAGTGGTTGCTAAATTTATTGTAGATGGTAAGGAATTTACTCAAACAGTTGTAGCTCCTAACCAGGATGTTTTAACTGAGTACTATGAAGGGAGGTAGTTTTAATGATAAATGAAGGAGAAATATATTTTAATAATGAAAGAAGTTTATATTTGAATTTATACTTAGAAAACTATCCTTCTATTCCAATAACTAACGAAGAATATGAGGAAATACAAGTTGAGGGTAGAAGTGGAAATTTAATAATAAATAAAGGAACCTATCCAGATAAGAAAATTCCTTTTACATTTACAATTCTATCTCCAACTATTGAAATTGATTTTGAAAGAGTATATGAATGGCTTACTGATATAGAAGATGATAGGCTTATATTTGGTAGAAATGATAGGTGCTATAAGGTTAAAAAAGTTATATTTGGGAACATACAAAAAGAATTTAGAACTATAGGAGAATTTGATGTTACGTTTTTATGTGAGCCTTTTACACAAGATTTAACTAAGACAGTGCATGAGATTACAAAGAGTGGATTTAAAATAAATTACAATGGTAATGCTCCAGGGGACACTTTAATAAAAGTTTATGGAAGTGGAAATATACAATTAACTATAGACGAAGAAACAATGCAAATTAATAATGTTAATAATTATGTAGAAATTGATAGTTATGCATTACAAGTTAGAAACCAAGATGGAACCTCCAAGGATAATGATACCTCGGGGGATTTTATTTTGCTTGAAAAAGGTATAAATACAATTTCTTATACAGGAAATGTAACTAAAATAGTGATTGAATATATTACAAAATATAAGTGTTAGGAGGGCCAGAATATGAAAAAAGAAATAAAGGTAGCTTATTTTCCTCCTGGTACTCCTAAATATATAGTCTTAAGTAGCAATGGCAAAAGTTTAGATAAGTATTGTATTAGAGCTACCACCGAGGAAGATTTAAGCACAGGAAATTATATTTTAGATGAAACATTTTTGATAGAAGATAACATCCAAGAAGAGTTACAAGAAGAGGGTATTTTAAAAGTCCTATTGGATTATGGGTATGAAATATTCCGTATATCTAAAGTAACAGTTGGAACTAGATATATAGATGTAGTTGCAAGGCAAATAACTATTGCTGATTCATTAACTTTATGGCTAGAAGATGTAAGGCCTACGAATTTAAATGGTCAAGGAGCAGTAAGTTGGTTACTTGATAATGCAGAAGGTAAAAAAGAAATACAAATAGTTTCAGATATAGATATAGTAGCTACTGCTTATTATCAAAGAATGAGCTTATACAAGGCTTTACATGATAATGATAATTCTTTCTTAAATCGTTGGGGTGGGGAAGTCCAAAGGCGTGGTTATACTATTTATATTAATAAGCGTATTGGAAGAGATAGAGGATTTAGCATAAGAGAAGGTAAAAATCTTACTGGATTTAAAGGTACTTCTAATATAGATAATCTAGTCACTAGGGCGAGAGGACAAGGTTACAATGGAATATTAGGTAACTATATAGATAGTTCACTTATAGGCGCTTATAATCGAATATACACCAGCGTAATTAAATATGATGATGTTAAGGTTAAAGATGAATATAATGACGAAGGTTATGATACTTTAGAGCAGGCTCAAGCTGAATTAGATAGAAGAATAGAAGAAGAGTTTTCTAAAAATGATATAGATAAAATTAAGGCTAGTTACATTATTAATTTTGTTCAATTAGAAAAGACAGAGGAATATAAAAACTATGTAGTAGCTGAAAGATTGTTTATAGGTGATACTTCCAGAGTTTATATTCCTAAGTTGAATGTAGATATAAAAGTAAGGGCTATGAGTAAAAAGTATGATGTATTAGCTCAAAAAACTAAGGAGATTAAGCTAAGTAATTATATAGAGGTTAAGCCTTTAAGTATTAAGCAAATAGTAGAAAAATTAGAAACTATGGATAGTACAGAAACTATCCTTCAACTAGCTAAAGATAACGCTACTTCTTTAATAAAAGGTGGACTTAAAAATTCTTATGTAATAGTTAGAGAGAATGAAATTATTATAGGTGATACAAAAGACATAAACACTATGATAAATGTTTGGAGATTTAATAATGGAGGTTTAGGTCACTCTAAAACAGGTTATTATGGAGAGTTTGGGACTGCTATAACTCAAGATGGACAAATAGTTGCGGATTTTATAACTACAGGTGTATTAAATGCGGGATTAATAAAAACTGGATTATTAAAAAGTTTTAATGGTGTTTCGTGGATAAATTTAGATAATGGTACTTTTGACTATGCTAATGGAAATTTATCTTATGATGGTCTTACAATGCAAATAATAGGTAAGATAATTAATGTTCTAAACGGCTATGGTGTAGAAATGGATCAAGGTGGTCTTATGTTTGCTACAAATGGAGAAGTGGTTGGGGGTA
>NZ_JAGHFX010000060.1 GCF_017888565.1 Clostridium sp.
ACTGCTACATTAGGAAATAGCTGGACTATAAAATAGAAATGGGGGAATGTTAAATGATAATTAACGGTGTTGAGTTAGAAGATATAGATTTCTATGATTTAGAAGTGGCAGAAAAATATGATAAGTCCATGGAGGAGTTAAAAAAAGTAGAAGAAAATAATAAGAATATGAGTATGACACAAGTTGTTAAAACTCAATGTGAAACTATTTTTAACGTATTTAATACTATGTTTGGAGAAGGAACTGATAAAAAGGTATTTGGGAATAGAGTTAATTTAAAAATATGCTTAAAAGCCTTTAGCGAATTGGTTGACCAAGCAAATGAACAAAGAGTAGAAATTGAAAAAATAGCTCATAAATATTCTCCTAACAGAGCTCAAAGACGTGCTAAAAAATAATGAATATACTAGTTGATTTATTGCCTATTACAGTAGAGATTGATAATAAGGAGTACGAGATTAATAGTGATTTCCGTACTTCTATTTTATTTGAATTATTAATGCAAGATAGTTCTATAGGAGAAGAAGATAAAATTATAACAGCTTTAGAACTTTATTATCCAGTTATACCGGAAAACATCAATGAAGCAATAGAGCAAATGTTATGGTTTTATAGGTGCGGTAAAGAAATAACATCATCTAAAGGAAATGGTAAAGGTAAGAGAGTCACTCAAATTTATAGTTTTGAACATGATGATGATTATATATATGCTGCATTTATGGACCAATATAATATAGATTTACAGGATATAGAGTATTTACATTGGTGGAAATTTAAAGCTATGTTTAAGAGTCTTAAAGAGGATAATGAGATAGTTAAGATAATGGGATATAGGAGTATGGATCTGTCTAAGATTAAGTCTAAAGAAGAAAAGGCTTATTATAAGAAGATGCGCAAACTATACGAAATACCTATACCTAAAGATGAAAGAGAAAAACTAGATGAAATAACCGAAGCTTTACTTCTTGGGAAAAATGTAAATAATCTATTGTAAAAATATTAATAAAAATTGTAAATTAACCTCAAAAATGGTATTATATAAATATATTTTAACTGTTTGAGGGGGAGATACAATGGGAAACGAAAAAGGATGTCCTAAATGTGGCAGCAATAACGTACAAATAATAAACGATTCTACAACGGAAACAAAGGGGTTCGGAGCTGGAAAAGGATGTTTAGGAGCGATATGTTTTGGTCCTATAGGATTATTGTGTGGAATGTGTGGAATGGGGAAAAGCAAAACAAGTCATAGTGCATATAGGATGTGTGTAGATTGTGGAGAGAAATTTAAATAAACAATTAAAATTATGGACAACACTTATGAGAATAGGCGGGTACACTTGTCATCAAATGCATGAAAGAAGCTTCTCTTATAAGGGATATCAATTTCCTGTATGTGCTAGATGTACTGGGATTTTGGTAGGACAAATAATTGGCCTTATATGCATTGTTTTAGATTTTAGAATTAACTTTTTATGGTCTTTGGTATTAATTATACCAATGGCTATTGATGGACTAATACAATTAATGAAAATAATAAAATCTAATAATATCCGAAGATTTGTTACAGGATTTATAGCGGGTATAGGATATACAAATTTTTTATTTAATATAGTAATAATTATCAAGCATTTAGTTTTTAACTAAGTGCTTTTTTAGTGTCAAAAACAAAGTAGGTGAGAAATGTAATGGCTGATGGAAGAATAATTATAGATACCCAGGTAGATAGTACTGGAGCCGAAAAAGATATAAAAGGTTTAAGCAGCAAATTAGGAAGTTTAACAAAAACGGGAGCAGTTGCAATAACAAGATTAGTCACTACTGCTAGTGCTGCGGTTGGAGCTTTGGCAGGAATATCGGTAAAACAATACGCTGAATTTGAGCAGTTAGTAGGCGGTGTTGAAACATTATTTAAAGATAGTAGTAAATTAGTACAAAGATATGCAGCTAACGCTTTTGAAACAGCAGGATTGTCAGCAAATGAATATATGAATACTATTACTAGTTTTTCTGCTTCGTTATTGCAAGGACTAGGCGGTGATACAGAAAAAGCAGCACGAATAGGACATCAAGCAATTATTGATATGTCGGATAACGCTAATAAAATGGGTACTGACATGGCTATGATTCAAAATGCTTATCAAGGCTTTGCTAAACAAAATTACACTATGCTAGACAATTTGAAGCTAGGTTTTGGTGGGACTAAAGAAGAAATGCAAAGGCTATTAGTAGAAGCTGAGAAGATAAGCGGTGTTAAATACAATATAAGTAATTTCAGTGATATTATAGAAGCAATTCATGTTATTCAGAATGAAATGGGAATTACAGGTACAACGGCAAAAGAAGCTGCAACTACAATTAGCGGAAGTTTTAATATGCTTAAATCTGCTTGGTCTAATATATTAACAGGAATGGCTAGTGATACGGAAAATTTTGATGACTTAGTAAATGATTTAGTTTATAGCTTACAAACTTTCGGGGGGAATATATTACCTAGAATAAAAATAGCTATAGGCGGAATTACAAAATTATTTAATAGTTTAGTACAAGAATTACCTTCATTAATAAATAGTGTTTTACCTGAGTTGTTGAATAGTGGTATTGATATAGTTAAAAACTTAATAAGCGGAATACAAGAGGGATTACCATCTTTAATAAATACAGCTTTAGATATAATGATGTCCTTAGTTAATGGTGTTATAGAGGTAATGCCAATGTTGTTAGAAATTGGGCTCCAAGCTTTAATGACGTTAGGGCAAGGTATAGCACAGAATTTGCCTACATTAATTCCTGTAATAGTGGATTTAATAATTTCTATGTGTAATATGATAATAGAAAATTTGCCCTTAATATTAGATGTTGCAATAGATATTATATTAGCTTTAGTAGAAGGATTAGTAACCGCATTACCTACATTGATTAGTGAGGTACCAAGAATAATTAATGAATTTTCTAATGCCATATACAATGCATTACCACAAATACTTAAAGCTGGCATTGATATAATACTTATGCTTATAAAAGGATTAATAAATTCAATACCAACTTTAGTAGCTAATATTCCTCAAATAATTATGGCTATAGTAAATGTATTTACCCTATTTAATTGGTGGCAAATAGGGTCTAATTTAATTGCAAACATAGGTAAAGGTATTACTAGTATGGTGTCTAATATAAAAGCTATTGCTAGTTTTACAGCTGAAAGTGTTATAAATGGAATTAAGGGAATATTTAGTGCTGGGGGTAGTATAGGTAAAAACTTAATAAGTTGGGTAGCTAATGGTATTAGTAGTTCTTTAGGTAACTTACTTCAAGCGGCTAAAAATGTAGCTATATCAGCTATACAAGGTATAAAAAATATATTTGGTTGGAATGAAGCATCTAGTATTGGTAAAAACCTTATACGTGGTATTTGGAATGGTATTTCAAATATGACTGGGTGGATATTAAACTTAATAGGTGGTTTTGCAGATAGTGTTATAGGCAGTATAAAAGGTTTCTTCGGTATACATTCACCTTCTAGGATTATGAGAGATTTAATAGGTACGAATATCGTTAAAGGTATTGGAGTTGGAATTGATATAGAAACTCCTAATCTAGAGAAAGATATTGATTCTAATATGAGTGATTTAGTTGCTAAAATGCAAACTACAGTAGATTATGAAACTGCTATGACTACAGCTAGAGTTGTAACAAAAAATAATAGTAGTGATGGAAATAGTATAAATAGTTCTGAAGGTATTCCAGAGGGTAGTGTATTCATATTAAAAAACGAAATAGATGGACAAAGCATAGGGGAATCAGTATATAAAGTAGTTAATGGTAAATTAGCTTTAGCTGGAAAGAGGGTGAGGTAGTGCTGGTAAATAATATAGATATAAAGAATTTTAAAGCGAAATTAATGAGTAGAAATATTAGTAGCGCAGAAGTTGACATATTTAATTATTGGGGTACTAATAATCTTAATCCTATATTTTATAAAAAAGGAAAGAATAAATTTAAGGTATTAAATATAACATTAGATATTATATGCAGTGATGCTAATGAGCTTGAAACTATGAAAGGTAATTTAATAAAACAATTTGAGAATGCTACTATAAAATTCGATGATATAGAGTATTTCTATAGAGGGTTTATTAGCAAAGAACCAAACTATAAATATATTATGAAAGGCAATGAAACAGTTGATATACAAATGTTTGTTATTGTTGAAAATACTCAAGTAACAGAAATGATTAATAGAATAATATCTAAAACTATAAATGTTTCTGGTAATTTAGAAACTCCAGCAATAGTAGAAGTAACGCCAAGTATAGACTTAATAGACTTAACTATTAATGGATTGGATGAAGAAGCTATAATCTTAAAGAATCTAAAAGCTAATAAAAAGCTTATAGTAAATGGAGAAGAAGGAACAGTAACAGTAGATGGTATTAATAAATATGGAGATACTGATATGTGGGGATTCCCAAGATTAAAGCCAGGAGCTAATACTATTACAGTAAGTAAAAACAATGTAGATATAACAATAAAATATAAACCAAGATATATCTAATGTGTTCAAATTGAATACATTTTTTTTATTAGGAGGAGTAGGTATGTTTATAAGAAAAAAGACATTATTAAATATGATTGAAGTGTTAAAGGGAGAAGTAGTTAATCTTAAGGAAAGAGTATCAGAATTAGAAACTCTTAATACTAGTAAAAAGATTAATTTTAATATTGATGGTAAAGAAATGGGAACAATTACAGCTGAGAAAATATGTTTAGCTAGTACAGAACCTATAGCAAGTTTTGATAGTAATGGACTTACTATTAAAGGTGAGATAAATATTAATGGATACAAGGAGGAACTATAAATGAGTAAAATCAAAATTAGTAATTTTGAAATGTTAAATGGATTAAATACTTTAGGGACATTAGCAGGATATAAACTGCCTGTAAAAATATCTTATGGTATCAAAAAGAATATAGAAATTATTTCAAGAGAAATTAAGATATACGAAGAGGAAAGAGCAGTATTAATTGATAAGTATGGAGAGAAAGACAAAGATGGGAAAGTAA
>NZ_JAGHFX010000061.1 GCF_017888565.1 Clostridium sp.
ATTATTGCTATACCATCATAAGCTATAACTGTTGATTTGACTTCCTTTTCTTCTTCAGTCTTTAATTCTCTTGAAGCCATACCGATTTCAGATACACCATTTATAGCATCTTTTATTCCTGCTGAAGATCCTACTTGATTTATTTCTATTGAAACATTACTATTGCTACTCTCATACTTTTCTGAAATTTTCTCCATTAAAGGTCCAATTGATGTTGATCCAGAAATTGATATTGTTGTAGATTTTCCTCCAGTGCTTTCACCATTTGCATCATCATTGCCACAACCAACAAAAGCCCCTCCCACCATTGTAACTAATAAAGCTGTACATATAAGTCTTAAGCTCTTTCTTTTCATAAAATTCTCCTCCAATTAATAATTTAATTTAATTCAATTTTGTTTAATAATCTATATTTATTAATTTTCTCTACACACTTATATTAATCCCTAAAAGTTAAGTAAATATTAGTTCAAAGTTAAGAAAAGTTATGAGACTGTTAAAAAAAATTAACAGTACTACGCATTTATATACAAAAAAAGAAAAGGCTAGTAAAGCCTTTTCTTTTTAATAGGTAAAATCATCTATTTTTATATTCTTTCTTAACTTTATTGTAAATTTAGTTCCTTCATTTAAAGTTGAATTAACAAAAATTTCCCCGTTGAACATTCTTGCTATATGTTTTACTATGGCTAAGCCTAATCCAGTCCCACCCTTAGCTCTTGATTTATCAACCCTATAAAATCTTTCAAATATTCTTGGTAAGTCTTCTTTAGGTATCCCAATACCATTATCCTCCACCTCTATATAAGTATAATCATTAATATCATACGTTCTAATACTTATTATAGTTTTATCATTTGAGTATTTTATAGCATTTTCAACTAAATTCAATATCATTTGAAAGAATTTATCTCTATCTCCACTCAATTCATTTGTACCCTTATTTAGAAAATTTATTTCTACTTGTTTACTATTCATCTGTGGAGTAACCATATTTATTACATCTTCTATTACTTTTGCTGGATTAAACTCTTCCGCTTTCATTCTATGATTATTTTCAATATTAGAAAGAATTAATATATCGTTTATTAAATTAGTTAATCTTTCTGCCTCTTTATCAATTATATCTAAAAATTTATTTCTAGTAGATAAATCCTCTACAAATTTAAGTGTTTCAGCAAAACCTTTTATGGATGTTAAAGGTGTTTTTAATTCATGAGATACATTTGCAACAAACTGACTTCTCATATTTTCAAGTCTTTTTATATCAGTAATATCTAGAACAGTAATTACTACACCTATTGGTATTTTTTTATCGTTTATTATTGGTGCCTTCTTAATTCTAAGTTCTCTTAATATTGGATGAATAAGCTTTATTTCCTTCATTTCTATTGCTGGAACATTCTTCATAAAGCTTAATATATCATAATCAATTATATACTCTGAAATATTCTCGCCTATAATATTCTTTTTTATACCAAACAACTTTTTAGCATATGGATTAATAAGCATTACCTTTTGCTTATTATCTACTGCAATTACTCCACTTTCCATACTTTCTAATATAGCTTCTAACTTATTTTGTTTATCTAATGAATCACTAATTCTAGATTGCAACTGATCTGCCATATTATTAAAAGTATTTGCAAGCGAACCAATTTCATCATTTGTATATATACTCACCCTTCTACTATAGTCACCGTTTGCAATTTTATTAGTAGCAATTTCAAGTTCCTTAACAGGATAAATTATAGCTCTGATCAGTTTTAAAGAAAGTCCTAAGGATAATAAAACTACAAATACTATAACTATAAAATAATATGTTATATAACTTTCAGAAAATACCTTTATTGTATACAAAGGTACAGAAGATCTTACTAATGTATTATCATCTATCTTAGTTGCATAGTAAATCACATTTGTAGCTTGAGTATTGCTATATCTTGTTGCAGAAGCCTCTCCATCTTTTAAAGCTTCTACTATTTCATCCCTATTCAAATGATTTTCAAGATTTTCATTACTAGTATCTTTTAATACATTTCCTTCATTATCTACAAAAGTAAACCTTACTTTTGTATTATTTATTTTAAAATCCTCTAAATCTCCATCCTTAAAGTTATTTGATTTTATTACTAATTTATTATAAACAGATAGAATTTCTTTAGTTTTATCAATTTCTTTAATATTAACTAATGCTATAAAGGAGCATGTTACGATTAGTAATGCAAAAATTACAGTTATTAATGACGATGCTAATATTCTCTTCTTCATAATTTAGTTATTAGGATTAAACCTATATCCTACTCCTCTTATAGTTTCTATAAACTTTGGATTTTTATCATCTAGTTCTATCTTTTTTCTTAAATATCTAATATGAACATCTACAGTTCTAGTTTCACCAACATACTCATATCCCCATATTTTATCTAGAAGAGTTTCTCTAGTTAATATTTTCCCTCTATTTTTAACTAATATTTCTAACAATTCAAATTCCTTTAATGTCAAATCTATTTTTTTATCAGATATAAGCACTTCTCTTCTATCAAAATTTATTAGAATTCCATTTGCCTTAAATATCTCCTCGTTTCCCCCTAATGACTTTGTTCTTCTTAAAACTGCTTTTATTCTTGCTAATAATTCTCTTATTGAAAATGGTTTTGTCATATAATCATCAGCTCCAAGTTCAAGACCTAATATTTTATCTAGCTCTTCTCCTTTTGCTGTTAACATTATAACTGATATATCTTTAGTATTATTATCGCTTCTTATAGCTTTACAAACATCATATCCATCTAATCCAGGAATCATTAAATCTAATAGTATAAGCTTTGGATTTTCTGCTTTTGCTAGTTTAACAGCATCTATTCCATTATTAGCAGTTATAACTTTATAACCTGAATTTATTAAATTGTAACTTATTAGTTCTACTATATGATCCTCATCATCAACTACTAGTATTTTTTCTTCTGCCATTAATATCCCCCCTATTTTATAAATGCAAATGAAAATAGTCTTCCGTAAGTACCCACTGATTTTCTATATGAATATAATTTTAAATTTTTCTCACAATGTGTACATAAATTTAATGAATATATATTATTTTCCATAATCCCAAATTCTCTTAAGTCTTTTAAAATACATTCCTGCATACTTAGATTTCTTCCATCAAATAATTTATCTTCATCTATCTTTGTTTTCTCTATAAACTTTTCTTTCAACTCCTCTGAAACTTCATAACAACATTTTCTTATATGTGGACCTATGAAAACCTTAGTTTCGTTGGTATCTATGTTAAATTCGTCCTTCATTTTTAATAAAGTCTTTAAAACTATTGAATTGTATGTTCCTTTCCAACCACTATGAATAGTTGCTACTACATCACTTTTTTCATTCGCTATAATTATAGGTACACAATCTGCTGTAAATACGCCTATCGCTATATTTTTTTCTTTTGTAATTAAAGCATCTCCTTCTTCATCTCTTATATTTATATAATTTTTATTATAAGTATAAATTTTATCACTATGGATTTGATTTAAATAAATAACATCACTTAAATTAAACTCTTTTATTATACTATTTAAATTATTAATTCCATACTCTGTATTTCGATTAAAACTTCTATCTTCTTCTGCTGTTGAAAAAACCAGCTCTAATTTTCCTAAATCATAAACTAAAAAATCTTTTTTTAACTTAAAATCCCTTACAGATAAGCTTATCATGTAGTCACCTCTTTAATTTGTTTTAATACATTTTACCATTTATTAAACATATTTTCTATTTTTTTTGCTTTATCAATCATGTTTTAACTTACTTTTAACCTTGTTTTTCACATAAAAAAGTTAACTTAAAATAGAATTTTTCTATTTTAAGTTAACTTTCTATTCATTAGATACTAAATTTTTAATTTCTTCTAAGAAAGTATTTATATCCTTAAACTGTCTATAAACAGACGCAAATCTAACATATGATATTTCATCTAGATTTTTAAGTCTATCCATTACCATTTCTCCAATGATTTTAGAATTAACTTCTGTTATCATTTTATTTGAAATAGCCTTTTCTATGTCTTCTGCTAACTCTTCTATTTGCTTTCTTGATATAGGCCTTTTTTGACAAGCTATAATTAGACCATTAATTATCTTTTCTTTATTAAAATTCTCTCTTGTTAAATCTCTCTTAACAACTAATATTGGAATATCTTCAACCTTTTCATATGTAGTATACCTTTTATTACAGTTTAAACATTCTCGTCTTCTTCTAATAGTAGTATTATCATCCGTAGATCTAGAATCTACTACCTTACTCTCTTCAAAGGAGCAAAAAGGACATCTCATTTTATTCACGCCTTTCCTAAGTATTGTCTTAAGTATATATAGATTATACAGATTTTTTTAGAATTTTACTAGATATTATTTTATAAATTAAATCCTTCTATATCTGCACTATCAACTAATATAACTTCTACTCCTGCTTTTTTCACCTTACTCCATGGTATTTCTAAATCTTCTTCTTTGCTAAACCACCCCTTAGCTGTTCCCGGTAATATTATTGATATAACCTTGCTTTCTTCTATATTAATAACAAAGTCTTTTATATATCCCATTTTGGATCCTGTTTTGATATCTATGACTTCCATAGTTCTTAATGCATTTAAAGAATGTAATAATAGATCGTCATCTTCAACTTCAGAATACATTTCATTTTCAGTTTTCATATTGTCAAATAGTCCCATAAAAAATCCCCCTTTAAATAATCTTTATACTAATAAATATTCTTATGCCTTTAAAATTTAATTTATTCAATATAAAATAATAGCATGTACACCTTTTATTATTTTAAAAGAGCTCTCTTAAAAGAGCTCTATACATATTTCCTCATATGCTTTAATGCAGTTTTCTCTAATCTTGAAACTTGAGCTTGAGATATTCCTATTTCATCAGCAACTTCCATTTGAGTTCTTCCATTAAAGAACCTTAATGTTAATATAAGCTTTTCTCTATCATTCAACTTTTTCATTGCTTCTTTTATAGATATATTTTCAAGCCAACTTTCATCAGTATTTTTTGAGTCACTTATTTGATCCATAACGTATATGGCATCTCCGCCATCATGATATATAGGCTCAAATAAAGATACTGGGTCTTGAATAGCATCTAATGCAAATACTACCTCTTCCCTTGGTAAATTAAGTTCTTTTGCTATTTGTGAAACGGTAGGTTCTTTATTATTTTCTTTTATTAGTTTATCTCTTACTAACAAAGCTTTATAAGCTATATCTCTTAATGATCTACTTACCCTAATTGAATTATTATCTCTTAAATATCTTCTGATTTCACCTATTATCATTGGTACTGCATAAGTTGAAAATTTAACATTTTGACCTAAATCAAAATTATCTATCGCCTTCATTAAGCCTATACATCCAACTTGGAATAAGTCATCAACATTTTCTCCTCTATTATTAAATCTTTGTATGACACTTAAAACCAACCTTAAATTACCTTTAATAAAAGTTTCTCTAGCACCTTTATCTCCGTCTCTCATTTTTAAAAGTAACTCTCTTTTTTCTTTTTCTTTTAATATAGGTAGTTTTGAAGTATTCACTCCACATATTTCTACTTTATTAATAATCAATCTCATCAACCCCTTCGGAAGTAATAACATACTGCATTAAAAAGTATTTCCGAGAGTGATTAGTTTTATACTAAAGACAACCTAAATCATTTTATTGATTTCTTTTTTCAATCGATTTATTATTTTCTTTTCTAATCTTGAAATATATGACTGTGATATTCCAAGCATATCCGCAACCTCTTTTTGAGTCTTTTCTCTAGTACCATTTAATCCAAATCTTAGCTTAACTATTTCTTTTTCCCTATCATTTAAATGCTTTAATGCTAGAAATAATAACTGTCTATCAACCTCATCTTCAATTAAATTATAAACTATATCATTTTCAGTTCCCAAAATATCTGATAATAAAAGTTCATTACCATCCCAATCAATATTTAATGGTTCGTAAAAAGATATCTCTGCTTTTACCTTACTATTTCTTCTTAAATACATTAATATTTCATTTTCTATACACCTAGAAGCATATGTAGCTAATTTTATTTTTTTCTCTGGATTAAAAGTATTAACTGCCTTTATTAATCCAATGGTTCCTACAGAAATTAAATCTTCTACGCATACTCCTGTATTTTCAAATTTTCTTGCTATATACACTACTAATCTTAAGTTTCTTTCAATTAATATATCCCTTATAGATTCATCCCCATGTATAAGTTTCTCTACAAGCTCTTCTTCCTCCTCCTTTTTTAAAGGTGGTGGAAGAGCATCATTTCCTCCAACATAATGGACTTCACTTTTAAAAATTTTAATTCTTTGTATAATTCTATTTATCAATACTCTTAAACTCATCATATTCTCACCTATATTACTCCTCTTGATAATAATGCATTAAATTCATTTTCTTTGCTTAATTTATTTTTACAGCTACAAATTATAGCTTCTATAGTTCTCCATTCTTTATCTTCTCCCCGAATCCTGACTTTTTCACTTTTGAATCCCTTTAAATTTCCTTCTTCTCCAATGGTGCTATAAGGAATATAAAATTCTTCATTCTTTTGTATATCAAATCCATTCAAAAAATCATTTTCTATTATAATGCAAGGTAAATTAGTAACAGGCTCCCTTAAAGCATTTCCAGTATCTAATAATCCTTTAATAAATAATGTATTTTTTTCATCCGATATTTCAATTTCATATATAAAATTATTAATTACAGCTCTTTCTCTTAAGTAATCTACTACCCTAACTATAACTATGTATAGTATCATTATTGATATTATTAAATATTTCATAGAGTAATTACTTATTTCAAAAGAGTTAAAAATACTATACCGGTTGTCCATCAATGAAAAACTAAAACTAACTCCAGCTAGCGTAAAGGACATAATTAAAAATGTTATTGAAGCCTTTATATTATTAAGTATTTTAAAACTTTTACTTGTTATTGATGTCATTATTAATACTACCAAAAGTTTAAATGGTAAAGATGTTAAAATACTATTTTCAAAGAATAATAATATCGTATAAAATGCTCCAATTGCAGCTGCAAAATAAATAGTTTTATTGTATTTATATCTAGACACCTTCATAGTAATTAACAGTAAAAATAAATTTACAATAAAGTTTTCTATTACAAGTATATCTATGTAAACTACCATACACATCTCCCCCTCGTACTTAAATTATAAACTGTTACTCTTTAAAATTTTGTCATAAAAACTCTTCGCAAAATATATTTTCATCTCTTATTTATTACATATAATTACAGTTATTTGATTATTATAATAAAAAATAACAAAGAAGTACCGTTATTATCAATATATATTAATAATAAAAAAAGACTAAGAAAGTATTACTTTCTTAGTCTTTTTTTATTATTTATTTTCTTGATCTTAAAAAGCTTGGTATATTTACACTATCAGTTTCAATATCTAAAAGAGGATCTACTCTTTTTGTTGGCTCTGGCATTTCAACTTCCTGTTTAACCGGTTGCTCTTTAATTATTCTTTTCTCAAATACTGGTTCACGATTCAATATTTTATTATTATCTTCTTCAAATCCTGTAGCTATAACTGTTATTCTGATTTCATCAGATAATGTTTCATCTATAACAGCTCCAAATATTATATTGGCATCTGGATCAGCCGCTTCCCTAACAATATCAGCAGCTTCATATACTTCTATAGCCCCTAAATCTACTCCACCTGTAAAGTTGATAATAACTCCAGTTGCACCATCTATTGATGTTTCAAGTAATGGAGATGAAATAGCTTGTCTTACTGCATCTTGTGCTTTAGTATCTCCAGTTCCATGACCCACACCCATATGCGCAAGTCCTTTATTTAACATAACAGTTTCTATGTCTGCAAAGTCAGCATTAACTACCCCTGGAATAGTTATAAGGTCAGATATAGCTTGTACCCCTTGTCTTAATACTTCATCTGCTAATTTGAATGAATCTAATAGAGTTGTTTTCTTATCCGCCATACTTAGTAATTTTTCATTTGGTATTATAACTAAAGTATCAACTGCTTTCATAAGATTTTCAATTCCCATTTCCGCATGTCTCATTCTTCTTTTACCCTCAAATGGGAATGGCTTTGTAACTACACCTACTGTTAATATACTCATAGATTTAGCTATTTCAGCAACTACAGGGGCTGCACCAGTACCTGTTCCTCCGCCCATACCAGCAGTTATAAATACCATGTTGGCTCCCTTTATAGCTTCTGCTATTTCTTCTCTACTTTCTTCTGCTGCCTTTTTTCCTATTTCAGGATTAGCTCCAGCTCCTAGCCCCTTTGTTAACTTTTCTCCTATTTGGATTTTAACATTAGCATGAGATAGCATTAAAGCTTGTTTATCAGTATTAACGGCAATAAACTCAACGTTTTTTAGCCCTTCAGCAATCATTCTATTAACGGCATTTCCTCCACCGCCTCCGCAACCAATTACCTTAATATTGGTTAACTCTTGCATATCTACTTCGAAATCTAACAAAATAATTCCTCCTTTAGAAAATATCTACTAGTAATTTTTCTACTTTGTTTCTTCTCTTCATTCATTTACTAATCTCAAATTCAATAATAATATATCTTCATATATTAATTTTACATCATACTGTACCTTTTTAACAATACTTTAATATCCTAAATAATAAAGATTTTGTTACTTAAAGACAATAAATGTATATTTTTGGACTTCCACTTGTATTTTTTTATTTATATTCCTTTTAATTACTATTAAAATTTAGAAATCAATGTAAATTTTATTTAGTTTTATAAATATAACCATAATTTTTATAATTAAATTTAATAAAATTCAATTATATTTTATCATCTACAATGAAATAACTCAACCTTTTAGTTAATATTATGATTATTTTTAAAGAAATCATACGTACTTCTTTTAATAACACTCCCTTTTTCTGTGTATAATAAGCTTTTCTTATTATCTATTGTTAAATACATTTAAAATATATAAAAAAACATTTATAATCTTATATTCAACAAAGATTCTAAATTTCCTCTAATAAGTTATATTATTTTATAAATTTAATAAAAAAAACAGAGCATATGCTCTGTTTTTATAACATCATTATTCTTTTTATAGTCTCTCTATCAACTGAATATGTTAATGCAGTTTCTCCACTTATGACACCTTTTTTATATAATTCTGCCAATGCCATATCCATAGTTTTCATTCCATATTTTCCACCTGTTTGAATTGCTGATTCTATTTGATGTGTCTTACCTTCTCTAATTAGATTTTGAATACCTGGTGTTGTAGTCATTATTTCTAAAGCAGCAACCCTACCTTTATTATCTTCAACCGGTACTAATTGCTGAGATACAACGCCTTGCAATACAGCTGCTAATTGTACTCTTATTTGCTGTTGCTGATGTGGTGGAAAAACATCTATAATCCTATCGATAGTTTTAGCAGCTCCTATTGTATGTAGTGTGGAGAATACTAAATGACCTGTTTCAGCTGCAGTTATTGCAATTGAAATAGTTTCTAGGTCTCTCATCTCCCCTACAAGTATAACATCTGGATCTTCTCTTAAAATAGCTTTTAGTGCACTTTGATAACTTTTGCTATCTTTTCCTATTTCTCTTTGATTTATTATGCAATTATTATGCTTATGAAGGTATTCTATTGGATCCTCTAATGTTATAATATGAGCCTCTCTTGTATTGTTTATTTCATTTATCATGGCCGCTAATGTTGTACTTTTACCACTTCCTGTTGGCCCAGTAACTAATACCAATCCTCTTTGTTTTTGAATTATATCTTTTATTACTTTAGGATGCTTTAATTCATCTAAACTCGGTATTTTTAATGCAATTACTCTAATAGCAATAGCATCGCTGTTTCTTTGTTTAAATATATTTACTCTAAACCTTCCTGTCCCAGAAATAGAATATGATGTATCCATTTCACCAGTTTTATTATATAATTCAAAATTTTCTCCTAGTATTTCTTTTGAAAAATCCTTTAATGCACTTGGCATTAGTTTTTCAGTTCCTAATTTAATCAAACTTCCATTAACTCTTATAGTTGGAGGTAACCCAACTGTCAAATGTAAATCTGATGCACCCTTTTCTATTGTCTCATTTAATAAATCATTCAACACATACATTATTCTATATCCTCCATGTTGCTAGATTATGTCCATCTTATTTTATTCGATAAAACTTTCTATATTCCTTCTTTATATTACACAATATTTCAACATAGGATAGATATATTTATAATTTTATTTTGTTGATAACTCTTTTTTCAATTTCTTTAAAGCTTTCTTCTCGATTCTTGAAACATATGATCTTGATATTCCTAATAATGCTGCTATTTCCCTTTGAGTCCTGCACCTACCATCAATAAGACCATATCTCATCTTTACAATCTCGCCTTCTCTTTCACTTAATGAAACACATATTTTATTATATAATTGCTTAATTTGAAGATTACTTTCAACTTTTTCTAAAACAGAATCTTTTTCACTACTTAATACATCAATTAAGCAAATTTCATTTCCTTCCTTATCAACTCCAATAGGATCCTGTAAATAAACCTCATTTTTTTGTTTTTTGTTATTTCTAAAAAGCATTAATATCTCATTTTCTATACATCTTGATGCATAAGTAGCTAATCTAGTTCCTTTTGATGCATCAAATGAATCTATTGCTTTTATAAGCCCAACAGTTCCTATAGATATTAGTTCATCAATGTCTTTATTGGGAAAATTATATTTCTTTACTATATGTGCTACTAATCTAAGATTCCTTTCTATTAATATGCTTTTTGCTTCTTTGTCCCCATTTTTTAAAAGTTTTAAATATTGCTCTTCTTCTTCTTCATCAAGCGGTTTTGGAAATGTATTATTGCCTGATATATAACCTGTTAAAAATACAGAATTACATAACAGCTCTATAATATTAGATAAAAAAAACACAGAACTTCCTCCTCGTAGTGCTTATTATATAATATGATAAAATCCGAAAATATTGCTTGTGTTTCATAAAATAAAGTTGGAATATTTTTTTAGTAACGCTATATGAGATATATTATTATTATTAAGATTTATAACCAAATATGATTAATTATAAAGTCCATACTATCTTATAAAATAAAAACAGCCATAAAATCTATATTGATTTTATGGCTGTTTTTATTATTTATAATAATTTTATATTTTCCTCTTAATATTAAGTATTCTTATTTCTTAGTTAATGATGTAACTATATCTCTAAAGATAGGGGCTCCAGTATTTCCTCCACCAAGTTCTCTTCCATCAGGATGTTTTTCTCCAATATTAGGTGCAATAACTACTACAGTGTACTTTTTGCCATCCATCTCAAAATATCCAGCAAACCACCCATGGTTAGTGCCCCCATTTCCAGTTGATGTACCAGTTTTCCCTCCAATATTAACGCCTTCTACCTTAGCTTCAAACCCTGAACCTTCCCAAATTACTTTTGACATTGTTTCCTGAGCTAATCTTGAAGCCGTTTGACTAAACACCCTTACTTGCTCTTCTTTAAATTCTTTTACAATATTATCATTATCATCCACTATTGACTCAACTATAGTAGGCTTTATATAAACTCCATCATTGACTATTGTATTATATAATCCAGCCATTTGTACTGGAGTAACCATTATAGTTTGACCTATTGAAATATTATTCATACTATTTTCTACAGTAGGTTTTACTCCTGAAGCTTCATTTCTATTTTCACCCTTTATATTAAAAACTGGCTTGAATAGTCCCATCTTTTCTAAGTAAGTCATTGTTTCGCTATAACCAACTTTTGCTCCTACTTTCGCAAAAACATCATTACATGATATTTTTAGTGCATCTTCTACTGATAAATCCCCATGACCATAAGGTTTACCGTCCTTACTACAGATTACACCAGTACAAGAAAAAACATCTGTTGGACTTATAACACCTTTATCTAATGCAATTGTTTCTGTTATTACCTTAAATATTGACCCTGGCTCATAGCCTAATTGCTCTATACCTAAATTTACATTTGCTTGAGTTTCATCCTTTTGAACCATAGCTTTTATTTTCCCTGTTTCTGCTTCGGATACCACTACACCAACATTTTTTAAAAATGCATAATTTTCTTTTTGAAGCACTTCTCTAACCTTATCTTCCCAAGTTTCATCCACAGTTAATTTAATATTATTATTATTTTCTAAAGTAAGCTCTCCATCTCCATAAACAGCTTTTTCATCCAAATAAAATTTAGCTTCTGGATAAGTATTGTTTTTTATATAAGAATTCAAATCATATTCTAGTGAGTTTTCAATAACACTTTCATCAGATATATTAGCTAAAAAGTTACTTGTCTTCCATGCTTCCTTAGTATCAACTTCATCGTATGTATAGGTATATATCCCTTTTATATTTTTCAATTTATTTACTTTATTAAAAGTTTCTTCACTAACAGTATAGTATATTTTACCATCATTTTTCATAACATCTGAATAGTTAAAATCAGGGTCTTCAGATTTCATGATAAAATTTAAAGCCATTAAGTCTTCCAATGTCTCTTCATAATTATTAAGCATAAACGGTTTGGTGTCTAATATTACTATATATTTTTTATTATAGTCCATCATATCCTTTCCGTTAGTATCAAAAATTCTATATTTCATCTGTGATAGATTTTCTGCTTGATAATTCTTCATTTGCCCTGAAACATTAGATGATGGATGTATCTGAAGAAAATATAATCTAACAACCAATAAAGATATAATTATTAAGTAACTCCCCGTTATTATTACAACTCTTTTTAAATCTGTTTTATTTTTATCCATTATTAAAAAAACACCTCCCTAGGCTTAATTTTAGCCTTTGGAGGTGTTTTTTATACATTTATTTCTATTTTATAATATCTTTTATTTTAGTTACAAGTATATCTATTGCAACTTTATTCTGTCCACCTTCTGGAACTATAATATCTGCGTATCTTTTTGTTGGCTCTGTAAATTGCATATGCATAGGTCTAACAACATCTAAATACTGACTAACTACTGAATCTACAGTTCTTCCTCTTTCATTAATATCTCTAATTAATCTTCTAAGGATTCTTATATCAGCATCAGTATCAACATATACCTTTATATCTAACAACTCTCTAAGTCTTTCATCTTCTAATACTAATATACCTTCAACAATTATAATATCTTTAGGCTCTATTCTTACTGTTTCTTTAGCTCTATTATGATTTGAAAAATCATAAATGGGCTTGTTGATAGCAATCCCATTAATTAAATCGCTTAAATGTTTAATCAGCAAATCATTATCAAACGCCCTTGGATGATCATAATTTGTTTTTACCCTTTCTTCCATAGATAAATGACTTTGATCTTTATAATACATATCTTGTTGTATCATTGCTATACATTCATTGGAAAAACTTGAATATATGGCATCTGCAATACTACTTTTACCCGATCCTGTACCACCAGTTATTCCAATTAAGATTGGCTTTTTCATTATAGTTCCTCCTTCTTATGTCTACAGCTCTAAAACTTTCTTTCCTTTAATTAACATATCTTTTTCTTTTAATGGAGTTTCAACTCTAGCTTTAAATACCATATGTGCTCTATTAGCAACATTAGTTTTAACATCTTTCTCCACATCAAACATTTCATCAAGTTTTACATTGAAATTAGGTGTATGAGCTCTTAAAACTTCAACTACATCCCCTTCAAAAACTCTATTTTTTTGAAGAATAGTTGCTTCTTTTGTTTCAGGATCATAGCTTTGAACAACACCTACTATATCATAATCTCTAACATAAGATGACACATCATAATTTTGTTCTCCAGTTTTTCCAAAGAAGAAACCTGTATGATATTGTCTATGACTTATTTTTAATAATGTATCCATCCATTCTTGTTTAAACTCGTACCCTTCAGGATTAGCCATATATGAATCAACAGCTTCTCTATAAGCTTTAACTACTGAAGCTACATAAAATTCACTCTTCATTCTACCTTCTATTTTTAATGAATGAATACCACTCTTAATAAGTTCAGGTATATGTTTTATCATACATAAATCTTTTGAATTCATTATATATGTGCCATTATCATCTTCTACAACTGGATAATATTCACCTGGTCTAGTTTCTTCAACTAAATAATACTTATATCTACAAGCATTTGAGCATATTCCCTTGTTAGCATCTCTTCCTAACATATAATTTGAGATAAGACATCTTCCAGAATATGCAATACACATTGATCCATGTATAAATACTTCTAACTCGCAATCTTCTGGAATATTTTCTTTTATTACATTAATTTCATTAAGAGTTAATTCTCTAGCTAAAACTACTCTTTTAACGCCTTGTTCATACCAAAACTTAGTCGCCATCCAGTTAACTGTATTAGCTTGAGTACTTAAATGTATTTCTAAATCCGGTGCTGCTATTTTAGCCGCCATCACTATTGATGGATCTGCAGCTATAATTGCATCTATTCCTAAATCGTATAATCCCTTAATATACTCTTCTACACCCTTTAAGTCATGATTTCTTGGAAATACATTCATTGTTACATATAATTTTTTTCCTCTATCATGACAGTACTTTACTCCTTCTGCCATTTCTTCATTGGTGAAGTTATCTGAAAAGGCTCTTAAATTAAGTCTTCCTCCACCTATATATACTGCATCGGCTCCAAAGTCTATTGCAATTTTTAATTTTTCTAGGCTCCCTGCTGGTGCTAAAATTTCTGGTTTAATCATTTTTTTACCTCCTTTTAGTCACTGCAATTCCATCCCCCATTGGTATTACAGAAGTAATTAAATCTTTATCGTTAGATACTAATTCTAAGTATTCTCTCATTCTTTTTACTATTGTTATTTTTCGTCTTTTTACTAGTTCATTAGATGCAACCATACCTCTAAACAAAACATTATCTGCTACTATAACTCCATCATCTTTTAACAATCTTAAACAATGTGGTAAAAAATGATTGTAGTGACCCTTTCCAGCATCCATAAATATTAAATCATATGGTTCATTTAAATCTTCTAAAATTTCTAGGCAATCTCCTTCTTTAATCTCTATTTTATCTTCAAGATTATATTTTTTGAAATTTTCCCTAGCATATTTTATCATATTTTCATCACGTTCTATAGTAGTAATAGTTGGTTTTGTTCCTGAAGCTTCATACATCAAAACCGCTGAATATCCTATAGCTGTTCCAAGTTCTAAAATTCTTAAAGGTCTTTTCATACTAACCATAAATTCTAAGAATTTAGCTGTTTCTTTTTGTGCTATTGGAACTTTATTTTCCCTAGCAAAATCCTCTAATTCTTTATATTTATCACAAGCTTTAGGTATTAAGCTTCTTATATATTCTTCCATATAATCATGGGTTATTCCACTCATGTTACTCCTCCGAATAGGCATTGTTAATTATAGCCTTAAGTTTTTATCTTAATATCCAAGATCATTTTGTTTTTTTATAAAATCTTCGTAGTTATTAGTGAAGTAATGTGTTTTGTCATTTTGTAAAACGTAAAACAAGTAATCTGTTTGTTCAGGTTTAAGTGCTGCTTTTATCGATTCTAAGCCCGGATTTGAGATTGGCCCAAGAGGCAATCCATAATTTTTATATGTATTGTATGGAGAATTTGTTTCTAAATGACTGTATAATACCGTATCAACATGTTCACCTAATGCATATATTACGGTTGCATCTATCTGTAGCATCATGTCTATATTTAGCCTATTAACTATCACAGATGCAATAATCGGTCTTTCCGAATCAATCCTAGCTTCTTTTTCTATCATAGATGCTATAGTAACAACAGTTTCTATATCCTCATCTTTAACAGTAGTATTTGATTCTTTGATTGCTTCATTAAGCATTTCTTCAAACCTTGAAACCATTTTTGTAATTATTTCTTTAGGTGTTTCTCCAACTTTTATTAAATATGTATCTGGAAATAAATATCCTTCTAAATTATATCTTTTTTCACTATTTATGTTTACAAACGACGGCAACTCATACTCTTTTATAGCTTTAATAAAATCTTCTTCACTACAGATTCCTTCTTTTTCTAACTTTTGACTTATATCATCTATTGTATACCCTTCAGGAACTGTAAACTTAACAATATTTAATGAGGATTCACTTGTTAATATATTTATTAATTCATTAACATTTAAATCCTTCTGTAAAACATATTCCCCTGGTTTCACATCTATATCTTTCCCTGAAATCTTAACAAATAATTTTATAAGTGGTAAATTCTTTATTTTCTTTTCCTTTGACAAGGTATTTATTATACTATAAAAACTATCCCCTTCTTGTACATTGATTACTATGTCTTCTGAAGTATTTAATGGTTTATTTATTATTCTTTTGAATAAAACAAAAAAACTTATAATTAGTATTAAAATTATTATTATAGGAATTGTTTTGGATTTCGATTTTCTCATAAAAACCCCCTACATATAAAGTAAATAGCCTATTATGGCTATTTACTCTATTATAATACTTTTTTTTATACTTATAAAGATATTTTATTTCATTTATTATTTTTTACTTCTACTTGTTATTCTTCTTCTTTCAGCTGCATCTAATACTCTTTTTCTCATTCTTATATTCTCAGGGGTAACTTCTACCAATTCATCAGCATTAATAAATTCAAGACATTGTTCTAATGTCATTTGTCTTGGTGGTGTTAACTTAAGTGAATCATCTGATCCTGAGGCTCTAGTATTAGTTAACTTCTTACCTTTACATATATTTATATCAATATCTTCTGCTCTTGAACATTCTCCAACTATCATACCTTGGTATACAGGAACTCCTGCTCCTATAAATAATGTTCCTCTTTCTTGTGCATTGAATAATCCATATGTTATTGCATCTCCATCTTCAAATGAACAAATTGATCCTCTGCTTCTTCCTGGAATTTCTCCTTTGTATTTATCATATCCATGGAATACATGGTTCATTATACCATTACCTTTTGTATCAGTCATAAATTCATTTCTAAATCCTATTAATCCTCTGGCAGGAACAACGAATTCTAATCTTGTATAACCATTAACTGCTGAAGTCATATTAACCATTTCAGCCTTTCTTGGTCCTAACTTTTCCATAACAGGCCCCATAAATTCTTCTGGCACATCTATAGTTAAGTATTCAATAGGTTCTAGCTTTTTACCATTTTCTTCTTTAAAAATAACATTTGCTTTTGAAACTTGGAACTCATACCCTTCTCTTCTCATAGTTTCAATAAGAATAGATAAATGTAGTTCTCCTCTTCCTGAAACTTCGAAGCAGTCTGAAGATATTTCATTAACTCTTAAACTTACGTTTGTTTCTAATTCTTTTAATAATCTATCTCTTAAATGTCTTGATGTAACAAACTCGCCTTCTCTACCAGCAAAAGGTGAATCATTAACCATAAAGTTCATGCTTAATGTTGGTTCATCTATTTCAACAAATGGTAGAGCTTCTGGCTCTTGTGCATCTGCTATAGTTTCACCTATATTACAATCTGGAATACCACTTAAAGCAATTATATCTCCAAGAGAGGCTTCTTGTGCATCTTCTCTATTTAATCCATTGTAAGTAAATATACTTGAAACTCTATAACTTGAAGTGCTTCCATCTCTTCTTACTAAAGCAACTTGTTGATTCTTTTTAACAGAACCTCTATGTATTTTACCAATAGCTATTCTTCCTACATATTCATTTGTATCTAATGTAGTTACAAGCATTTGGAATGGGCCATCTATATATCCCTTTGGAGCTTCTACATTCTCTAATATAGTTTCAAATAATGGAATCATATCAGTATTTGTATCCTCAACATTATATCTTGCAAATCCTTCTCTTGCAGATGCATAAATAATTTGGAAATCTAATTGTTCATCATCAGCACCAAGCTCTAGGAATAATTCAAATACTTCATCAATTACTTCTTCTGGTCTTGCATTTGGTTTGTCTATTTTATTTATAACAACTATTGGTTGTAAGCCAAGTTCTAATGCCTTCTTTAAAACAAATTTAGTTTGAGGCATTGGACCTTCGTAAGAGTCTACTACTAATAAAACAGAATCTACCATTTTAAGTACACGCTCAACTTCTCCGCCGAAGTCAGCATGCCCTGGAGTATCTACTACATTTATTTTAACTCCATTGTACATAATAGCTGTATTTTTAGAAAGAATTGTAATTCCTCTTTCTTTTTCTAAATCATTTGAATCCATGACTCTTTCTTCTACTTTTTCATTATTTCTAAAAACGTGACTTTCTTTTAATAAAGCATCTACAAGTGTAGTTTTACCATGGTCAACGTGAGCTATTATAGCTATATTTCTTATATCATCTCTACTTATTAAATTCATCTAATTTCCTCCAGTATATTTTATAATGTAAACCTATAACTTATTTTTCCCAAAATAAAATTGGATACACCTGTATCCAATTTTTTAAAATTTATATCTTAGACTATATTCCATTCTAAGATTATTATTGCAAAATGTCAACCTTACAGATTATATTTCCATTATTATCGGTAATATCATAGGCTTTCTTTTTGTTTTTTCATATAGATAGCCTCTTAGTTCGTCTCTTACCTTAGACTTTAAGCTTGCCCAATCAGTTATATTATTTTCTTCACACTGTTTCAAAGCATTCTTAACTATGTCTTTAGCCTCGTCCATTAATCCTTCTGACTCTCTTACATAAACAAATCCTCTAGATATTATATCAGGTCCTGCAACAACTGAATTATTTTCTTTTGATAGAGTTACTACAACCGTTAGAATACCATCTTGAGATAAATGTTTTCTATCTCTTAAAACAATATTTCCAACGTCTCCAACTCCTAATCCATCAACAAAAACTTGACCTGAATTTACAGAGCCGTTTCTTCTAATACTACTTCTATTAACTTCTATAACTCCACCATTTTCAGGAATTATAACATTTTGCTCTGGCATACCTAAAGATATTGCTAGCTCACCATGTTGCTTTAAATGTCTATATTCACCATGAATTGGTATAAAAAACTTAGGTTTAACTAAACATTGCATTAACTTCAATTCTTCTTGACACGCATGGCCAGATACATGAATTTCAGCTAATGATTTATATATAACTTCTGCTCCCTTTTGGAATAATTGATTTATAACCTTAGAAACTAATTTTTCATTTCCAGGGATTGGTGTTGCAGAAATTATTACAGTATCACCTTCTACAATGTTAACTTTTCTATGTTCTGAACTTGCCATTCTTGCAAGTGCTGACATAGGTTCACCTTGACTACCTGTAGTTATTATTACTACTTTATCATTTGTATATTTATTTATTTGATCTATACTTACTAGAATATCTTTTTCGAATTCTAAATATCCAAGTTCTGCAGCTACAGCAACTATATTTTCCATACTTCTTCCTGATACTGCCACTTTTCTTCCATGCATACTTGCTGCATCAATTATTTGTTGTATTCTGTGTACATTTGATGCAAATGTTGCAACAATTATTCTTCCTTTTGCTTTTGAGAATAATCTTGCAAAACTTTCACCCACTACTTTTTCAGACATAGTGTATCCTGGCTTTTCAACATTTGTTGAATCAGCCATCATTGCAAGCACTCCTCTTTTACCAATTTCAGCAAATCTTGCAAAATCCATTGGTTCTCCATCTATAGGAGTGTAGTCGATTTTAAAATCTCCTGTGTGTAAAACTACTCCTAGTGGAGTGTGTATTGCTATTGCAACTGAATCTGCAATAGAATGGTTTGTTTTTATAAACTCTACTGAAACTGAGTTTAATTTAATTACATCTCTTGGCTTAACTCTTACTAGTTCTGTTGAACTTAACAATCCGTGCTCCTTAAGCTTAGTTTCAACAATTCCAAGAGTTAACTTTGTTCCATATACAGGTACATCTAATTGTTTTAAAACATAAGGTAATGCACCTATATGGTCCTCATGCCCATGAGTTAAAAATATTCCTCTTATCTTATCTTTATTTTTTAATAAATAACTAATATCTGGTATTACTAAATCAATACCGAACATATCTTCATCTGGGAATTTTAAGCCGCAATCTATAACTACTATATCATTTTTATATTCTATTGCAGTTATATTTTTACCTATTTCATTTATCCCACCTAAAGGAATAATCTTAACTTTTGCCTTCTCGTTTTTCAATATGTCCCCTCCTTCTTCCTAAAATATGTATTACAAAGGTTGTCGTCTCAATAGAGAGGAGTTCCCTTATTTATCTTATTTATTGTTATCAATCTTGCTTTGACATTTTCTACAAAGCCCAAAGAATTTAACACTATGGTCTAAAATTTTAAATCCATATGACCTTTCAACTTCTTCTTCAAGTTCGTCTAATAAATCATCTTGAACTTCAATGACACTTTTACATTCATTACAAACTAAGTGATGGTGTCTATGCCCCTCATCTTTACGAACTAATTCATATCTGCTACAACCATCATTCAAATCTAGCTTACATATCACACCTAATTCTTCTAATAAAATTATAGTTCTATATACTGTAGCTAAACCAATTTCAGGACAACTTTTTTTAACTTCATCATAAATTTCTTCTGCAGTTAAATGTTCCCCTTCTTTATCTATAATAGTGTCAACTATAGCTCTTCTTTGAGGCGTCAATTTATACCCTTTTTGTTTTAAGTCTTCTTTTAAAACATTAAAATCTATACTATTTGATTGTTCCACAAACAACACCCCTTTCCTTTATTATTAGTTAGATTTTACTCTTAGTTAAATTTTATTCTTCATCAGCAAAAATAGTGTCATAAGCTTCTTGAACTGCTGCTAATTCTACTTCATCATCTATAGGTATTAATAGATCGTCTCCATCTTCATCTACTCCTACCTTTAAAGCAAATATATCATCTTCAGTATAATCATCATCATAAACTATAACATATTCACTTTTTTCTTCTGTATCTGGATTTACCATATCAAAAAATGCAACAACATTTAACTTTACTAATTTTCCATCTTCATCATATAATTCTAATTGTTTTAAATCCTTATTCATAAATTTTCTCTCCTTTTTTTATAATTGTAATTTTTACCTTAACGGTTGTCAATAATAATTTTCAATTGGAAATGAATTAATTATTTCATACTAAGCCTATCTAAATATCCTTGTAGTATATATGTAGCGGCTATTTTATCAACTATTTTCTTTCTTTTTCCTCTTGATAAATCTGCTTCAAGCATAGCTTTATGAGCTGCTACCGTAGTAAGTCTCTCATCCCACATCTCAATCTTTATACCTGTAGCTTCTTTTATAATTTTAGAAAGTTCTAGTACTCTTTCTCCTGATTCCCCTATAGTTCCATTCATATTTTTAGGCAATCCTATAACTATAGTTTCAACAGAATATTCTTTACATAACCTCTTTATTTCTTCTATATCTTTCTCTTTTTTACTTCTTCTTATCGTAGTAATCCCCTGTGCAGTCCAACCTAATGGATCACTTATAGCAACACCTATAGTTTTAGATCCTACATCTAAACCTAGAATTCTCATATTTATCTCCTTAAACAATAAAGAGTGCCCGATTAAACGGGCACTCTTTATTTTATTTCTAAATAAGATTTTATAACTTCCTCAAGAATTTCATCTCTTTCAAGTTTTCTTAGTAAAGCTCTTGCTCCGTTGTAGCTTGTGATGTAAGAAGGGTCCCCTGAAATAAGATATCCAACTAATTGGTTGATTGGATTATAACCTTTCTCCTGTAACGCATTGTAAACATCTGTTAATATTGACTTTGTCAAATCCTCTTTGTTGATGTTCAAATTAAATTGCATTGTTTGGTCTAAGTTATTATTCATACAACTGCTGCTATCTGCAGCTCACCCCCTTACTTATATTTAGTTTAACAGTATCCCTAATAATATTATCTCATATTTTCAAAATTCTATACACGGGTTTACTTAATTTAATTATATTATAAACCATATAATTATAAAAGTACACCATTTTGCTAAAGATTATTTTATTAAAGATTCTACTACCAAGTATGTTTTCTCTATTGCAGCTTTTATATTTTCTGGATTCTTACCGCCAGCTTGAGCCATGTCCGGTCTTCCACCGCCACCTCCGCCAACTACTGCCGCAACCTCTTTAATTATCTTTCCACAATGGATACCTTTTTCTAAAACATCCTTAGTAGCCATAGAAACCACATTAACTTTTCCACCTACATTACTTAATAAGACAACAACCCCATTTGAAAGTTTATTTCTCATTTTATCGCCTAAGTCTCTTAATGCATTTCCATCTATTCCTTCTAAACCATAAGCTACTACTTTTATACCATTTACTTCTTTAACAGAAGATAAAATATCATCTTCAATACCTGATGTTAATTTACCCTTAAGATCTGAAATTTCTTTTTCTTTTTCTTTAATTTCAGCACCTTGTGAAGCTATCTTCTTTAATACATCTTTTTCACTACATTTTAAAGCACTACATGCTTCTTTTAAAAGTCTTTCTTTTTCTTCCATATATTTTATGGCATTTAGTCCTGATACAGCTTCTATTCTTCTTATACCTGCTGCAACACCTGCTTCATTTATTATTTTAAATAATCCAATTTCTCCTGAGTTATTAACGTGAGTACCTCCACAAAGCTCTTTTGAGAATTCTCCAACACTTACAACCCTAACTTTATCTCCATATTTATCATCAAATAAAGCCATTGCTCCAGAATCTTTTGCTTCATCTAAAGTCATAATATTTGTATCAACATTAAATACTTCCATTATCTTCTTGTTAACTAACTCTTCTATTTTTTCTATTTCCTCTTCTGTTAGCCCTTGGAAGTGAGCAAAATCAAATCTTAATCTTTCATCATCAACATATGAACCAGATTGATTTACATGTTTACCTACTATTTGTTTTAACGCTTCATGTAACATATGTGTAGCAGTATGATTTTTAGCTATATTATTTCTTCTTGAGATATCTATTCTTAAGATTGCTTCTTCATTTACTTTTATTGTTCCATCTACAACCTTAATATAGTGAATTGTTTTTCCACCAACATTTTTCTTTGTATCATAAACATACGCTTCTCCAGAAGATGTTTTTATAATACCCTTATCTCCTACTTGACCACCCATTTCAGCATAAAATGGTGTTTTTCCTGTTACTATATAACCTTTTTCACCTTTTGATAATTCATCTACAAAGTCATTATCATTAGCTAAAACAATAATTTTAGAATCTACTTCAACATTATTATATCCTATAAACTCAGTGTTTATAGATGCATCTATCTTGTTAATTGGATTTTCATCACTTCCCATATATGATGATTCCCCTCTTGCACTTCTAGCTCTTTGTCTTTGCTCATCCATTTCTTTTCTAAATGATTCATGGTCAACCTTCATGCCTTTTTCTTCTAAAATTTCTTCTGTTAACTCTATCGGGAAGCCATAAGTATCATATAACTTAAATGCTTTTTCTCCTTTTAATGTTTTTTCATTAGAAGCTTCCATTTCTTCAATATAATCATTCAAAATATTCATTCCAGAATCTATAGTTTCATTAAATCTTTCCTCTTCTAATGAAACAATTCTTTCAATATATTCTTTATTTTCTATAAGCATTGGATAAGCGCCACTATAGTTTTCAACTACTGATTCAACTATATCAGTTAAGAATAATCCCTTTATTCCAAGCAACCTTCCATGTCTTGCAGCTCTTCTTAAAAGTCTTCTTAATACATATCCTCTACCCTCATTACTTGGCTGAACTCCATCTGAAATAAGCATAGTAACTGATTTAACGTGATCTGTAATTATTCTTAAAGAAATGTCTTTTTGTGAATTTTCACCATACTTAATACCTGAAAGTTCTGCAACTTTATTTAGTATATTTTTAACAGTGTCAATTTCAAATATATTATCTACACCTTGCATTATTGTTGCTATTCTTTCAAGTCCCATTCCTGTATCTATATTAGGATTTACTAATTTATTATAAATCCCTTCTTCATCTTTATCAAATTGTGTAAATACAAGATTCCAAAATTCAACTACTCTATCTTCATCACTTGCTTTAACGAAGTCATCAACATTTGTAATAACTCCTTCACCTCTATCATAATGGATTTCTGTACATGGTCCACATGGTCCAACACCTATTTCCCAGAAGTTATCATCTTTTCCAAGTCTAAATATTCGCTTTGGATCTACATCTGTCTTTTTACACCAAATATCATAAGCTTCATCATCTTCTAAATATATTGTTACATATAATTTATCTTTTGGTATTTGAAGAGTTTCAGTTATAAATTCCCAAGCCCATGGAATAATTTCTTCTTTAAAATAATCTCCAAATGAAAAGTTCCCAAGCATTTCAAAGAAGGTACCATGTCTTGATGTTTTACCTACATTTTCTATATCCCCTGTTCTTATACACTTCTGACAAGTTGTTATTCTTTTTCTTGGTGGCTCTTGTAATCCAGTAAAATATGGTTTAAGAGGTGCCATACCTGCATTTATTAATAATAATGATTTATCATTTTTAGGGACTAGAGGAAAACTCTCTAATCTTAAGTGATCTTTTGATTCAAAAAATTTTAAATAAGCTTCTCTAAGTTCGTTTGTTCCCATGAACTTCATATCTATTACCTCCATTTGTTTACTTTATAGTCTTTTTATAATAAAAAAAGTTTCCATCCCTATAAAAAAGGGACGAAAACATATATTCCGCGGTACCACCCTAATTATGTATTAAAAATACATCACTTAGATAATATAGCTCCAAGATAGCTTCAATATATAATGTAAGAAGTTTTCACCTTCCACTTCCTCTCTGAATACATAATCTATATTTACTCATTCTCTTCAACGCTAAATATTAAATTTTCTTATATTTCAATGAAATTATAATTTATTTATTAAAATATGTCAATTATTTTATTTAAAACAAATAATCATTGATATCATCATATATTACTTTCACTATAACTCCTATTGGAACTGCAACTATCATTCCTATAAGTCCACCTAATTTTTCTCCTACTAATAATAAAATTATAATTATAATAGGGTGCATATTAGTACTATCTCCTGTTATTTTAGGTGACAATATATTTCCCTCTATTTGTTGTATTAAAAATATTGCTAAAAGTGTCCATAATGCTTTATTAGGTGATTCCATAAGTGCTACAAATATAGCAGGAACTCCACCTATTATAGGTCCAAAATAAGGCACTATATTTAATATCCCATTAAATATACCAAGTATTAAAGCAAATTTTACATCTATTATTACAAGAATTATAAAAGTCAATGTTCCTATAATTAATGATAATAACAATTGACTTATTATATATCTTGATAGAACTTTGTCTATATGGCTAATGACCCTTTTAGCAATTATTCTTTTTTCTGTTGGTAATATTAATAAAAGCTTATTATAAATTAAATCCCCATCAACTAAGAAATAATATGTTACTATTGGTACAATAGCAAGAGATATTAAGCTTTCAAAGCAAAGCATCAAATTTTCCAAGAAATTATCAGTAACTTTACTAAAAAATATATTTGCTTCTTCACTTATTTGATTATATATAGATTCAAAAAAAGATATATCATTCAAATTTAATTTGTATACTATATTCTTAACATACTCATCTATATTATCTAATATATACCCAATATTATAACTTTCTCTTATTATAGATGGAATAACTATATACGAAAGTAATATCAAGCTAAAAAATATAGTTAGTATTATTGAAATTGATGAAATTCTTTTACTTAGCTTAAATTTCTCGCTTATAGTATCCCTAAGAGGTTTCAAGGCATAAGCAAGTATAAATCCTATAAAAATAATATTTACTATACTACTTATCGTCTTGATTTTTATATACAAAATTAGAATTAATAATATTGATAGGATTATTAAGATTGAATTTATAATCTTTTTATGTTTTTTATATATCAGCATGTTTTCCTCTTTCGAGGTAGACTTTGAAGTCTAACCTCATCATTTCCATAATATAAAATAAAGTCTTCCCCTAATAAACAGTCCTTTAATAGTAATATTTCCTTTCCTTTTATCATCCTATCGAATATTCCTGAACTCATAACTAACCCTTTTATTGATAAATCTTCCTTTTCAATGATTAAATCTTCTAATACACCTCTCATTATGTTATTTTTATCTTTGATATCTATATCTTTTATACTTTTAAAAGATATCCCTTCTTTTTTGGTTAACTCTTTTACAATCATTACCTCTTCTAAAGAAATAATATCACTGCTTCTAACAAAATTTTTCTTGCTAAATAAAAGATAATTTGAAACAAAAAAGCCAACTATTTTACCTTTATGAAAATTAATATATATATCATCTATAATACCTAGGTACTTCCCCCTTATGTCGTACACTTTTAGCAAATAGAAATCCTTACTCTTTAGCATAAGTTTTCTCCCTTCTATAATAGAATAACTATATTATCTCCTAAAGATAAAAAAAAATTCTCATATCTACATATGAGAATTTTTTATTTATATAATTTCTTCTATTATTCCGCCACCAACAACGACGTTTCCATCATAAAATACAACTGATTGACCTTTAGTTATAGCTCTTTGCTTTTCCTTAAAAGAAACTTTAACTCTTCCATCTGCAAGTGGTGATATTATTGCTTCAGAAGGTTTTGCTTGATATCTAACTTTAGCAAATACAGTTATTTCTTCATTAAGAGAATCAAAAGGAATAAAGTTAACATCCTTTGCAATCAAATCAGTTTTAAAGACATCTTCTTCTGGTCCTATAACAACTTCATTAGTTCTTGGGTTTATATCAGTAACAAAAATAGGAGTCCCTAATGCTAAGCCTAAGCCTTTTCTTTGACCTATTGTATAATAAACTATACCTTTATGTTTACCTAATATATTACCATTCTTATCAACAAAATTTCCTTCTCTCACTTGATTTGGTCTAGCATTTAAAATGTATTTCCCATGATTATTATCAGGTATAAAGCATATTTCTTCACTATCTTTTTTATTGTGAACTGCAAGACCAATCTCTTTAGCTATTTCTCTTATTTTATCCTTAGTATAATCTCCACAAGGCATTAATGTTTGACTTAATTGTTCTTGTGTAAAGTTATATAAAGCATATGTTTGATCTTTCCTATCATCATCTGCTTTTATTAAAAAGTATCTACCATCTTCATTTTTTTCTATTTTAGCATAATGTCCTGTAGCTACGTAATCAGCTCCAATTCCCTTTGCTCTTCTTAGAAATTCATCAAACTTTATATGTTTATTGCACGCAATACATGGATTAGGTGTTTTTCCTTCCATATACTCTTGTACAAAATAATCTATTACCTTTTCTTTAAACGAATCCTTAAAATTAAGAACATAAAAAGGTATTCCTAGTTTATCGGCAACTCTTCTTGCATCCTCTACTGAAGAAAGAGAACAACATCCACCTTCTCTTTCAACATAGTCTTCATCTTCATCATCAAAATGCTTCATTGTTACGCCTATTACTTCGTAACCTTGTTCTTTTAAAAGGTATGCAGCGACAGAGCTATCGACTCCGCCACTCATACCTACAACTACTTTTTTCTTCATATTAATTCCTATTCATGACCATGAACATGATCGTGTATATCATCATATTCTTCAAAGTCCCAAAGCTCTAAACCTGTGTTTTTTCTATAGTCATTAATTGCCTTATGTATAGCTTCTTCTGCTAAAACAGAACAATGCATTTTTACAGGTGGAAGTCCATCTAAAGCTTCTGCTACTGCTTTATTTGATAATTCCCAAGCTTCTTCTACAGTCTTTCCTTTTATTAATTCTGTTGCCATTGATGATGAAGCAATAGCAGATCCACATCCAAATGTTTTAAATTTAACATCCTTAACAATATTGTCTTCAATTTTTAAATAAACCTTCATTATATCTCCGCATTTAGCGTTTCCTACTTCGCCTACGCCATTTGCATCTTCAATTTCCCCTACATTTCTTGGATTTCTAAAATGATCCATAACCTTATCGCTGTACATCATAATATTTTTCTCCCTTCTTTAAAAAGTCTTCCCATAATGGAGACATATTTCTAAGTCTTTCTATAATAGGTGGAACAACTTCAAGTACATAATCTACATCCTCATCTGTTGAACCATCACCTAATGTCAATCTTAATGATCCATGAGCTAATTCATGAGGTAATCCTATTGCTAATAAGACATGAGATGGATCAAGTGATCCTGAAGTACATGCACTACCACTTGATGCACATACACCTTCAAAGTCTAATGATAGAAGTATTGATTCACCTTCTATAAATTCAAAAGTAATATTAGCATTACCTGGTAATCTATTTTCTCCCATTGGTCCATTTAATCTTGTATGTGGTACCTTTAGTAAGCCATCTATTAATCTATCTCTAAGTTTAGTTATTCTCTTATTATGTTCTTCTAAATTTTCAGTTGCAAGTTCAAGTGCTTTACCAAGTCCTACTATAGAAGCTGTATTTTCAGTTCCTGCTCTTCTAGCTCTTTCTTGGCCCCCACCATGAATTAGGTTATCAATTCTAACACCTTTTCTTATATAAAGTGCTCCTGTTCCTTTCGGTCCATAAACTTTATGTCCAGCTAAAGATAATAAATCAATATTCATTTCTTTAACATCTACTGGAATATTCCCTATTGCTTGAACCGCATCAGTATGGAATAATACTTTTCTTTCTCTACAAATTTCACCTATTTCTTTAACTGGTTGAATAGTTCCTATTTCGTTATTTGCAAACATAATTGAAACTAATATAGTTTTATCTGTTATAGCATTTTTAAGTTCTTCTAAGTCAATAAAACCTTCTTTATCAACATTTAAATACGTTACTTCAAATCCATTTTTTTCTAAGTATTCGCAAGTGTGAAGTACTGCATGGTGCTCAATCTTTGTTGTTATAATATGATTTCCTTTTTTTCTATGAGCTGATGCTATTCCTTTAATAGCCCAGTTGTCTGCTTCTGATCCACCGCCAGTAAAATAAACCTCATTCGGATCACAATTTAATGCTTTTGAAACCCTACTTCTAGCCTTATCAATAGCCATTTTAGTTTCCCTAGAAATTCCATAAAAAGATGATGGATTTCCATACTTTTCAGTAAAAAATGGCATCATTTCTTCTAAAACTTCCGGTTTAACATATGTAGTTGCTGCATAATCCATATATACATTTCTCATGTCTATTCGCTCCTTTTAACAATCTTAACGAATTGATTTTCATCCTTCATTCTTACATAATCATCTACTATATCTTGAAGTGTAATGTTCTTCATTACTTCATCAATACTATTTTTTATTTTTTCCCATAACAATCTAGTAGCACAAAAATCTATGTTATCACACTCAGTTCCTTCAATGCATTCAGCAATTTCAACAGGACCTTCTAGTACATTCATAACATCTGCTACTGTTATATCCTTTGGAGCATAATTTAACACATATCCACCTTGAGCGCCTCTTATACTTTTAATAAGTTTCGCTTTTCTAAGTGGTGAAAACAACTGCTCTAAATAATATTCTGATATATTTTGTCTTTGGGAGATTGTTTTTATTGAAACGGGGGCATCTCCATAGTGCATTGCAAGGTCTACCATAGCCTTGACCCCGTATCTACCCTTAGTAGAAAGCTTCATTATACTTCCCCCTTTTAATGTTGACTATTTTACTAGTATTTACTTTTATATCTTATCAAAACACTCTGCTATTGTCAATAATCATAATACTATCTCAACGCCTTATTTTATCTTGCTCCAATACATGTTTATACTTTCTTCATATTTATTTTTTTGAGGAAAATAGTATTTAGAATCTTTTATTTTTTCAGGCATATATGATTGCCTTACATAATTATTTTCATAGTCATGAGGATATTTATATCCCGAAACTCCTAAATTTTCTGCTCCCGCATAGTGTGCATCCTTTAAGTGATTAGGAACATCTCCTATATTCTTGTTTTCTAAATCCTTCATAGCATTAGCTATAGCTAAATATGCACTATTAGATTTAGGTAATGTTGCTAAATATATAACAAGTTCTGCTAGTATTATTTGTGCTTCTGGAAATCCTACCTTTAAAGCTAACTCTATACCTGAATTCACTACACTTAGTGCATTAGGATGTGAAAGCCCTATATCTTCTGCAACTATTACAGAAATTCTTCTTATTATTGCTGTTAAATTTCCTGATTTAATAAGTCTTGCTAAATAATGTATAGCTGCATCTGGATCACTACCTCTTATACTCTTTTGTAATGCACTTAATAAATTATAATACTCATCCCCACTTGCATCAGCTCTCATATGTGATTGATTTAAGCTTTCTATATATTCTACAGATACTTCTTTTATATGTTTAAGTTGTGAATTTATAGTTAGTTCTAGTATATTATAAGCTTTTCTATAATCTCCTTGAGAAATTTCACCAATATATTTCAAAGCTTCCAAAGAATACTCCACATCAATCCCTTCATTTATTAACTTTTTTATTGCTTTTTCCAATCCTATAGTTATGTCATTTATATTTAATACTTCAAACTTAAATATATTACATCTACTTAATATTGCCTTATGAATTGCAAAATAAGGATTTTCTGTTGTACTAGCTATTAACGTTACTCTTCCGTTTTCAATAAACTCTAAAAGTGCCTGCTGTTGCTTTTTACTAAAATGCTGCAATTCATCAATATATATAACTACTCCATTATAGTTAAGTAAACTATCTAAACTCTCAGTAATTTCTTGTATATCTTTTACAGAAGCAGTCGTAGCATTTAATTTATAAAATTTTCTATCAACATAGTTTGCCATTATATTTGCTAAAGTTGTTTTTCCTGTCCCTGGTGGCCCATATAATATACAATTAGGAATCATCTTATTTGTAATTAAGTTATATAACGGCTTTCCTTTAGCTAATATATCCTTTTGACCAACAAAATCCTCTAATGTTTTTGGTCTCATTATTTCTGCTAATGGTTTCATTATTTTCATCTTTCCTTTTCTTATTTTTATTTAAATCCATTATTCAATTCTTTAGCTTTTTCAATATTTTCATATTCAGTAAATCCTTCTATATAAAACTCTCCATCTTTTTCTTCTACAACTACTTCAATTGGAACATCTTCACCTACTGCCTCATCACTAGCCTCTTCATCTCCATGTGTTTCTAATGCTTTTGCTACCATATCAAGAGTCATATACACTTTATACTTTCCATTTTCATTCTTAATGCTTACTATATTGCTTTCATATTTTTCAAGGTTTAATTCACCTAAATATAGTGAATAAAACTCTACGTAATTACAAATATAAAAATTCTCCTCACTTATATGTTTCTTCATAATATCATCATATCCATCTTTATATGATAAAACTAAATCAATTGTATCTTTTATCCTTTTTTCATCTTGCTTACTTATATCCTTTGAACACCCAAACATAAGTATTTGTACAAATAATAGAGCTATTATTAATATTTTCTTTTTCATATATTTCCTCCATGCTGTAATATTAATTTTTGTAACATCTTAATAAATTCTCTCTATAAATAATATCATAATTTCTTGTTATATATGAATAATATGCAAATAAAAATAGAGGCTACACAAAGTAACCTCTATTTTTATTTACATATTATTTTTTCTTATTCTCTTTTTTAGATTCTTTAGCCTTTGGGCCTTCAAAAGCTTTTATATACATTTCTTTTAATTCACTCATTAGTGGGTATCTTGGGTTAGCACCTGTACATTGATCATCAAACGCTTGCTCAACCATTTCATCTAAAGTTTCATAGAACTTAGTTTCAGATACTCCTGCTTCCTTTATAGTTTTTGGCATATTAACTTTAGCTTGTAATTTTTCAACAGCTTTTATTAATAATTCAACCTTTTCTTCTTCAGTATTTCCACCTAATCCAAGATGATCTGCTATTCTAGCATATCTCCATGCTGCGTTAGGATACTTATATTGAGCAAATGCTGCTTGCTTAGTTGGGGCATCAGCTGCATTGAATCTTATAACTTCATTCATTAATAATGCGTTAGCCATTCCATGTGGTAAGTGATGGAATGCTCCTAATTTATGAGCCATTGAGTGTGTAATTCCTAAGAATGCATTTGAGAATGCCATTCCAGCCATACATGATGCATGAGCCATTTTTTCTCTAGCTTTAACATTAGTTGTTCCTTCATTATAAGCATCTGGTAAATACTTAAATACTAATCTTATTGCTTCTAAAGCTAAACCATTAGTATATTCTGAAGCCATTATTGATACATATGCTTCAATTGAATGAACTAGTACATCTATACCTGCACAAGCTGTTAATCCCTTTGGTGAAGTCATCATAAGTTCAGCATCAACTATTGCCATATCTGGAGTTAGCTCATAATCTGCAAGTGGATATTTAACACCTGTAGTTTCATCTGTAATAACAGCAAATGGAGTAACTTCTGAACCAGTTCCTGCTGATGTAGCTATTGATACCATCATCGCCTTTTCACCCATAGTTGGGAATTTATATATTCTCTTTCTTATATCCATAAACGTCATTGCTAAGTCTTGGAAATTAACTTCCGGATGCTCATACATTACCCACATGATTTTAGCAGCATCCATTGCTGATCCACCACCAAGTGCTATTATTACATCTGGATTGAAATCTAACATTTCTTTTGCTCCAGCTTTCGCACATCTAAGAGTTGGATCTGGTTCAACATCTGAGAATATTTTAAATTGTATTCCATTTCTTTCTAAAACGTCTGTAACTTTATTTGTATATCCCATTTCAAATAATACCTTATCAGTTACTATAAATGCTTTCTTTTTACCCATGTCTCTTAATTCTTCTAGGGCTACTGGTAAACAACCATATTTGAAGTAAGTTTTTTCTGGTACTCTAAACCAAAGCATATTTTCTCTCCTTTCAGCAATGCTCTTAACGTTAATTAAGTGCTTAGGACCAACATTTTCTGAAACTGAGTTACCTCCCCATGATCCACATCCAAGAGTTAATGATGGAGCTAACTTGAAGTTAAATATGTCTCCAATAGCACCTTGAGATGCTGGCATATTTATTAATGTTCTAGCTGTTTTCATCTTTTCTCCAAATTTTAATATTCTATCTCTTGACTTAAGTTGATCAGTGTAAAGTATTGAAGTATGACCCATACCACCTAATTCTATTAATCTATTAGCTTTTTCTAAAGCTTCTTCGTATGATTTTACTTTATACATTGCTAGAATTGGAGATAATTTTTCATGTGAGAATGGTTCTTCTAATTCTACAGATTCAACTTCTCCAACTAAAACTTTAGCTGTTGTTGGAACATTAACTCCTGCCATTTCTGCAATTTTATAAGCTGATTGACCAACTATATTTGCATTTAAGCCACCTTTTTCATTTAATATAATTTTTCTAACTTTATCTATTTCTTCTCCTTTAAGAATATAAGCACCTCTATCACTTAATTCCTTTTTAACTTCATCATAAACTTGATCTAAAACAACTAAAGATTGCTCTGATGCACAGATAACTCCGTTATCAAATGTTTTTGAAAGTAATATTGAGTTTACCGCCATCTTTATGTGAGCAGTTTCATCTATTATAGCTGGTGTATTACCTGCTCCAACTCCTAAAGCTGGTCTTCCTGATGAATATGCTGCTTTTACCATTGCTGGTCCGCCTGTTGCAAGGATTATATCAGACTCTCTCATAACATTTTGAGATAATTCTACTGATGGCTCATCTATCCATCCTATGATTCCTTCTGGAGCACCTGCTTTAACTGCTGCTTCTAATACTATTCTAGCTGCTTCAATTGTAGCTTTTTTAGCTCTTGGGTGTGGTGATATAATTATTGCATTTCTAGTTTTTAATGCTATTAATGTTTTGAATATAGCTGTTGAAGTTGGATTTGTTGTTGGAACTATAGCTGATATAACACCTATAGGTTCTGCAACCTTTGTTACACCAAAAGTTTTATCTTCTTCTAAAACTCCACAAGTTTTCATATCTTTATATTGATTATATATATATTCAGCTGCGAAATGATTCTTAATAACTTTATCTTCTACTATTCCCATACCAGTTTCAGCAACCGCCATCTTTGCTAATTTAATCCTATTATCATTTGCCGCCATAGCCGCTTGTCTAAAAATCTCATCTACTTGCTCTTGAGTATAAGTAGCAAATACCCTTTGCGCTTCTCTTAATTCTTTAATTCTTTGAGTTAATTCTTGTGCATTTGTTACAGCCATTTTTTATTCCTCCTAAATATCTATAAGATAATTTTTACATTTAAAATTATTTTCTTTATAATATTTTGCTTTTTCTTAACTTGATTACAATATTATTCTATTTCATTGTTATATTTTTGTCAATATATTTTTGTTAAAAATTTATCATTTATTTTTTTCTTAAATGTTTGTAATATTTTTATACAATTTAATTAAGTTGTTCTTCTCCTTTTCTTGACTATTTTATATTTTATTTTAATATTTTTTATTCTATTCGACTTTTTGTTCTTACTATTTTATTGTAGTATAGTAAATTCTCAATAATAATATAATTTAAAATGATTTCTTTTAGAAATAGTACTTAAAACTAATTTTATAAATCTTAGTATTTCATTGTTATATTTATAACAATAAAATACTTAATCATAACTACTTTTAAAATAATATTTTTTATTATAAATACTAAATCTACTATTAATTTTCCAAAAATCCTTTTAAATATTCATTTATATTAATCTTTTTAATATATATAAGATTAATATATTACACTTTATATATTAATCTGTTAAAATCCCTTTTTCTTGAATAATCCATTATTAATTTTAATTTCTTACTATATCATTATTGAAATAAATATTCAAAAGAATTATTTTTGTAAATTATAAAAAATAAAGGTAATATGCTTATATTTATAAGCATATTACCTTTATTTCTACTAATTATTCATGAATAGCTCTATGACCTATTCCAATCACTACTTCGTCTAAATGTAGGAGTCCAACGCTTAGAAAAATACATACAGTTAAGTGTTCTCCACTTCTTGCAATTCCTATTTTCCCTCCGACATTTTGTCCACTTGCTCTATTCCAAACCTGCATCAATGCATCTCTTGTTGCTCCTATTACTCCACCTTCGTGTAAATGTTCTTCTCTTATTACTCCATTTCTCTTTGAAGCTACTAATGCTCTTTCTAATATTTTGGATGTTGAATCATTTATGTTCCCACCTATATTTACAGCTGTTACTAATACACCTTTTTTCTTAAATTCAATCTTTAATTCTTCCTCTTCCTCTCTAGATGAAATTGCCATTCTAGTTGCATACTTAGCAACTTCTAAACTAGTGTTTCCCATAATATCCTCCCATACTTCTTCTTAATATACTAATAATATCATAAATACCAGATTCATTATAGTAGATTTAATACAACTACTTTATAATAATATAGGGGAATTTTCTATTTTATAGATTCACATTTATCTTTGAAGTATTCATTTAGTTTATCTAAAGATCCTATTAAAACATTCTTTTCTTCTTCTGAAAGATCATCCATCATACTTCTTACCATTTCATTATGAAACCTTTCATGCAGTCTATGTGCAACTTTCCCCTTCTTAGTTAATTCAACTAAAACTACTCTTCTATCTTCTTCTATTCTTTTTCTATCTACATATCCTTTTTTAATTAATCTATTTATTGATGTAGTTAATGTACCAACAGTTATACCTAAATCCTGTGATACTTCACTCATCATTCTTTGTTCTTTTCTTCCTATTGTTTCTATAGTATGCATTTCTCTAACAGATAAGTCTGAAAAATGCCCACTTTTCAATGTTTTTTCTTCAATTTGCAATATCTCATTAAATATTTTTACAAGCAGCTCATTAATTATACTTTCACTTCTTTGCATAATAACATTATCCCATCCTTCTTCTATAGTTCCTCAATTAAATAATAATCTAATAATCATCAAATTTCAATTGTATAATTAATATTTTTATTTAAAGTATTTTGATTATCAAAATTATTTAATTAACTCAACATTTTTATATAAATTATATTTTCATTTCCTCTTAATCCTTCTATTATTTTATCTAATTTAACATATCCAGGCTTTATAACTGTATATATAGCATGAACCTCTTTTTGATCATATTGATCTTTGTCTTTTTCTAAAATGTATTCAACTATTTTTATCTTTAAATTTTCATTTTCAAAACATTTTTGTATTTCTATATTTAAATTTTCTATATTACGATATTTGATTTCAACTTTCTTAACTATATTTTTTGATATAAATTTATTTTCTATTCTTTTTAAAAAAACTAATGTTATTACTATTATAATGGCTCCAAATACACTTATATAGTATTCTCCCATTCCTATAGATAGTCCTAGGCAAGCTACTACCCATAAAGTTGCTGCTGTTGTTAGCCCTTTAATATTTCCTTTAGTGTGAATTATAGCTCCTGCACCAATAAATCCAACTCCAGTAATTACTTGAGCTCCTAATCTTCCATAGTCTATTTTTATAACTTCACTCAACTCCTTATTTGCTTCAATCATAGCAATAGCTTTATTTCCAATATCAATTTGTAATAAAGATATTATTGTTGCTCCTAAGCAGACTAATATATGAGTTCTAAACCCAGCTGCTCTATTTTGTCTTTCTCTTTCATATCCAATTATCCCTCCAACTATTACAGCAAGAACTAATCTAATAACTATTTCTCTAACGTTTAGTATCATCTTATCCTCCCATAAAATTATTATATTTAAATAAATGAATTATTATTTATATTATGATTAAAGTATGATATTTTGATTATATTTGTAACAAACATATATTATTTTCTATAGTTATAATAAAAACGCTAGCACTTTAATATTATACTAGCGTTAACTTCTATATCCTAAACCTATCTATAGATTTTAAAACTTCTATACTTCTATATGCTAAATCCTCAGAATCCTCAGCCACATTTTCACTAAATTTATTTAAATCATTTGATGATGCTGTTATTTCTTCAGATGCACTTGATATATCTTTTGATGCTTTTGCCACATTTATAATTTTTTCTAATATATTCATCTTCTTTTCGTCTATTTCAGTAAATGAAGTGTTTATATTACTTATTCTAGGGGTTATACTTTTCACTTCTTTTGCTATATCATTAAATGATCTAATTACTTTGTTTATAGTACTTCTTTGTAATTGTAGCTTTTTATTAATTTCTACAGTATCTTCAGCTATTCCCTTTGTATTTTTAAATACATTATTTAGTATATTATGAATATTATTTGATGCATTATTTGAATTTTCTGCAAGCTTCCTTATTTCATCAGCTACTACAGCAAAACCTTTTCCAGCTTCTCCGACTCTAGCTGCTTCAATAGCTGCATTTAAAGCTAATAAGTTTGTTTGCTCGGAAATATCATTTATTAAAACTAATATATCTTTTACTGTACTTATATCAGTAAGCATATTATCCATATTATCGCTAAATTCACTAAATTTATAATCGAAATCTTCAGTTGAAACTATTAAAGTATTCATCTCAATACTATTCTTTACTGATTTCATTTCAATATCTTTTGCCATATCATCTATCTTTATAATATTCTTAGAAATTTCATCTACTTCTTCACTAAAAACATTTATTACATCTATTGTATTTTCTAATTCATCTTTTTGATTACCACTAAAGGCTGCAACTTCAAAGATAGAAGTAGATATATCACTTGCTAGTTTATTTAACTCTTTAGAAACAACAGCAAGAGAAGTTGATTTTTCTGTGACATCTCTTGAAGATATTTTTATTTTAGATATAATATCCTTTACTGAACTTCTAGTAGTTTCTATAGACTTACATATATCCCCTATTTCATCTTTCCTATTTAAATGATTTTCTCCAAAACTAACTGTTAAATCTCCATCAGAAATATGTACCATATTAGTTTTTATATTATCTAATACTTTTGTTATTCCCCTAGTAATAATGTAAATTAATATAATACTAAAAATTAATACTGAGAAAACTATAAAAATTGTAGTATTTTTAAATTCTTTCAATAATTTAAGTAAATCATTATTTTCCACAGTTATTCCTATAGACCAACCAGTACTTGCTATAGGTGAATAGGCAATGTAAGATTTATTACCGTTTAAATTATACTCTGAAGAACCACTCTTTCCAGAAATCATATCTTTTTGTACATTTACAACATCCTTATACTTCTCATCACTTCCATACTGATTAATTAAATTACTTTTTTCCATAACAAAATAAAAATCATCATGAGATATAACGGTTCCTTCAGAATTTAAAATAAAAGCTGATCCTGTCTCCAAAAATTCAATATCATTTGATAATTTACTAAAATCCTCTGCTGATTTTAACCCTATTATAGCTCCAATTATTTTATTATTCATTTTTAGCGGTACAGTATATGCAGTAACTCTACTTTTATCAATGGTCGATATAAATGGATCTGATATAACCTCACTACCGTTTATTGTTTTCTTAAAATAATCCTTATCTTTTATTTGTTCCATTCCCTCCTTATAATAAACGACTCCATCCAACCCACATATTCCTATATTATCAAAGTTACCTTTTTCAAGCTCTTTTTTAAGCATATCTCTTTTTTCCTTAATTGATATCTCATCGCTAGAAAGTCTTTTATCCATAGCAATTTCTTCTAAGTTTTTGATACTTTCTAAAAACTTATCATTAATTCTCATTGAAGCTTGTTTTGACATTTCTTCCATTATAGTCAAACTATTTTTTATTAATGTATTCTTCGCAGTATAATATGATATAGTTGAATTGCTAATAGTACCTATAGCTATTACTGGTATAAAAAATAGTAACATCTTTACTAATAGCTTTTTAAAATTCATTATAATCCCACCCTATACTTATTCTTTTTAGGTAACGTTTCCAAATATTTTTATTATAAATTTATTTAATATAAGATAATTAAACCTTTACTTTTATATTTCAATTATATATCCTAAATTTATATAGACACAATTGTATATTTGTATAAGCATTTTGTAATATTTAGGATTTGTATACAATTATTAATTAACAAAGGGCTAAAAATTAGCCCTTTTAAATTATTGTCATTGATAACAAAGTAATTGCTATCCCTATTATAATTGTTGAATAATAAAAGTTATATATCTCTTCATTACTATATATCTTAAGCTTTTCCACTTTTCCTCTTGGATATATTACTTGAATTTCATCTCCTCTTTCAAAATTATACTTTTCATATAAATATGGAATAGCAACTTTTACTTTCTTATCATCTTCCTCAATTTCTAAAATAGGATAGACGTTTGCATTATAAACTGTATGATATTCGGCTCCTGGCATTAAATAAGTGTAGCTTTCAAAACCTATTACTTTAGCTCTTTTAATTATAGCTTTTTTCTTTAATTCTATGCTTCTTATTAAATTAAAAGATGTATAAATAGTTAACACAATACCAATAATCGTAAATAAAACTCCCATTTTAAAATTCCCCCAACCAAATATTATTTTCTTCATTAATATAGTATGCTATATCTCTTTAAAAGATATATAATATAATATCTTTCACACTTTTTCAGTTTTTTCTTTACTTATCTGATATTATCTTTCATAAAATTTAGTATTAATAATAATTTATTAGTTTTTTTAGGTATTTTATGAGTTTTTTTAAATTTAACTTTTGTTTGTAATAGACATTTATTTCGTTTACTATTTTATTATAATGAGCTATTATTTAACTATAGCTATTAATAGGGGGTCTATTAAATATATGAATTATACCAAAGTTAAATTTGAAATATATGTTCCTTTAGAATATATAGACAAATTAAGAGAGGCAATAAATAGAACTGGTGCTTTAACTATAGGAAATTATGATAATTGTATGTCTATAAGCGAAGTTAATGGTTACTTTAGGCCTTTAAAAGGATCAAATCCGCATCTTGGAAAAGAGGGGAACTTATCTATTGAGAAAGAGGCCAAAATTGAATTTAGATGCGATAAAGATTTGGCCTTTGAAGTTATTAACGTTATAAAAAACCTTCATCCATATGAAGAACCTGTTTATAACATATTTCCTGTAATAAATTAATTTATAAAAAATTATTATGGCGACTTTATTTTAAAGTCGCCATTACCATTTTAACAGCTATGTAATAAAACTTATATTTATAGTAGCATTTTAATGATCATAGAATAATTTATTATTAAAATTAATATTTGAGGTATAAGATGATGAAAATTATTATAATAGGCGGTGGTTTTGCTGGTTGCCAAGCTGCTATACAGGCAAGGAAAATGGGTGCAGAAGTTCATATAATCGAAAGAACTGATATGCTTTTAGGTGTTGGTAATGTCGGTGGCATAATGAGAAATAATGGTAGATTTACAGCAGCAGAAGAACTGTCATTATTAGGTGCTAATGAATTAATAGACATTATGGATTCCCTTGCTATTCATCAAAATATAGAGTTTTCTGGTCATAAACATGCTAATTTAACCGACATAGCTAAAGCAGAGCCAGAGATTAGAAGATACATTTTATCTTTAGGAATTAATATTCATTTTAATAGCAGGGCTATTAATGTTTCTTTAGAAAACAATTCTATAACTAGAATCAAATTAGCAAATGGCTCTTTTATAGATGGTGATGTATTTATAGAAACTACAGGGTCCACTGGTTCTATGACAAATTGTAATAGATATGGCAAAGGCTGCTCTATGTGCATATTAAGATGTCCATCTTTTGGTAGTAGAGAAAGTTTAAGTGCTAAAGCTGGAATAAAAGATATTGTGGGCGAAAGATCAAATGGTACCCCTGGAGCAATGAGTGGTTCCTGTGAACTTCCCCGTGAATCATTCTCTGAAGATATTATAGAAAAACTCGATAAATATGGAGTTGTTACTTTGCCAGTTCCTAAAGAGGATGTAAATTTGGATAAGCTAAGCCAAAAGGTTTGTCAACAATATGCTTTAAAAGAGTTTGCTGAAAATATTATTTTATTAGATACTGGCCATATTAAACTTATGACATCATATTATCCTTTAGATAAACTTAGAAGAATACCTGGACTTGAGAATGCAAGATATATTGATCCATTATCTGGTGGTAACTCAAATTCAATTAGATATTTAGCTTCAAGTCCTAGAGATAATTCTATGAAAATACTCGGATTAAATAATATGTTCTGCGCTGGGGAAAAATCCGGATTTTTTGTAGGGCACACAGAAGTTATGGTAACAGGTGCACTAGCTGGATATAATGCCGTTAAATATGCATTAAATGAACCATTGTTAATTTTACCTAGAGATTTAGCAATAGGTGATATAATTGCTTTTGCAAATGATGCCTTAGATATGGAAAATGGCAAAAGCCTAAGGCATACATTTTCTGGTGGAGAATACTTTGAAAGAATGAAAAAACTTAATTTATATACAACAGATAAGCAGCTAATTTACGAAAGAGTTAAATCTTTAGAATTATTGAATATATTTAATAATTAATATAAGAAAGAGATATAGCTTTAAAATTTTAATAAAGCGTATATCTCTTTTATTTTTATTATAAATAATCCATAAAATTATTAAATTTTAAATTTAATTACTTAACCTAATAATATTAATTTGTGCTCCTATTGCTGGTGCTAATGGTAATGTTAAAGCAATCAATGAATTATTACGCAATGTTATTACAGAATTTGCTGATAAAGTTAACATAGCTGTTCCACTTAGTTCACCCGTAGATATTAATGCTGAAATATTAGTTGATGCTTGAACTGTTCCACCTACAGCGATTGCAATTGATGCTCCAACACCTGCTGTTATAAATAGATTGTACGTTATTTTATATACTCCACCAATTGGAACTGTTATACCAGTTGCTCCTGCTGTATGAGTTATTCCTGCTAATGGACCGTTATTACTAAAAGGAACATCTGTGCCACCTGCAATAACAGATGTTAATGCAGTTGCCAAATGATATACATAACCATAAGTGGATATTCCTGATCCAGTTGCTCCGGTTACTCCTGTTGCTCCAGTTATTCCTGTTGCTCCAGTTATTCCTGTCGCACCTGTTACTCCTGTTATTCCTGTTATTCCTGTTGCTCCTGTTACTCCGGTCGCTCCAGTTGCTCCGCTCACTCCTGTTGCGCCAGTAACTCCAGTTGCTCCAGTAACTCCAGTTGCTCCAGTAACTCCTGTTAATC